>NZ_JBSSFA010000003.1:0-508458 GCF_054062215.1 Bacillus sp. TE9106W
TTTCTCCACCAGTTGCCTGTCAGCTACTAGGCGACTTGGCTCTTACCTAGGCTGGACTTTCACCAGCAAGCAGTGCCCAGCTTAGCTGGGCACGCTAAATAAAAAGATTGATGCAAATATTCACATCAATCTTTATTATTATTGTTGCTTTTCGTATACATGATAATAGTACGTATACGGATTTTTTTCATCCGTTAAACCTTTTTCAACAAAAACTTCTTTCCAATTTGTCATATCCATTTCTGGGAAGAACGTATCTCCTTCAAATGCATAATGAATTTTTGTTATATATAACTTATCTACGTAAGGTAAAAAGAGATCATAAATTTGCGCCCCTCCAAAAATAAAGATTTCTTCTTCATTTTTGCATAGCTCAAACACTTCTTCTACAGAATGTGCTACTTCACAACCTTCAACATGATACCCTTCATTGCGAGTTACAATAATATTACGTCTTCCAGGCAGTGGTCTACCAATCGCTTCATAGTTCTTTCTCCCCATAATAAGCGGATGACCCATCGTTGTTTTCTTTACATACTGCAATTCACTTGGTAAGCGCCAAGGTAAATTATTATCTTTACCAATTACTCGATTCTCGTCCATTGCGACCATAAATGAAACTATCATCTTTTCATCTCCTCTACAATTACACTGCAACTGGTGCTTTAATTGCTGGATGTGGATCATATCCTTCAATTGTTAAATCTTCCATTTCAAAATCAAACACAGATTTCACATCTGGATTTAGTGTAAGTTTCGGGAATGGACGTGGTTCACGTGCCAATTGCTTTTCTACTTGCTCAAAATGGTTTGTATAAATGTGTGCATCTCCAATTGTATGAACAAATTCTCCCACTTCAAGTCCGCATTCATGTGCAATTAAATGTGTCAGTAGTGAGTAACTTGCAATGTTAAATGGAATTCCAAGGAATATGTCACCACTTCTTTGATATAGCTGACAAGAAAGTTTGCCATCTGCTACATAAAATTGGAATAGTGTATGACAAGGTGGTAATGCCATACTTGGTACATCTTCAGGATTCCAAGCAGAAACAATTAGGCGACGCGAATCTGGCGTTTTCTTAATCATTTCAATTACATCTTTTAATTGATCGAGTGTCTCACCGGCTGTTGTTTTCCAAGCACGCCACTGCTTACCGTATACGTCTCCTAAATAACCATATTTATTTGAGAAATCATCATCTTCTAAAACGTTCTTTTTAAACAATTCCATTTGCTCATCGTACTGCACTTTAAATTCCTCATCTTGTTGTGAGCGAAGACCGAAATCAGTCATGTCAGGACCAGTATACTCGTCACTTTCTATCCAGCTCTTAAATGCCCATTCATTCCAAATGTTATTATTATGCTGCAATAAATAACGAATATTTGTATCACCTTTCATAAACCAAAGCAATTCACTTGCTACAAGGCGAAACGGTACTCTCTTTGTCGTTAATAAAGGAAAACCTTTACTTAAATCAAAACGCATTTGATATCCAAATACAGATACAGTGCCTGTCCCTGTACGATCTTCTTTCTTCGTACCATGTTCCATTACATGGCGGCATAAATTTAAGTATTCATTTTCAGCATGTTTCATATGTAGAAAAACCTTCTTTCAATCTTATATAAAATTTATCATAACATGAAAAATGGTAAATTTAATAATCTTAATTAATAAAATTTCTCACGGTAATTCTTACAAAATTATTAACTTTCCATAATTAAAAAGGTTTTCATTTTCTATTACCGAAAGTATAGTGCGGTAGAACAAAAATTATATTTGGAGGTTAAAAGTATGTCTAAAATTGAAACTCCTGTTATGACTTCTTTACAAACAACGGTTGAAAAAATGATGCAGGATTTAAATGTTCCTGGTGCTGCTGTAGCTGTTATAAAAGACGGTGAAATGATTATTTCAGAAGGTTTCGGCTATCGTAATTTAGAGACAAAAGCCCCTGTTACACCGCGTACTTTGTTTGCAATCGGTTCCTCAACGAAAGCTTTTGGCACACTTTCATTAAGCTTATTAGCGCAGCAAAAAAAGTTTAATTGGGATGCTCCTGTCCAGTCTTATATACAAAACTTCTCTTTATCTGAACTACTTGCTAGCTCACAAGTTACCGGACGAGATTTAGCTTCTCATCGAACTGGCGTAAGCCGCCATGACGCTCTTTGGTATAGCTCTTCCTTATCTCGAAAAGATCTCGTTGAAAAAATAAAACATTTACCACTTGATGCACCGTTCCGCACATCATTTCTATATAACAACTTAATGTATGCGACAATTAGCTATATTGTAGAAAACATCACGAATCAAACGTGGGAGCAATACGCTACAGAACATATTTTAGAGCCTTTAAATATGAGACATACAAACTTCTCTGTTACCGATTCACAAACGACAGAAGACTATGCTTTACCTTACATTGAAAATGATGGTGAAATAAAAGAAGTTCCATTCCGCAACATCGATACCGTTGGCGCTGCTGGGTGTATTAATTCTACAATTGAAGATATGGCCAATTGGGTACTTCTTCACTTAAACAATGGAAAATTTGGAGAGCATGAATTAATTTCTCCTGAATTATTACAACAAATGTATACACCGCACAATTCAATTCCAGATCAACCAGTTTTATCACTTCCTGAATCTCCATTAAATAGTTACGGCCTTGGTTGGTTTATTAGCGCTTATTGTGGTAATAAGGTGATTCATCATGGTGGTAATATTGATGGGTTTTCAGCGCTTGTTTCTTTCATGCCAACAGAAAACATCGGCCTTGTCATTTTAACGAATGCTGGAGGCACATTACTGCCTACTTATCTCGCTAATCAAATTTATGACGAACTGCTTGAATTAGAATCCATTGATTGGCATAAACGTGCTGTAGAAGATACGGAAAAAATGAAGGAGATGATGAAAGAAGCGACTGAATCCGTTCCAGAACAAATAAAAGGAACTACACCTTCTCATAAATTAGAAGATTATACTGGTACTTTCGAACATCCGGCATACGGAACATTACAAGTATACAAGCAAGATGATTCGTTAGTTGTACAATTTATGGAGATGGACATTCAATTGGGGCATCATCATTACGACATCTTCTCTGCAAAAGTTGACTTATTCCAAATGAAGATGAATCTATTATTTGCATATGAAATGAATGTGAACGGTGAATTCCCATCCCTTCAGTTACATGTACCAGCAATGTTAAGTACTCAGCCGCTTGCATTTAAGAAAATTAAATAAAGTTTTAATAGAGGGATGATAACACGTCCCTCTATTTTTCATTACAATCCCCATCCAAATAAAGGATTTTAAGCATTGAATAAAGAATCCCTTTATTTAACTATTTGAATTATCAGGAGGAAAAGCTGTGTACATAGAAATTTTTAAAGAAATTATTTCGATTACTCATCACGATTATTCAGGTTGTATAGATAAGAAAGGATGGGACGATCCTTCTACTTATTTACAGACAATCGAGAAACTAGAGAAGCAAGGAGAACTAACACCAGTACAATTTACTGAGATTGTACGTGATTACTTATTAGACTTTAAAGATAATCATATGTTTTTCAAAATGCTCTCTAACAATCAAACGCTTAACAGTGTTGGCTTTCAAGTAAAAAGATACGAAGACCGCCTATATATTACATCCACTTCAAAACGAAGAATGGTAAAAAATAATAGGTAGGTGTGAATCACACCTACCTATTATTTTTCATATTAATTTTTTCTGGTTGAAACCAAATTGGCTTTAATAGCTCAAAGTCTTTATGATCCTCTAAAATGATAGTAAGACGCTCTAACGTATCATCTAACATATGCGGTGCTGCTCGTAATGTCCAGACAACTGAAGAGAAAACTGTCATGCCAACGTACACAGCATATAACTTCCAGAACTCCACTGGTATTATACCATTAAAGTATCCTTCTATTTGTCCGATTGAGTATGGGATACTAATGTCCCTTGCAAATAGTGCAATTTTTACAAAATCATGGAGTGGATCGCCCCAATCATAACCATTAAAATCAACAACACCTACATATTTCCCATCCCGTACAATTATATTTTCTAAATGAAAATCATCGTGTTGAAATCGATTGGGGCGGTTTTGTAAATACATTTCATTTTCATCGATAAACTTAATGATCTTATCATCATTTTTTATTTTTATTCCGCACGTTTTATATGCCTCTACATATTTTTGATGTTTTTTCATTGCTCTTTCATACCATGGAAGTAAATCCTTAGGAGCTTCATATATATGCATTTTTGCTAAATCTTTTCCTGCCTCTATACCAATTTCATATTGTTCTTTTGGTGAATACGTAGGCAATAGCTTCTTTGCATCTTCCCCTTCTAAATATGAAAAAATACTATAGCATACACTTTCATCTTCCAATATACCTATTTCAATCGGCCTTTGTGCCTGTACGTTACGTTTTGCCATTTCATTTAAAATTTGAAACTCTATTTTTCTTCTTTCATACTCTTGTATATCGCCAATCCGTAACAAATATTTTTCATCATCAATTGTTGTAACTATATATTTTTTATCAGGTGAAAAACCTTTAGAAATTTCTTCAATATTCGCTGCATCTTTTACTATTTGTATATTATTTTGCCATGCTGTCATTGTTTTCATTTTCATTCCCCTTACATTTCTGCATTTGGTGTATAAGCTACTTCTATAACAAACCCATTCGGGTCGTAAAAATCAATTGTATAGTACCCATCTGAATAATGGTTCATTTCCATCGGACCACGTATTATCTTTATTTTCGTGCTAGAAAGAAACTCTGCTACCTCATCAACTACTTCTCTATTAATAGCTTGGTAACAAATATGTCTTGGTCCTAAAGTCTTTACAATCTCCCCATCTACTTCTTTAAAATATATTTCACTTTCACCTGTACTATATGATATATCATTTAACTTTCTCCATCCAATTATAGAAAATAACATATCATAAAAAGAAACGGACTCCTCTAAATTCGCTACCCAAAATTCAATATGATGAATACCTGCTCGAAGTGTCTTCATATTAAGAATACTCCCCTTGTACTACTTGTACAATTTCCATAGGTGTATTGACCATATAATCTGGTGCATCTTTTTTCACTGTTTCAATGACATCATATCCCCAAGATACCCAAATTACATTCACCCCTGCCTTTTTACAAGCCGCTACATCTCTCTGTTCATCACCAACGTATAACATATCTTTCTCCGTTATCTTTTTCAATTTTAAAAACCTTTTAATCATTTTATCTTTACCGAACAAATTTTTAGAACAATACACTTCTTGTATATTTTCTATATCATTATTGTGTAAAAACGCCCGAATATGCTCCTCTGAGTTCGATGATATGACTGCAATTCCGTAGCCTTCTTTATGTAGTTCGTCTAATACATCTTTCATCCCATGGAACAAAATAAGATCTTTTATAGCAGGTTGATACAATTTATAAAACTCCAGCGCTAATATTGGTAGTTTATACAGCGGTACATCGAGTTGTTTACATCTCTCTGGCATCGTTAACTTGCGTAAATACTCGATTTCTTCTTCCCTTACCGTTTTATATCCGTGCTTTTCAGCAATTTGATTATAAATTGGTACAAATATATTTTGTGAATCTACTAATGTGCCATCAAAGTCAAAAACAATATATTTTTGCATTCCCATACTCCTTTTACTTCTTTTTTCTAAACCTATCTTATTCAACAACATAGTTGTCTTACCCTTCTATAAACATAAAAAAGAACAAGATTTCTCTCGTTCTTTTTAAGAAAGCCATTTTGGCGGCACATTCGTATTCCAATAAATATTTCCTAACTCATGATGTCCTGAGTACCCATCATCAAAACGGTGATAGTGGAAATTAAAATAATAACCATCTTGCGGTGGATGATCTCTTCTTACGTGGAAACGCAATAAGTCATTTCCTGTTTTCGTATCGTAAACGTGAAAAATCTTTTCATTATTTCCACCCGCTGGTTTTTGAGAAATTGCTAATGATTGTAGCGATTCTTCTGGCACATCATTTGCTAGTTCAGCAATTGCCTCTTCAATTTTCGGTAATATTACATCCTTAAACTCATCTTCAATTACTGGACCAATTTTAGTGCCAAACTTTTGCATCGACTGCTTCTCTGCTTCTTGCATTGCGTAAGTAATAAAAGTATCGGTGGTTAACCTGTCATTCGTTTCTTCATATGTATAGGACGTACTCTCCAAATTTTGTTGCCCAGCTGTGCTTGTAGGCTTGTCCGCAGCTTTGGCATTATCAAGCAATATGGAAGGAGGCGTCACTAAACCAAATGTAAATACGGTAATTAATGCGACTAAGGTTTTTCTAAACCAATTTGGCATGTATGTTTCCTCCCCTTTCACTCATTATATTTTATATAACGGTCGTTTCCTCTATTATACAAAATGATTGTAATTTTTGCACTTTACAATTTTGTTAACGTTCACATATTTTTCACTTGAATATGAAATTGTAAGATTTCATACAATAAAAATACAACAATAATGAGGAGGAGATCCGATGACTTTAGATGTCATGTATTCCGCCGCAAGCATACTCGTTTTAGTATATTTTATTTATCAATGTGTGACAGATTAGAAAAAGAGCCATTTTTCGGCTCTTTTTCTATGGTAAAAATACAATCCAACCAATCCATACTATAAAAATAATCCGGCAATTACAGCTGCTAATAAATAAAAATAAGAAAGGATAATTATTCCATAAAAAAGGATTACTGGAAGTAATAAATAGCGATCTGCCTTCCATCTTAACAATAGTAATTTGCCTTCATCACAATATAAATGAAGAAACATTTTTTTCGCAAATTCAGCCCAATAATCGCGTGCATAGCGGGAAATTGCAAATAAAGCAAATGCAAGAATAATAGCTGCAATCCACCTAGGACTCATAACAATACTTATCGCGCTTATACATACAATTTGAATATAAAATATTCGTGCACTACTTGTACGGAAAAATTCTTTCAAAAAGGATTCAACAATACGATCATCAGTTTTCTTCCCTAAAAACTTTTTAGAACGTGGAAACATCCACGGCTTTTTATTCGAACTACTCGGTTTAGCTGCATGACCACCAACTTGCATAATCCCACTCATCCAGCGCATACTTTCTTCTTTTTCTTTTTCAACTTCTTTAAAAAAGGAATTTCTATAATTTAGTTTTTCTTTTATCAATGCGATAATTAGAAAAACTACTAGACCGATACATAGTATAGAATAAAATGGATTTTTATAAATAAGAAACAGGCTCATTCCCAAAAAGGATAGACTTATAGAAAATATTACATTTTTTATAATCCATAGTAGCCAGCCTTTCCCCACACGTACATGAATATATCTCGTTAATAACGACAACATACATCGAAATAGAGTAAAGAATAACCAAAATAATACGACTTGTATCTTCGTCACTCCAATACTTTTCATCAACACTGGTAACATAGCAACAACAACTACTACATTCGTTATCGCTATTCGAATAAACGTATATGTCATGCCATACTGGATTAATTTTTGCATGTGAGCGGGATACGAAATTAAAAATAAACTATCCGCTTGTTCAAAAAATGAACGAACTCCTCTCGTATATGTTACTAGATAAAATGCTAGTAAACCTAATCCAAAATAAATTATCTCTTCCATTGATAATTCGTTTATCCAGAGTGATCGATAATAGATTCCCATAAATATAAATGCTGGAATAATAATATATAATGCGACTGTCCAATCTGTTACCGACCGGATAGACTTCCATTTCCGCCCTAGTTCATGGCGTAATCTTTTATAAAATTGTTTTTTAATCATGCTGTTCACGCCTTACGATTACATCAAAACAATCTAATAATGAACTTCCTGGCATTTCTGCTAACGTTTGAATTGCCTCTAAATGGCCATCTGCGACTAATGTACCTTGTGAGATGAGTAAAAATCTTTCGCAAATTCTTTCAGCTGTATCTAATACGTGCGTACAAAGTAAAATTCCTGCCCCGCGTTCTTTTTCTTTGTATAAATAACTTAAAAACTCTTTCGTAGCCACTGGATCTAGTCCGATAAAAGGTTCGTCAATAATATAAAAATCTGGTTCTGTTAAAAACGCTAATATAAGCATCGATTTTTGTTTCATACCTTTAGAAAACTTTGATAAATACTCATGTTTATGCTTATCCATTCGAAACAGATGTAATAACTCTTCTGCTCTCCTTTCCCAGCTTCCTACTTCGTTCCCTAGAGCAGCCATTAATAATTCAATATGTTCCCAGAGCGTCAAATAATCATAATAAGTTGGATGTTCTGGTACGTATGCATATGGATTTTTCTTTTCACCAAATGATATTTCACCATTCACATTTACAAGCAACCCTAGCATTGTTTTAATCGTCGTACTTTTTCCAGCACCATTTGCGCCAATAAGAGCAACTAATTCACCTTTTTCAATAGAAAAAGCGATATCATGAATTGTTTTTTCACCTATTTCATATCCAGCAGAGCGGATATTTACTTCTAACATACATTCCCCTTCTTTCCATTTCCAAGACAAACAAGGAAAAGAATAACATATAACTATCTATATATCATTATAAAATATTTACTTTCCTAGCAGAAAAAAATATTTTTAAACAGAATAATAAATATTTGATTACATTTTATTGGAGTGGATAATATGTCTTTTCAAATTCGTGAAGCTACGATAGACGATATAGATGCACTTTGCTCTTTAACAACAGAACTAAAAGGTTCCTCTATTTCGTATGAGGATATGAACAACCGATTGCAATTCGTACAAATGAGTCCTTTTGATTTTTTATATGTTTATGAGGAAGAAAAAACTATATTTGGATTACTCGGGTTTCGTATACGTGAAAATTTAGAAGATATAACTCGGTATGGAGAAATTTCAATTATTAGCGTTGATTCTACAATACGACGAAAAGGCATTGGGCACATATTAATGGATTATGCAGAGCAATTAGCAAAGAAGCATAATTGCATTGGCACATGGCTAGTTAGTGGAACAAAAAGAGTAGAAGCTCATCCTTTTTACAAAAAATTAGGATATGAAGTAAATGGCTATCGATTTGTAAAACATTTTCAAACTACTTTTTAATGGAAAGGACTATAACTATGACAAACATTCAAGCAATTTTCATTGATCGTGACGGTACAATTGGCGGCGACACTACAATACATTATCCAGGATCATTTACATTATTTCCTTTTACAAAAGCATCACTGCAAAAATTAAAAGCTAATCATATAAAAATTTTCTCTTTCACAAATCAACCAGGTATCGCGGATGGGATAGCGACTATAGCCGATTTTTCACAAGAATTAAAAAGCTTCGGTTTTGATGATATTTACGTATGTCCTCATAAACATGGTGGTGGTTGTGAATGCCGGAAACCAAGTACAGGTATGCTTCTGCAAGCAGCGGAAAAACATGGGCTTGATTTAACACAATGCGCTGTAATTGGTGATCGCTGGACTGATATCGTTGCGGGAGCAAAAGTGAATGCGACAACAATTTTAGTACGAACAGGCGCTGGATACGACGCTTTACATACGTACCGAGACAAGTGGGCACATATTGAACCAAACTACATTGCAGAAAACTTTGAAGATGCGACAAATTGGGTTTTAAATCAACTATAATGCTAATTAAAAGAGACGCCTTCAAAATGAAAGCGCCTCTTTTAATCTATTATTATTTAAAACGTTAATTCATAATGGAAATAACGATTATCTCTCAAATATCCATTTTCAGCATATAATCGCTGCGCTGATAAATTATCAATCTCTGTTTGTAATTTTACACCTTTTGCACCATTTTCTAAGGCAAATTCTTTCGCAGCTTCTAATAATTTTTTTCCTGTTCCTGCTCCGCGCTTAGCGGCTTGCACAAATAAATCATTTAAAATCCATAATTCTTTCATCGAAATAGAAGAAAATGATGGGTATAATTGTGTGAACCCAATATATTCACCGTCTTCAACTGCCACGAAAATAACGGATTCTTTTCTCTCCATTCGATTTCGTAAAAATACTTTTGCTCCTTCTATATCGGAATCTTGTCTATAAAACATACGATAGTTATTAAAAACTGATGCTAGTCCATCTAAATCTGCAATTGTTGCCTCATATATTCTCATTTTACTCCATTCCCCTTCCAATACTGTCTCATTATATCCGTTGCCCATTTAGGCTGTACAATTTCTTCTCTCGGCATAAACTCTTTCATTATTGGCTTTATATCCAATATAGGGGTGCCATCAATAGCATCTAACCCCTCAACAATAATTGATTTACCTTCTCTTTTGATCACCTTTACAATTGTTGCCCCTATGCGATTCGGACGATTTTTCCCGCGCTGTGCAAAAATACCTACTTTAGGATAATCATGATTATTTCTAGGATGTCTAGCAACATATTGAATTTGTTCATCAGTTACTTTATGAAAATAAAAAACAATTTCAATATGAGAAAAATCTTCAATCCCTTGTATACTTTCCTCTGTATACATTTCAGTTAAAGTAATACAGGATCTTACTTCTCCCCACTCATCATCTTTTATTTCCTTTCTTTCATTATGTACAAATGCGATTGGTTGAACCGAGAACATACGCATTCCCCCTTAAATGTAACCACTTACATTATAAAATATTTTCTGAATGTTTTCCACATACACGAACTAGGTTACATAATATAATTATACTCTATTTCGTAAAGCGAAATGAACTGCTTCAACTGCATGTATGTAAGTTGTATCGAATATCGGAACTGATACGTCTTCCTGTTTAATTAATAATCCTATTTCTGTACATCCTAAAATAATTCCTTGGGCCCCTTCTTGTATTAGATTTTCTATAACCCTTTTATAATACTCTCTAGATTGAGATGTTATCTTTCCTAAGCACAATTCTGTATATATTACTTCATTTACCTTATCTCTATCCTTTTCTGATGGTACCACTACTTTTATATGATTCTCTTCAATACGTGACTTATAGAAATCTTGCTCCATTGTATATTTAGTTCCAAGCAAACCAACTGTTTGAATATCTTTTCTTTTAATTTCTTTTGCAGTTGCATCAGCAATATGTAAGATTGGAATATGAATATTCTCCTTTATTTTCTCAACTACTTTATGCATTGTATTTGTACAAATAATTATAAAATCTGCTCCTCCCTTTTGTAACGAATATGCTGCATTCCCTAGAATTTCTCCTGCACTATCCCAATCACCGCTAGACTGATATCGTTCAATCTCTTCAAAGTCTACACTATTAATTAAACATTTAGCTGAATGTAACCCACCTAATCTACTTTTTATTTCTTCATTTATGATTCGATAATATTCAGCAGTTGATTCCCAACTCATACCACCAATTAAACCTATCGTTTTCATTAACTTACACCTACCTTACACTATTTTTTAAAGTTAATTACAACATTTTATTATGTATATTATACATAATAAAGCAAGACTTTACGTTTGAAATATAAAGCCTTGTTTTAACTATTTCCAAGGAAATTTTATAAGAATATTCTGAAATTAATTCCCTAATGTTTTTATTGAATCTTCATATTTATAATGAAAACATTCTCGATACAACTGTTTAATTTCATCATATGATGGCACACGTGGGTTATTCGCTGGACTTCCACTTTCAATTGCATCTGACGCCATTTTAGAAATAGCTTTTTCAAATTCAAGCTCACCAATTCCGTATTCTTTTAAATTTGGAATATGAAGATCAAAACAAAGTTTTTTTATTTCCCTCAGCGTGTAGTCGGCTACTTCTTCATCACAATAGGAATACAAATCTTTATTTAAACAGCGGCCAATTTCCGCTAGTTTTTTTACCGCACTACCTTTTGTATATTCTAAAACTGTAGGTAATAGTATTGCATTCGATATACCATGTGGTACATGAAATAATGCTCCTACTGGTCTCGACATTCCATGAACTAATGTAACAGATGCATTAGAAAATGCAATTCCAGCTTGTAAGGACGCTATCATCATCGCTTCTCTTGCCTCCATATTCTCTCCATCTTCATATGCAATACGTAAATATTTCATAATACTTTCAATAGCGGAAAGAGCTAATACATCTGTAAGTGATTGTGAAACTTTAGAAATATATGCTTCGACTGCATGACATAAAGCATCGATCCCTGTTGCTGCTGTAATGTGAGGTGGTACCGAACGTGTTAAAATTGGGTCAATAATTGCTACTTGCGGGGTAAAACTCGGATGCTTCATCATCATTTTTACATCTGTTCGTTTATTCGTAATTACTGCTACACTTGTTACTTCCGATCCAGTTCCAGAGGTTGTTGGGATTGCAATAAGTGGTAGCGGATCATTGTCTATTTCCCTATCCTTTTGGACATAATCTTCCACTTCTCCGCCATTTGTATATAACACCGCAACTGCTTTTGCTGCATCAATACAACTTCCACCACCAAGACCGATTATAAAATCACACTTTCCTTCTTTACAAATAGTTAACGCCTCTAACACGTGTATATTTGTAGGCTCAGCATTTACTTTATTATATGTAATAACAGTTATACCTTTCGTATTTAATTGTTGTATACACCTCTCAACATATCCTAAATCCTCCATAATTGTATCCGTAACTATAAACGCTCTTTTCCCGAATTTCTTAGATTGTTCCCACAGCTTTTCAAGAGAATTTCTTCCATATAATACAGACTTCGGCATACGAAACTCAGCAACTTCTTGCAAGTACTCCACCCCTTCTTACCCTAATTAATATTTTAGTTCATAATATATCGACTTAATAAATTCCTGTTACTGTATAGAATGCAATAACTAAAAACACAGCAACCGTTTTCAAAACAGTAATTGCAAAAATATCTTTATATGACTGTTTATGTGTTAAACCTGTTACTGTAAGAATAGTAATAATAGCCCCGTTATGTGGTAATGTATCCATTCCTCCTGATGCCATTGACACAATACGATGCATTACTTCTAATGGAATATCGAATTGATTGGCCGCTGCAATAAACTTATCACCCATTGCACTTAAAACAATTCCCATTCCTCCTGATGCAGAGCCTGTAATACCAGCTAAAATATTCGTCGTTACTGCTCCATTCACAAGAGGATTTGTGAATGTGGCAGAAATGCCATCTCTCATAATTGCGAATCCTGGAAGTGCTGCGATGACACCACCGAATCCAAACTCAGCTCCTGTATTCATCGTTGCCAGTAGCGCCCCACCAATACTTGTATTTAATCCAGCTTGAAATCCTGTTACGACTCGTTTCCAATATAATAATAATGTTGTTACTATACCTATAATAAGTGCCAATTCTACTGACCAGATTCCAACTACTGCACTTAATTCTACTTTTCCAAATGCTTTCATACCAATTGCAGAAAAATCAAAACCATTCGGATACCACTTCGGTATCATAATAGTAAACACTTTATTCATTACACCTACTAAAATAAGTGGTATAAAAGCAATTGCTTGCTGTGCTCTTGTAATTTCAAGGCTTTTCAGTAACGGTATATCTTTTTGTTCTGCTTGTAAAGAAGCTGCCATTTCAGTATTTCCATCGTTAAAACCATAATATCCTTCTCCAGCTGCTTTCGCCTTCTTACGTCTACTCTCTAAATATAGTAAACCTAATGTAAGAACAAAAATTGCCCCTACAATACCAAGTATTGGTGCAGCATAAATGTCTGTTTTAAAAAACGTTGTAGGTATTACGTTTTGAATTTGTGGTGATCCAGGTAGCGCATCCATCGTAAACGTGACCGCTCCAAGCACGATTGTTCCAGGGATTAAACGTTTTGGAATATTCGCTTGTCGAAACAATTTAGCTGCGAACGGATATACAGCAAACACTACTACATACACACTAACACCACTATACGTTAAAATAGCACCCATTAATACAATCGCTAATATTGTACGTTTTTCACCAACTAACTCTATAATTGTCTTTGCAATCGAGTCCGCAATCCCTGACATTTCTACTACCTTCCCAAATATTGCCCCAAGTAAAAATACAGGAAAATATAGTTTAATAAAACCTACCATTTTCTCCATAAAAATATTCGAAAAGAAAGGTAATACAAAACTAGGTTCTGTCAAAAATACCGCAAATAATGCAAATATTGGTGCAAATAAAATTACAGAAAAACCTCTATATGCTACAAACATAAGTAAACTAAGTGCTAATAATATAATAACTAGCTCCAATTATAACCCTCCTTTAAACAGAAAATTCAAATTATTATTGATAAACTTTTACTACTAATCTTTTGATTCTGACATCACTCCTCTTATTCATACAAATTTTTCATGCTAAAAATGTCTAATTATAAGTATTCGATTACATATGAAAAATCCCTTTAAACAAAAAACGATTTCATCATCGTACGTTATAAAGGGATTTTTAGTCTCTATATTTACTTTTTAATCAAACTATTTTCTAAACAAAGATGGTGTAGTTCTTTTACATCAATTGCGATATGAGTTGCACCCACTTCAGTCAATTCTGTTTCACTACCATAGCCATATAAAACGCCGATTGATGCAATTCCATTCTGATTCGCACCAATTATATCGTGCTTTCTATCTCCAATCATAACAATTTCTTCTTTATTAAGTTCTTCATTTGTTTGTAAAATATGAGCAATGATTTCTTCTTTTTTTATTCTCGTACCATCTAAATTACTTCCAATGATATCTTCAAAATAATTCGTTAGTTGAAAATGCTCTATAACTTGTTCAGCAAAAATAGTAGGCTTTGAAGTTGCTATAAATAAACGATTGCCTGTATCTTTTAATTGTTTTAAAAGAATTGGAATACCCTCGTATATATTATTCTCTAACAATCCACGTTGCTTTAAATACTCTCTGAAATAAAAAACAGCTCGTTCAACTTCTCCTTCATTCATATTATATCTCTCTACGAATGATTGCTGGATGGGTGGACCAATAAATGAATCTAACTCACTTATATGTAATTCTTCAATGCCAACCTTTTTTAATGCATACAATACTGAATTGACAATCCCTTCTTTCGGATCCGTCAATGTTCCATCTAAATCGAATAAATATGTTGTATACACGTTTCAATCCCCCCCACTCGTTTTACTTTATAAGTAACCTATAACAGATTTCCCCTCTTTCCCTTCTATTATAATACTATCATTATCTTTTTTTCTGAAAAATTACTTTTCCTATGTCACATACTTTCAGTTACAAAATGTAATAGATATGATAAAGTAAAAAAGTTACAATTATTTTAATAGAAACTGGTGAAACAAATGGCAATTACGTTAATTTTTATAATGGCTTTCACAATTGTAATCCACGCAGTTGAAACAAGCTCTTATAGTATTCGCTTAGCAGGCGTTCGTTTAAAGAAGATTGCTGTTGCATTATCTGTCGTAGGAATCGTGTTACTCATTTCAAGAACGTCAAACTTACTACAAGCCTTTTTACTTGGCGGGATTGTCGATGAAGCAAAACTAGATTCTTCTATTGATTTAGAGAATATTATGCGACTCGTTCTATTATCGGCTTCTGTTGGTACGTTGCTTGCGATTATACTATATCCAACTTTGACAAAACTATTTGGATACGTCATTCAAAATTTTGAAACAGATGGTTCATTCATTCGAATGATGAAGACGAATAACATTCAAAAATTAAAGTACACAAAAAAATATGTACGGTTTCCAAAGTTCGAAATGATTCATAGGCTGCGTATCGGTGGTATTCCAAAACGTATTATGGTTATTAACATGTTTTCTACTGCTATTTATACAGCGGGGGTTCTTTCCGCATTATATGCTTCTTTTTTAATTCCAGCTTTCGCAACAAAAGCCACTACAGCTTCTGGTCTTATTAATGGTTTTGCTACTATTTTATTAACAGTGCTATTAGATCCACGTATTGCTCTTTTAACAGAGCGCGCTCTTCAATCAGAAGAAGGTGCTGAAGCAATGAGTAAAATGTATGCTTGGCTAATGATTTCTAGACTTTTTGGTACATTACTAGCTCAACTGTTATTCATACCAGGTGCTTACTGGATTAAATGGATTATAAAGCTTATGAATTAATGCACTCTCTAAAAAAGAAGGTGAGATAACAAATGAAAATACAAACAGAGCAAGATATAGTTCGCTTAATAGAAAACGACGAATGGATGATGAATGTATTACAAATAGCAAAATCACTAGAATTACCTGATTGGTGGATTTGTGCCGGATTTATTCGTTCTAAAATTTGGGATACTTTACATAACTATGAAGCTAAAACGACTATGCCTGATGTTGATGTGATTTATTATGATAGTCTACATAAAGATGAGATATACGAACAATCATTAGAAACGAAATTAATGAATATGGATGCTGCTATCCCTTGGTCTGTAAAGAATCAAGCCCGTATGCATGTAGTAAATAATATGCCACCGTATTCTTCTTCTGTTGATGCTATTTCTAAATTCCCTGAAACAGCAACGTCTTTAGGAGTTACATTAGACGAAAAAAACAATGTTATATTAACAGCTCCGTGCGGGATAGAAGATGTACTTTCCTTACAAGTGAGACCAACAGCTCATTTTCTTGAATCGAAAGAACGATTACATATGTACAAAAATAGAGTTATTAAAAAGAATTGGCAAAGTAAGTGGCCTAGCATTACAATCACATATCCAGAAATTTAGAAAGGATGCTTCTTATTAAGAGAAGCACCCTTTTCTTCATTTTAAAAAATGTATGACTGTTTCTGCGAATCTATCTGCTTCCTCATAATGAGGTGAATGACCGCTCTCTTCAAATACGATATACTTGCCGTTTCGAGCATCTTTATTAAATATTTCAATTTGTTTTTCACACGTTACTACATCATGTTTTCCTACTATTAATAACATTGGATTTTGTACATCTTTTATTTTAGATAATAATGACGTATGACATGCTCCCTCTAATTTTAATTTATCAAAATGGATCTTGGAGCGATTTGAAAATACTTCCCACTCTTCATCACTATATAAACTCTCATCTGTCCCATCTTCCTTATAATTGTAAATCTCCATTCTTTTTTCTTCTAGTTCATCACTTAGTCTTATATAAGCTTCTAGCAACTCTTCTGAACTCGCATTGCTAGATGAATAAGCAAGAGATTCTTCTGCTACTTCTTCTTTTCCATACTTTTTTAATAAATGCCCTGTCTTTTGCAACAAAGCCCTGCTTGTTAATGCAAAATCAAAAGTTGGTCCTTCAAATATTATTTTCTTTATTGAACCTGGATATATCGACGCATATAGCAATGCTAAATATCCACCGAAAGAGTGTCCAATTATAGACCACTTCTTAATTTGTAATACTTTTTTTAATTCCTCACAGTCTTCAATCAAATCATTTAATCCAAAAGCTTCGTCTTCAGTAATTTCTTCTGAGCGACAAACACCTCTTTGATCTATCATAATTACATATAAAGAATCTTTTAAACGTTCCGCTTGATGAAATGAAAAATCATAGCAACTTTCTCCCGGTCCACCATGCAAGTATAGAACTGGTTTATTTTTAGGATCTCCATGCGTTTCAACGTATAGCTTTTTCCCTCTAATATTCATGTATTTCCCTGTTTCTATCAAATCGGCCATAAACATCACCTTTTTTACTGAATATTATAACATTTATTGTTAAATAACCCCTATTACATTTAAAAAGACGATAATTATTGCGAGCGGCGCTACAAATCGAAGTAAAAACGCCCAACAAGTAAATACTTTCTTTCCATAATTACCACCTACAAAAAACTCTGCTTCTAGCACCTTCTTTTCCATTTTGAATGAAACAAAAATACTAATGAATAGTGCACCAAGTGGCATTAATATATTACTAGATAAGAAGTCTACAGCATCAAAAATATTCTTTCCGAAAATCGTAATATCACTCCATACTCCAAATGATAAAGCTGATGGTATACCTACTAAGAAAATGCAGAAACCGATCATCCATGATAACTTTGTTCTTCTTTCTTGTTCTCCATTTGCTAATGCCGAAACAACTGTCTCTAGTAAAGAAAATGCCGATGTTAATGTCGCAAATGTAAATAGTGCAAGAAATACTGTTAAGAAAAAACCACCAAATGGAATTTGACTAAATACTGATGGTAATACGATAAATAGTAATCCAGGCCCTTCTGTCGGCTCCATTCCTAATGAAAATACGGCCGGAAAAATAGCAAGACCCGCAAATAATGAAACAAATAAATTCAATCCAACAATTGTTATTGCTGATTTTGGTAAACTTTCTTTTTTATTTAAATAGGAACTATACGTAACCATAATAGAAATCCCGATACTAATCGCAAAGAATGATTGGCCCATTGCGAACAAAATACTTTCTGAAGTAATCTTTGAAAAATCTGGTTGCAAGAAAAACTTCACACCCTGCATCGCATTATCAAGTGTTAATGAACGAACAATAAGAGCCACAAATAAAACGAACAACGCTGGTAACATATATTTACTTGCTTTTTCAATTCCGTTTTGTACACCTTTTGATACAACCCAAATCGTAATGAACATAAAAGCGAAATGTCCCAAAATAGCCCAAGCGGGATTTCCAATTGTTTCAGTAAATAATGAACCGTAATTTTGTCCTGGAGTAATAAGTTGTCCAGTTACTCCTCTGAATAAATAAATGAATACCCATCCACCTACAACACTATAAAACGAAAGTAATATAAAACACGTTCCTACGCCAAGGCGTCCGATCCAGTGCCACCCTGTATTTGGTGCAATACTTTTAAATGCGCCAACTGCTTGTTTCTGCGTGCTACGTCCAATCATAAATTCAGCTATAAGTAGTGGTAATCCAATTAATACAGTAAATAATATAAAGATTAAAAAGAATGCCCCTCCCCCGCTCTTCCCGGCGATATAAGGAAACTTCCATATTGCACCTAGTCCAATTGCTGATCCTGCTGCAGCCATTATAAAACCTAATTTCGAAGTCCATTGCTCCGTTTGTTTCATCTTATTTTCCTCCTAATTAAATCTTTTTATATAAATAAACAAATTTTATGAACCTATCCAAATAAACCCTCCATTTCTTTTTCTATAAAATAAAAAATGGCTCAGCATCTCTTTATATAAAGAGACGCTAAGCCATTTACTTAACGCGGTACCACCCTTATTGATTCCATTATGAATCCACCTTAGTAGTAATCGTTCGATTACAAACCTAATATCGAAGGTTAACCGTTAAGATTTACTAAGAATGTAATTCCGTTCCACCTTACTGCTCCTAGGCGAGTTCAGGATGTCATTTGACTATGTCACACCAACCCATAGCTCTCTGTACAAATATACGACCTTACTACTCCTATTCAACGCATTTTAATATTTAGAATATATTTTCTTTTGAAATTAATATGAAGTATATCGGTTATATTGGTAACTGTCAAGGTATATATTATTTTTTTCGAAAAGAATGTTCCGTTGTAATTTTGTACAATAGGGCGATGTTATTAATCATCTAGATCATCATACTCCATATCGTCTTCACCTTGGTCATCATCTTCATCTTCATTTTTAATAAATTCAAATTCCTTTTCCACTATAATATTCCCGTTTTTCTTGTTAATATATATTTCTTCCTCACCTTTGTTTGTTTCTACCTCTATTTCATATACACCCTTATCGTCCATACGTTCTACATCAATTTCCTCTACAACTCCATTTACCTTTTCAATTGCAATTTGTTTAGCTGTTTCTGGACTAAGCTCTTTACTTTCGTAACTTTTTTCTTCTCTCTCTTCATATCGCGTTTCTTCATGTTCCATTGCATTCACACCATATGCTGTCCCTCCAGCAATGAAAAGCACCATTACGATTCCAATCCATAATTTCATTTCATATTCCTCCTCTTCATTTCTTTCTTACTTACATACTAAAATGTTAAAATGAAAGAAATCTGTGAGGAACATTAAAATTTGATGAGAATCCGTTTATTGTTGTCATTATCCTTCGTCATCATCATCATCTTGATCATCGTCGCTTTCTTCTTGATGATCGTCATCTTGTTGTTGCGATGACTCCTTTTGCTGAATAGTGTTATTTACTGATGTAGTTGATATAATTTCTCCTGTTATTGTATGTACCCTTACATCAACCGTTTCTGTTTGTTTTTTTATTATAATTTGATAGGTAGCCGTACCATTTATATCAACTATACTTACCTTCTCAATAAATCCACCTTGTACTTTTTGTAACGCAACTTCTTTCGCCTGCTCTTCTGTTATAACTTTTTGTATTTGTGAAGTACCAATAAAAGCGCCTGTAGTTTCTTCAATTTCTACTATTACATTCTCATTTGCATTTTTCTCTATTTCTATTACATATATATTTTTTTCATTTTTTTGCTCAAGCCTAATTCCCTTTACATTCCCTGGCACTTGCTGCACTGCAATTTCTTTTGCCTGCTCTTCTGTAACTTTTGTCATCGGTTTCTCTAACAATTGAATTTGACCAGTTGTTTTTTCAATCTCAACTACCTTACTTTGCTTATCATTTGTTTCTACCGTAATTACGAACACTTCTATCTCATTTCTCTTTTCTAATATAGTATGTTTAATTTCACCTTGTACTTTCTGTAGCGCCATTTCTTCCGCTTTCTCTTTCGTTATTGTATTACTTTTTAATGATTTTTCTTTTGCGCGTTTTATCTCTCCATTTTTGGCATCTACTATTATTTCATATGAGCCTTGTTCATTTAGAAGATTTACCTTATAAAAATCTTGTTCCTCTTTATTTATTAATTTCATACTTTTAATTTTTCCAGGATACTGTTCAGAAACAATACTTTGAATTTGCTTCTCAGATAATATTGTTTCTCCTTGCTTAGAAACAATACGTTGTGATACAAACGCTACACTTACAACCGTGAAGCAAACTAACAATGCAATTTTCCATTTCTTTTTCATGTTTAAAGCTCCTATCTCTTTATGAAAAATGAGGTAAATTTACTGTAACTTTCGTCCATTTTCCTTCTTCACTTTCAAGTTGTATATCTCCTTCATGAGCATCAATAATTTGTTTGGCAATCGATAAACCTAAACCAGTCCCCCCTGTTTCCCTACTCCTCGCTTTATCAACTCGAAAGAAACGGTCAAATACTTTCTGTATATCTTCTTTAGGAATTCCCATACCGTAATCTTGAATAGAAAAAAAGACTTTTTCTTTTTGTATTCCTACTATAATATCTATAGAATCTTTACTGTATTTCATTGCATTATCTAATAAAACTACTAATACTTGTTTTATTTTTTGTTCGTCAATATTTACAACAATTTTTTCTTCATCTGTTATAACACGAAAATTCCGAGCATATGTTTTTTCTAACTGCTCAGCAGTCACCTGACATAATCGGACTAAATCTGATTCGTTAGTCTCCAAACTCCACTCAGCACTACTGTTTGCAAGAAGCAACATTTGATTCGTCATGCCTTTCATTCTTACTGCCTCTGAATAAATCGCTTCTACAGATTCTTCCAAAACATCTTGTTTTTTCATTCCCCATCTTTTTAATAATTTCGCATAACTTTCAATAACTGTTAACGGTGTTCTTAATTCATGCGAAGCATCCGAAACGAACTGTTGCTGCTTTTCAAAGTTCTGATGTAATAAATCAATCATTTTATTAAATGTCGATCCCATTTTGTGAAGTTCATCTTTTGACTTGTTCTCAAGCGGTATTTTTTTGAATATCCCTCTAACTTGTATATGCTCCATAGTTTGTATTAAAGAATTTACAGGTTTTAAAATAAGCTTACTTAACATTCTTCCTGCAAAAAAAGACGGAATTAAAACGAGAAGTGATGCAATAACTAATACATTTTTTAACATATTTAAATTCTCTTGCAAACTATCTAAACGTTCTGTCATTTCTAACAAAACGATTTTCCCATCATTCCAAATGATTGGTATTTTTATATAGGCAAATTTACCCTCGTTCTTCTCATAAATTCCAGCTGACTCTTTTCTTTTAAATTTCGTATTTAATGCTGGAATTGGTTTTGTACTATCCACTTCTTGCCTAATCATTACCTTTGAATTTTCATTAATAATTCTAATCATACCATTTGAAGGTAAGTATGGTTGCAATAGACTTATTGCATCTACTTTCTTTGCTGAATCCGCGTTCATTCCATCAATGATATGTATTGCCTCACGTTTCAATCGTTCTAACTCTCCGTTCGTAGTCACTTTATAAAACAAAAAATATATTGAACTATTAATAATTAATAAAATAAGTAGTAACCATACTGTAGAGAATAAATATATTTTATTTTTAATTTTCATATGTTACACCTTTAAGACATACCCAACACCTCTAACAGTGTGAATAAGTGGTACGTCCACATTACAATCTACTTTTTTGCGCAAATATCGAATATATACGTCAACAACATTTGTATCGCCATAATAATCAAATCCCCAAACATTCGTTACAATTTGCTCACGGTTTAACACTTGATTTTCATGCTTCATTAAAAATAGTAATAAATCAAACTCACGTGGTGTTAAGTCGATTAGACTATTCCCTCTTTTCACTTCTCTCGTTTTCTCATCTAAATATAAATCTGCAATTTGATAACTACTATTTTCCTCTTCTTTTACTACATTTGAAATTCTTAAACAAGCACGAATTCTCGCTAATAATTCTTCTATTTGAAATGGCTTTGTGATATAGTCACTTGCTCCTTGATCTAAACCACTAACCTTGTCAACAACTGAATCACGAGCAGTTAATAAAATAATAGGTATTACAGCATTTTTCAAACGTATTCTTCGAAGAACTTCTAACCCACTTATATTTGGAAGCATTACATCAAGTAATATTAAATCCCAATTACCATTTCCGAACTTTTCCATTGCCTCTGTACCTGTTTTTGCAATTTCACTTTCATATCCTTCAAATTCTAATTCTAACTGCACGACACGAGCAATTTTTTCTTCATCCTCAACGATTAAAATTCTTTCTCCCATAAAAGCCTCCTATAATATATATTTGCACCATTTTAGTATAACAAGTAATACTTTCCTTCAAAAGAAAAAATACCCAATATGTTTTATCCTTAATGAAAAAAATCAGGAATGAAATATATTCCTGATTTTTAAAGAGATAATCCAACCCATTGCCAATATGCATAGTAAAATATGACCATTACAAATATATAAATAACACTTAAATAACTACTTAATTTTAATAAATCTTGCGGTTGAAAAGTTTCTCTATCACTTTCTTGAAATAATAGTAGTGCTTTAGAGCTGACCGGAAAGGTTAAACAATAATTCATTCCAACAATACCTAAAAATAAGACAGCTACTTCATTTAATTGCAGACTACTTGCAAAGTATAGTAGTGGTGGAATAAAAATTACTGCTCTCGTAGTGTGAGATGTAATATATAAATGTGATGTAACTGAAAGGATAACAATTACGAGTAACACGATGAAAATGGATTGCTTATTAATTAATTCTGTTACTAAAAATAAATTCTGCATAATCCATTGCGCTGCACCGCTTTCCATTAATGATTTCCCTAATGCAATTGCCGCTCCAACAAATAAAATTAAATTCCAAGAGACACCTTTTAAACTTTCTTTCCACTGCATCACACCGAGTTTTGGTAAAGTTAATAAAAATACTCCTATTATAGTTACAGTTGCAATTTCCAAACCGTGTAACCATTCCGTTAGCCAAAATGCTACCATCGCTATTAAAATGCTTATTGTATACTTTTCATTTCGTGATAATTCAAACTTAACTTTTTTCTGTTGCAGTTTCGTTTTTACTTCC
The DNA here is from genome assembly GCF_054062215.1 of Bacillus sp. TE9106W. NCBI lineage: Bacteria > Bacillati > Bacillota > Bacilli > Caryophanales > Bacillaceae > Bacillus > Bacillus sp. TE9106W. The sequence continues at coordinate 23,941 of NZ_JBSSFA010000003.1, forward strand.
TCTTTGTCTAAAAATAGTACTAATATTACGCGACAACTTATAAAGCTCATTATAATTCCAAATGGTAATCCCCATATTAACCACTCTACAAATGTAATGTTTTTATTATTAAATTCCTTTAACATATCTAGAGCGATTAAATGTGAGCCTGCCCCAATAATTGTAGAACTTGTTGAAACTAAAATCACAGTAGGCATTAAAATTGCTAATGCTTTCGCAATTCTTCTACTTCCAATTTCTTTACATATAGCTTGAAAAACAGGTAATACAACTGCTGCGCGTCCCGATGTAGATGGAATAAAAAAGGCAAGTATTTGAATAATCATTGTTAAAATCCAGCATAATCCTGATATATTACGAGCACGATTCACAACAAAGTACGTCATTTTTTCAGCTAGACCGGTAATTTGAAGTGCTCTTCCTAAAATAAACGAACCAATCATAAGCCAAATGACATCCGAAGCTAGCGAATCAAATAAAAGATCTTGCTTTGCTGTTCCTGAAATAATTAGAAATAATACAGAACCGAGTGCAATATAGGCCGAATTTATCGTTGTTGTTGTCCATAATATAATTGCAGAGCAAAATCCAAACAAACTCCATTTTGCTTCCATCGTTAATGATGATGGAAGCAAAAGAACTATTTCTACAATTAATATAAGCGCTACGGGCAGAACCCAGGATGACTTAACTTTCGGAGTATCATTATTATCCACATGTAATTCCACTACATTTTTTTCAATCATGATACGTACCCACTTTTATTTAAACGAGAAGCGATTTGATAGCCAACTAAAACTGTACGCATCGTACTCTCTGTACAATCACGAAGCCATTTCTCCGCATTAGAAAATGCATTTTCTAATGAAGATGGCATTGGTAATATGCTTGTATATGCATCAATTCCGTAATCGTAATTAATACGTGCCCCTTTACCAACTGTCCCTACTAACGCTATTACTGGTAATCCATATCTTTTTGCACATTTAGCCACCTCAGCTGGAATTTTCCCACGTGGTGTTTGAAAATCTATACTTCCTTCCGCGGTAAATACAAGATCACACTTTAACAATAATTTATTTAGATCCATATACTTCATAATAATGTCGTATCTCGGGTGAAGCGTTGCCCCAATTAAAGCTTGCAGTCCAGCACCAAGACCGCCAGATGCACCACTTCCTGGTGTATGATGTACATCTATCCCTATATCTTTTTTTATAATAGAAGCATAGCGTTCCAATGCTTTTTCTAGTTCTATTACTTGTGCTTCGTTAGCACCCTTTTGCGGACCAAACACTCTAGCTACTCCATGCTCACCGCATAATTGATTAAACCAATTACAAGCAACATCGATTTGGACATGTCTTAATCTAGGATCTACTTGTGACGTATCTATTTTTGAAACTTGTAATAAAGAGGTGCCACCTTGAATTTGTATTTCCTTTTCATCTTCATTTAAAAACTTTACACCTAACGCTTCAGCCATACCAGCACCTCCATCAGACGTACCTGAATCACCACATCCTATTAATATACGATCTACTCCTTTGTTTAAAGCTAATTCTATTAACTGTCCAACACCGTGAGTAGTCGTTTTCCTTGGATCACGTAAATCTCTCGGTACAAGGCGTAACCCAGCTGCCGCAGCCATTTCAATAACAGCTGTACGCTCACCGTTTCTCGTTTCAAAAACACCAAAATAAGATTGTATCTCATCTCCAACAGGTCCCGTTACTTGTACTTCATACATTTTCCCACCAGTAATATTTATAATTGCCTCTGTAAACCCTTCCCCGCCATCAACCATCGGTAAAGTCTCTACAGTAGCAAGTGGCATAACTTTTAAAATCCCCTCTTTCATTACATCGGCAGCTTCCTTCGCCCCTAAACTTTCTTTAAATCCTGATGGTACAACTAAAATACGCATGTATTATGTCTCCCTTCACCTTATATATCTTTCGTATCTACGGCTTATATTAAAGATGAAAAAAGAGAGCACAATTAAGCTTACATTAAAATTTGATGAGAAAGTGCTGAATTTTGCGAACTAAAAAATCCGTTGCACTATGAAATAGCGCAACGGATACACTCCTTTACTCTTTATTCAATTTTATTTCTCTATTACGGGACCATACTTGTACGATTTCGCGCTTCCTGTACTCAACAAGCAATTGCTTTAAATTTATATTTTGTAAGTTTTGTAGTAACAGTATGACACCTTTTGTACATCATGACAAATACTATATTAAAACTTACGAGTTCGTTAGTTTTATATACATTCCATGTGTTTATATTTATCGCCCGGTAAAATGTCATCTCGCCTAAGCTCGTACTTCGTTTTTTCGACGTACAATGAATTAGAGAATCTATTCAAAGTTGTATAAACTCTACCTACTAAATTAGGATTTTTTTGTTTATATAAAAACTTTGCAACAGAACCTTTAAACTAAACTTCAAATCCAATTACTATCCATTCATCAACAATGTCCCAAAAATTCATATTATATCTAGGCTCTTTATTCGTCCACCATAAAGTCGCATTATCATTATTAGAATTCTTAAAATCTACTGCAACATAACCACCCATACCACTTTTAAAGAAACCAAAAGTAGTTTGTAAATCAATTTGTAAAGGTTCTTCTAACTCCTCAATAATACCCCATTCATCATCATCAAAAAAAGTTACATTTTCTAAAGGAACTAAACCCATAGATTGACTCGCATAAAAATAGAAACCATTATGAACAGTTCGATAAAAATTTCGTATTGTTGAAGGAATCTTATCCCAAGATTTTTCTAATTCTTCATTAACTTTTTCCCGTAGCTTTGCAGTAGGCGTTCCATCTCTTAATTCATCATATAATTCCTTTGAGATTCTTCTTTCCCCGTATCGAGGCGGTGTTCCAATATCACCCGTACCCTTAACAACCTTACTCTCCATATACTGATAAGCCTCTTTCAGAGAATACTGTCCTCCTCCTGAGACATTTCCTACTCCGGCCATGGCGAAGCCTTTTCCCTCACCTGGGATCCATTTGTACTCCAGTAATGTTTTTACTGCGTGCTGGATCTTTTCATTCCCCTGTAAGACGGTTGTTTTTACGGTTGTGACACCTTTGTTCCATAGGCTTCCGATTTTGTCGGCAAATCCTTTTGCTGTGGAGGCTACAAAGTTTACACCTTCTTTTACTTTGTGGCTGGTTGTTTTTATACCATCGACAGCTGCTTTTTAGTAGATACTCTTTATTTTCTCAATCTAACAAAATATTAACTTTTTTATTATAACTTATTTCTATACTAAGACGAAAAAAGCACTTGTTGCCTATCATAGACAATCAAGTGCTTTAAGTTCATATGTTGTTAAGTAGCATAAATTTGTAAGTTTTGTAGTAACAGTATGACACCTTTTAGATGTCATGACAACTACTACGTTAAAACTTACGAGTTTGTACGAGTTCGTTAGTTTCGTATACATTCCGTGTGTTTATATTCATCACCTAGTAAAATGTCATCTCGCCTAAGCTCGTACCTCGTTTTCTTATTCTATCATTGCACATAGTACTCTATGATGGTACAACCATCATGAAGTATGTATTTTCAAACACACTATTATTTTTTCCTATCCACTTCACATATATTTTGTTTTTCATAGATTATAGTTAAAGCTTATATCCGTAAAAATATTTTTGTCCCTTTTCCCAGTTTTCACTTGAAAGTTCGTTTATATAGTCAATAAAATCTTTATAATTACTTGCACTAATAATAGTGTTGTAATCCGCAGGTACTCTTTTACCAGTCCAAATTGATAATAAAGATGGTATTAATTCCATTTTTAATTGCTCCTCATTATTAGCAGCAATCATAACCCGCTGAATCAATTTTTTAGCTAAGTCTCCAGGAAAAGCTAAATTCTGTTGAAAATAATAACTATTTGTATCCTTCTCCTGACAATACTTAAAATAAAAATTTCCAATTTCATCTATAGTTGCATCTTCACCAATTTGATCTTCAAAATTAATAAAGGAATCAATAGAGTCTCTTATAATAGTAGCTGTATCACTGAATTCCTCCCACTCTTCAAGTAAAGCCAATAAATATGGAATTACCTCAAGAGAAAGTGAGGTTGTGGCTGCTGATGCAAAAGTGTCTACTGTTTCTTCAGTTACCTCACTAAGAAAACGGAGATTATTTGAATCCCTTAAGTCTTCATGTGTTGCGACAGATAAAAATACTCTAATACATAAATTCAGAACCGCTTCATCTTTAGTCTGATTCATTAATTGAACTAATAGTGGTTTTTGAGTAAAATCCCCCGTTTTAAATAATTCTATTAAGTTAAATAAAACTTCCGTTTCTGTTAAAGATTTTAAAATTTTTTCTTTTATTTCCGATTTAGCTAAAATTGTTTTTTCTCCAAACCATATACTATTCATAAGATTTCTCGTTTCTCCCATAAATGCACCTACTTTCATTAAATTATCTCTTTCCATTTTCTCGTTGCCATTTCAGAACTTTATTTTGAAAAACAGTAACCTCAGTATGTTGTGGATTATTACCAAATACAATAATCCCATTTTCATTCTCATGTATTTTTAGTACCTTAGCATTTTCTTTACCATAACCCATTTCATGATAAAAATCCAAATTCAAATCATCAATTTGCTCTCGACGAATAGTCGATTCTCCTGTATTCTTTATATTTGAACTTACATTCTCTCCCCCAAAAGATAAACCTTGTACATGGTGACCTTTTTCAAGTTCCCCTCTTCTAACCAACGCTTGATAGTCTGCTCTTGCTTCCTTTAGTTCTTTCCCCTTTACTATTGTAGATTCATCAGGATTAGGATACCAATCAGGGTTAGTTTCGTGTAATTTTTTTGCCTCATCATAATAAGGTCCATAAACATCCTTACTCGAAGAATTATTACCCGTACCCTATGTTGTAATCTTAAACCCTCACAATAAAAAAACAAACCCTGTAAAACCTTATTAAACTACTTCCTTCTCTTGTACTTCCGGCAACTCATAAGCTGTTTTATATTTCATCATGCCATATACAATGTTTACAAGCCTTCTCATAATACATACCAATGCTTGTCCTTTTGTTTTTCCTTCTTTAAGCTTCTTTTGATAGTACGCATGAAACACTGGATTTCGTGGCATCTTACTGCCTTTTGCTACTTGCACTTGCTGTACTGCTAAATTATAAAATAAAGCGTGTAGCGCCCTGTTTCCTTGTTTGCTTTTGTGTGTCTTACCTTTCCCACCAGAACCAAAGTAAACAGGCGCAATCCCCGCAAATCTTGCTAATTTGTTTGCATTTGAAAATCTTCTTACATCTCCAATTTCTGCAATTAATGCTGATGCCGTCACAAGTTCTATTCCCGGCATCGTCTCTAATTGATAATCTAGTAAATTTACTAACTGTTTTAATTCTTTTTCGATGTATTTCATTTCCTGCTTTTTAAACTCAATGTCCCGTACAATACTTCTTACTAAAAAGTCTCGTATTTCTTGATATTCCTTCATTGTATGTCCATCTTCTTTTACAAGTTTTAATATGTCGCTTGCTTTCTTTACTGAACATGTATTGTTGCTAACATCTAATAAAAAAGCTGTTAATTGCTTTATATTCGCCCCCTCTAAACAAGAGGGTGACGGATATTGCTGCCAAAATGCTAATGCTGTTTTCCCATCTAACTCTGAGAAAAACTTTTTATAGCTTGGATAATGATGATTTAATTGAATATGTAGTTGATTCTTTAACGCACTTTGTGCTTTTACTAATGCATTCCTTCTTGATACTAGTTGTTGTATCGACCAAAATAAATCGTTTGGCTTTGCATCTGGCAGTTGATTAAATTTGTTTACCAGTATGCGTGCTACACATTCTGCATCCCAACTATCATTTTTTTGTATCATCACTTGGCTTTTTCGTTCTAAAAATGATAAAGCTGGATTTACTTCTTTCACAACTCGTTCATGGTCTACTAAATATTTCGCTAACGCTCTTCCATAACCACCAACATCTTCTAAACCAAATACAACAGTTATCCCATCACACACATATGTCTCTACTTCTAATAAGAACTTCGAAAATGCAGATGGTTTATTCTCAAATTGTATTTCTCCTAGTTTCTCTTGCCAACAATTAATAATAACAGCCGTATGATGCTCCTTATGTAAATCTACTCCTACATACAAATAGTTCTGTCTATTATGCATAACTCATCCCTCTATTCAATGATTTAGTCATATATAAAAACGTCGGCAACCTTAGTTCGAGCGTTCATCTTCCGATGCGCATAGGTACGCAAGCCTATCCATTTTCATAATTTCATAAGTACATATAGTAAAATGAGCTAATTTTTTAAGTGAATTTATAAAATAATTGCTGGATGTTTCCCATTTGTTTGTATTTGTCCGTATGTATACACCCCTCGATAAAAGTTCTCTCGGTCTAACATACGTTTCACTTGTACTTTCGTAAACAGCTTTCCTTTCTCTGTACGATAACCATCCCTATTCAGTCTTTCTGCCAATTGAGTTAGCGACCAATGTTTAAAAAAGTGTCTTAATTCAAATAGTCTCCGTACAACTACTGCTTTCTCCACATCTACTTCTAACACTTTTTGTCCTTTCTTTACTCTATAACCAAACATCACACCGCCACCTGCATATCCACCTTGTTCCGCTTTCTTTTTTCTACCTCGACTTAGCTTTAATGCAATCTCAAGACGTTGATATTGATCTAGTAGTTCTAACATGCCAGTTACTAAAAAGTCATTTGGGTCATGCGTGTATATACTATAATTTGGTTGTTCAATTGCTTTCACATCTACCTTGTATTTCTTTAGCTCTCGTTGTATTAACACTTTTGCCATATCAGAGCGCCATAACCGAGATGTATTGAGTACAATAACTTTGCTCACTTGATGATATGCAATATCCGACAATAGCTCTTGTAGACCTTCACGTTCAACTGTTAATCCATCTTCATCTACTTTCGCTCCGCTGATTCCTTTATCTTCGTATATGTGAAGCAGTTGTAGTTCATTTTCAATGCAGTACCGTTCAATTTCTTCTACTTGATATGTTAAACTGTACCCTTCACGTACTTGCCCTTCTGTTGAAACTCGTACATAACCAACTACTTTCTCTTCCATATTGAGTCCTCTCCCGTTACAGCAATTAAAGTCCCTGTAACGTTTACCCGTTTTTTGCGGATAACGTATGCATAACGTCCATCCGTTAAAACGTACTTTACGATGACTTCAAAAAATAACACAACCCTTTATTTTTCCCTCTACTATCGTCGTACACTGTAGATAGCCATTACAATCTATAAAACAACAATAAAAATTTAACACTTAATGCACTTATAAAATTATAATGCTCTTTTAAATTTCTACGCTAAAACGCAAAAAGCACTTGTTGCCTTTAATTGACAATCAAGTGCTTTAAGTTCATATGTTTTTAAGTAGCGTAAATTTGTAAGTTTTGTAGTAACAGTATGACACCTTTTGTACATCATGACAAATACTATATTAAAACTTACGAGTTTGTACGAGTTCGTTAGTTTAATATACATTCCATGTGTTTATATTTATCGCCCGGTAAAATGTCATCTCGCCTAAGCTCGTACTTTATTTTCTATTCTATCATTGCACACAGTACTCCATGATGGTACAACCATCATGGAGTACATACTTTCAAAAACCCTTTTATTTTTTCTATCTACTTCACATATACTTTATTTTTTATTCATATATACTTATGCGTATTTAAATTTAGCACCGCGAACTTTATCATATTCGTACATAAAATATAATTTAGTATAGTAAGCTTTATAAAATCACTATAACTAAACTCATTTATTTACTGTAATGAGTTTTTAATGTTTATTTATATTTTAGGAATATCAATTATATTTCCTGGTGACTCATTAATAAGAATATCTGAAATACTTGGGTTCCTTTTTTTCAACTTGAATATTTGAATTTTTGTTAATTCAGGGCTAAATGATATATTTTGTGTTTTAAACTCCAAATTCATAATTTTATTTTGAAGTTTTAATATAAAAACCTTCCATTCTTGTAATGGAGAATTCGAAACTTCCTCCGGACTTTCTAATAATCGATATCCGTCTGCATAATGAAACATTAGTAATCCCGTTCCTAAGTCACAATCTTTGTTTTCAAGAATTGCATTTGGTATATCAAATCCACTATTCCAATTATAATTTGCTGCAAAACAATGAAGGAGTATTGGATTATCTATATTCTTTATTCGGCTAATTGTATCCTCTTTATTTGTATTATAAAGTAATTCTTCAAGCAAACTAATATCTTTATTTTCCATTACACCTTACCACCTTACTAATATTTACTTATTTTGTATTTCCAATTGTTTTAGCTTTCTTTCCCAAAGTTCTACTGTTGCACCTTGGCTTGGGTACAATGGTAAACCATTCCCCTGTAATTTTCTTAAATTTTTTTGCAGATCATATACCTGCTTTTGTAAACTATCAATACTTTGGTTAATATCCATTTTATTTAATGCTCTTGCAACTACTTCATTGTAAACAGAATGATATCCTCTGTGTCTAGCCATTGTACTTATATTATCATCTGGTACTCTTAAAAAAATACCGTTTGATGAGTCATCAAAGTTCATACCTATCTTTTTAATTACGGGATTATCTGCCATTTCAGAAGGAATAATATGCTGTGCTTGATATCCACTCCATTTAGTTGAACGTCTAAGCCCCATTTCTGTCATCATATTTTTTCCTAATTTAGTAGAATTTCCTCCTGTTACAATACCCGGAGTACCAGGAATAATCCTACTACCTTCACCCGTACCCTTAACAACCTTACTCTCCATATACTGATAAGCCTCTTTCAGAGAATACTGTCCTCCTCCTGAGACATTTCCTACTCCAGCCATGGCGAAGCCTTTTCCCTCACCTGGGATCCATTTGTACTCCAGTAATGTTTTTACTGCGTGCTGGATCTTTTCATTCCCCTGTAAGACGGTTGTTTTTACGGTTGTGGCACCTTTGTTCCATAGGCTTCCGATTTTGTCGGCAAATCCTTTTGCTGTGGAGGCTACAAAGTTTACACCCTCTTTTACTTTGTGGCTGGCTGTTTTTATGCCATCGACAGCTGCTTTTCCAGCCACCATTGTTACGCCTTCGCCTAGTTTTTTTCCTGCTTTTACAATCGTCTTCCCAAAGCTAGAAGCGACATACTTTATTCCTTTTCCAGCAAGACTTGCCACTTTTCCAACAGGAACAAAGTTTAGGAGTGTCCAACCTGCGGCGATGAGTCTTTCTTTTGTTGATAATTCTTTTCCTGTAATAGGGTCTTTACCGGTAACTGCACGAATTGCATCATTTACTCCAATGAATTCAGCTGCTCCTTCTATTCCCTTTTCCCACCATGATTTTTCATTTTTCTTTTCTTTTTTATGGGCTTCTTTCAATTTTTCATTTTGTTTCTTTTGATATTCTTCATCAGCTTGACGAAACTTTTGAGCGATACGCCGTAATTCTTTTTCTGTAACTTGTAAATTACGTATGTAAGATTCCATGAGTCTCATTGATCTCATATATTCCCCATAAAAATGCTGACTCGTTGCTCCTTGCCATTGCATTTGAATACTAAACATAGATTGATTGAGATTTTGTTGTATGTTCTGGCTGTGTGTTTGCATCTCTGATATGTTTTTGGCAATTTGTTCGAGTTGTTCAGGTTTGACCTTAATTTCCAAACCTTCTCCCACCTTCCTCTATTTTATACCAAAAAGGAATAGAACTGCATCAATTTTTACTTATCCCCTTTAGAAAAAACATCAAAAATACTATTATCACAAATCGCTTCAATTTCTTCCTTTACAAATAATTTTTGAAATTTTGTTCCTGGATTTAATATTACATTTGCCTCTAAATCTATTGTCTTTAATAATTCAACTGCATTCATAGAGACATACGGACATTCTTCTGGAATAACCATTTCTAAATGTTTCAAATCAGAATACAGTGGTAACATTAATCCTTCGTCCATTTCAAAATAATGAATTTGCAATTGTGTATTTTCAGTTGAAATCAAATTCCCTTCTTCATCTACAGTTGTATCTCCCTCTACCGAAGCAACAACATACAAATTTGATTTCTGTAATATCTCATAAAAACGAACTCTTTTTTCTTCATTCTGTAAAGCTTCCACTAACGCCTCATCTAATGGACAAATTTCTAGTAAATTCATTGAACTTCACTCCTTATGCGAAATAATTTCGCCATCTTACTCAAGGTAAGATGGCGAATGTTAAATCTAATTATTTTTTAACGTTCATAGATTTAATTTTTTCTACATTCTCTTTTGCTTGTTTCGTTATTTCTCCATTAATAGCATTTGCATATTTATCACGACTTAAAAATTCAAAACATTTATATGCATTATTCGTATCAGTTGCGGACATATATCCTGCACCTTTATTAAACATTTTTAGAGCTACCGTATTCATCCATTCTTTTGCATCTGCTTCCGGATATCCTAGTTCCATAGAATGATAAGTTAATTCAATTGCTGAAGCTAAATCTTCAATTGTATCTTTATTCCCGCTTACCTTTGCAGCTTCAAATGTACTCAAATACTCAATTGCCGCTTTTACCCCATCTTTAATTCCTAACGCTTCAATACCTGGTGTTTTATATAAAATTTGATAGTTGTTTAGCGCTGATTTATATTGCGTTTTTTCTAACTGTTTTGCTTCTTTAATTACAAGACCAGCAACATTAGAAAATCCTGTTTTGTCAACAACACCGCGTGAAGCTGCTTGACCATAATAATGTAAAGCATTATAAAGGCTCGTTTGTCCTTCTTTATTCGCTTCATCACCTGCTAATTGCACAAGTTGAATTCCCTCCATTTTTTTTGATGCATTCTCAATCATATTCATACCACTAATTTGGCCAATCGTTTTATCAATATCTTTTAACTGTGCAAGTAATGTGTATGATGGTAATAATGTTTTACCTACTTCACTTTGCCATCCTGTCGTTCCATTCATTTTATTCCATTCATTTTCTGTATCTGTCCATAATTTATTCGCATAATTCACCATTTCTTCTCTTGAACGTTCCAATGGGTGCTTTGTACGAATTGCATTTGCAATATTTAATACCGCTGTATAATATTCTCCATTATTTGCAGCATCGTTTGCTTTTCTTTCAAACATTAGCGGCATTAATAATTTATGAGATTCATCTTGAACAGATTTTTCTACTCTTGCCGTATTTGCTAATAAATTCGCTTTATTTATAGCGTCTTCCACTGTAAATTTAGGATCTTTTATTTGTCCTCGAAGTCCCTCTACAGCCGCACTAAATTGCTGTTCTAATTTTTCTTTTTGTTCGCCTGTTCCCCTATCAATATACTGATTTGCTAATAGTAAAGCATTTTCATATTGTGGATTTGCTGGATTTAAATACGTTTCTATTTGATCAATCTCTTGACTAAATGGTTCAGATTTCACTTGCGCTTTTTGAGTATTAGAATCTATAGTATTCGTTTTATCGTTATTTTTGACATCCTCAGTCTTTGAATCTTTTAGGTTTTTCTCTGTTTCTGTACTTGTTGCCTCATTTCCTCCTGTAACTGCTTTTTCTTCATTACTACTTGTATTTTCTTTTACCGGGCTTGCTTTTTCTTTTGTCTCAGTTGCAGACATCACTACTGATGTTTGGATATTAAGGTTCTGTAATTCTTCTTGTAATAGCTTGTTGAAAATATCTTCTACATCTTGATTCGCTTTTTCTACTAATGCAGGATCTACGCTTTCAAATACTGATGTAACTAAATAAAATTTACTTAACGCTTGTTCTAAAGATGCTACATCCCCTGTATTTGACCACGCTCTTTTTTCTTCTGTTGCTGTTTGATAAACTTTTTCTGCTACAGATTTAATATAATCTTTCTTATTTTCACTTAAATATCTTTGTAACTCTTCTTGTGTAGTAACCGATTCATTTAGTACATTCATTTGATTACGTAAATAGAATAGTGCTCTCTCATTTGAATATTCACCACTTGTAAGAATTTGTTCTACATTATCTAATGCTAACTTATGTTCAGCTATCGATTTTGATTTTGATGGTGTATTCAATTGGCTAACGAGCGTCCAGTCTTCTTTTTTGCTATAGTAGCTCGTTAAATTATTTAATGCATTTTCATCCAGTTCTTTTTGACTTGTATAAAAATCATTAAAGAAAACAGATGAATAGTATTTTCCATTTCCAGCGTACCACTCAACTAAAATATCTCCCGTTTTTGGTGATACTGTAATTGTTGGGTGTGTTGGTGTTGGATCCGGTTTTTGTTCTGGTTCTGGTTTTGGTTTTGGTTCTGGTTCTGGTTCTGGTTCTGGTTCTGGTTTTGGTTTTGGTTCTGGTTTTGGTTTTTCTGTTTCAGTTCCTCCTGTTCCAGTTCCTCCTGTTTCAGTCCCTTCTGTTCCAGTTCCTCCTGTTTCAGTTCCTCCTGTTTCAGTCCCTTCTGTTCCGGTGTTAGTTTTTGGCGGTTCTACAGTAGATGTAGGTAATTGAGCATTATCATTATTTTTACTTGGTTCCGCCACAGGTCCAACCATATTAGTTGGTAAATCTAGTTTTTGTGGAGTTGGTGCATCTGATAATTTGATTTGTGGATCTTTCTTTTCCACCGATACTTCATCAGGTTTATACGTTACTGGCGTAATTGGTGATTTATTATTTCCAATTAAGTCTGCTAAATTAATAGTTGGTTTTTCGCCGGGTTTTTCATCTTTTTTTGCAGGATCAGCGACTAAATTTGGGAACATAGACTGTAAATCGCCCCCTGTAATACGATCATCTTTTTTCTCTTCTGTATTACTTGCTAGTTTTACCGGTTCTTTTCCTGCTGTCCTAAAGCCTTTGTCATACACAAGATATCCTGACGTTCCAAGTAAAGCTACTGACATTACTGATATAGCGACTTTTTTCCCTAAGTTATTATTGTTTTCCTCCATGTCCTTTTCCCCTTTTCCTATCTTTATTGAATCCAACCGTTTGTTTTCATTTCTGTTAGTTTTTCTTGGGCGGCTCTTACTTCAGAGTCATTTTCATTTGCCTGCACTGTTTTTCTTAAGAAGCGACTTGCTTCCTCATATTTTTTCTGTTTAATTTTAAACATCCCAAATGCAAAATTCACATGCGGATTTTCATCGTTTTGTGAGTATGCTTCTGTGAAAAGCTTCTCTGCTTCATTTCCTTGTCCCACTTTATCGTATAAAATCCCTATATTTACAAGCGTATTTATGTCGCGTGTTCCACTGCTAACAACTCTATTGTAAGCTTCTAACGCTTGCTGATATGCAGCAGTACTTTTTGCGCCATCTCGCGTTTCATAAAATTGGCCCGCTTCGTAATACACAATTCCTAGTTGATTTAACAACTCAATATTTTTCATATCTTTTTGAATCGCTACTTGTAAAATGTGAGATGCTTGTTGATAATTCATTTCTTTCTTCGCACTATCAATTAAGTTTGTTTTATTCCAAAGCACATATAAATTTGAAAGTTCAATTGTATATATCGGGTTCTTTGAATCTTGCATAATAGCTTCTTTAAAGAAAGATTCTGCTTTGTCTAACTGTACAGTTGCTGTTGAAAGTTGACCTTTTAAATACGAAACAATTGCCTTATCCTCATTTGTTTTCGTGCTCATTTTGACAATAACATCTTCTGCCTTTTCAAATTCTTTCATTTTCATATGACTTACAGCTAAATCTCGCATTGCATCTTTTTTATATGGTTCAATTCCTTTTGCATTATTTGCTAACGCTTGTTCAAAGTTTTGCACTGCTTCTTGATATTTTCCAATGCGGAAATTTGCTGAAGCTAATAAATAAGCAGCTTCATTATTTTCTTTATCTATTTCTCGATCTTTTATTAGTTTTGTAATATAGTCGATTGCAATTTTATTTTTTCCTTCAGCAACGTAAATCGTTGCTAATTGGAGATATGCCTCGTCTTTCCCCTTCACAGCAATTGCATGTCCAACAGCTTCTTCTGCTTTTGTATATTTTTTGTCATCATAAGCTTGTCGTGCTTGTTCCATAAACTTTTGATATTTCGCGTTTGTTGTATAGAAATAAAATAACGTTGAACCACCTATTACAACAACTGCAGCTGAGCCAATAATCAAAATTCGCTTTTTATTCTTTTTCCACCATATAGAAAAAGCAGATGGTTCACTTTGTTCATGAGCTATTGTAAGTGGTTGATTCGATGCTTTTGCATTTAAAATCTCATCATCTATATCATATTCCACTTGTTTTTTCGTTTGTTTCCGGCTCTGTAGAATACTATTTGGAACTGTAATTGTAGCTGCTACTTCTTGCTGCGACTCTGTTCCTTGTCCTTCTTTTATCTCTTCAATAATGCTTTCGATTTCCTGTTTTAGCGCCTGATCAATGTTTGGAAATTGTACGATTCGTGAATAGACGAAACAAGCAAATGCTGCATTGTTTTCTCGTTCCAATTCAGTAGCTAATTCCAAATAATGTTGTAGGACCATTTTATTATTTATTTCAGGCTCTTGACTCTCCATAGTTTGAATGATATATGCGAGTTCTTTTTGCAGAGCTGTTGATGAATTGAGTGAATTGAAAATTATTTTATATTCATATAATGCCGCTTGTTTAAATCCTCTCTCTTCTAATAATCTTGCAATTTCCAAACATTTTGATACAAAAAGAGAGTGTTCTTCTGCTGACTGCCTTTCCGCATCAATTTTTATTCTTTCTCTCGCGCTATTAAATACATCGTACCACTGTGCAAAGCTTGGGCATTCTGCGAAAGAATTACTACTCCATGCCTGCTTAAATAATTTTGCAATTTCCCCGTTCCATTGATTATGTAATACTTGCTGAAGTAACGTATATCTTTCACATTCTGTCTGCATTTCTTCCGTTTTAAAGTAACTTGCATCAGTCCATTTTTTATTTCGAACTTCTTCACTACACCAACTTAATATTTCTCCTAATAAAATAGCACCAGCAAACCGATCGGCTTCTTTTTGCCATACTCCACTTGTCAAATACTTTGGTGCGTAACCTGCTGAACCTGCTGGCAATAATGAAGGTCTTTTCGTTTTTGGGCCATACATTTGCTCAACATCAACAAGTTCGATATTGTGTTGGCCTTCAATTGCATTTTCACTTAAAAAAGGTACAAGTACGTTGCTAGACGATAAATCATTATGAGCAACTTCATTTTCCTCCATCATTTTAAGCGTTGTAAGAAATGCTTCTGCAATAAAGAAACATTGTTCTTTTGATAACATTCGTTGTTCTTGTAAAATATCAGCCCAAGTTGGCCCTTCAATCCAAGGCATTACAATACTATTTGCAAGATCTTCTGATTTTTTGATAGCAGATGTATGTTCTTCTTTAGTAACGATATAACGTGAACATACTTTCAGACCCACTAGGGAAGAAAGTGGTTTTAAAAATGCTAGTTGATGTTTTTCCTCACGATAGCGTTCCTTAAAAACTTTTAATGCAATTCGTTCTACACCATTTTCCTGTTGTAATTGATAAACTGTTCCTTGTCTTCCCTCTTGACCATAGGGCATCTCAATACCAATTACAGCTGGGTGTTTCTCAAAACGATAAACATCTTTATTAAGATTAATTTTTTCTCCTACTTCTGGTCGGAATCCCATTTTATCCCCTTACTCTCGTATAACAATTTTTCAAAAAAAGACCAGGAACAATAGCTCCTGGTCTTTTGCAATTGTTCTATTCTTAGTATGCGTTATCTGTGTTACGGAATTTATCAGCGATACGTTTTAAATCTGTTGAAATACCTTCTAAAATTGGAATGTATTGTTGCATTGCTTGTTTAGATTGGATAAATTCTCCACGGAATTTCGCTTGTGTTGCCCCAGCCCATTGTCCTTCTAAACTATTAATATCGCCTTCAAGTCTATTAATTTGACTTTGTGCTTCTCCTGCTGCGTTTTTAAAGTTTCCTGCGATTCTTTCAAGTTCTTCTGGTGTGATTTTAATTTCTGCCATTGTAATAATTTCCCCTTTCAAATCATAAATGATACAACAATTAGATTATAAACTATATTCATACAATTTTTAAAGAGCTAAATTACAAAAAAATTCTATTTTCTAGTAATTTAACCCTATTTTAATATTATTTCACTTTTAATTCAGCCCATTTCACACTAATTTTATCTATCATCGTGCGAAGTAAATGTAATGGTGTATATGCACATTTTATTTTTATTGGCTTTCTACGTATGCAATATCCATCCCCGCTTAATAATTCTTGATCCATTTCAGTATGTGGTAGCTTCATATTAAAGAAATACACATCGTTATTTTGTGTCGTTCCCAGTAAATATCCAATACTTCTCTTTCTAATTTCTGCGAACCATTTTTCATGAGAATAACTATTTAGGCTAGATGTAGTAGCTGCAGTCATAAAGTGAATCCCTTTATTTTTACAGTTTTGGACTATTAGTTCCATTTTATTTTTCGCCTCATAATCAGTAGATAATACAGTTAACATTTGATCAATATCATCAATTGCAATCATTATTCTCTTATATGGAAACTCCGCTGTTACGTTTGGATCTAAAGAAGGCATTACTGCTTCTCGATTATTTATTAACTCTAACAGTTCATCTAACATTTCTTTTAATTGTATAGCATCTGTAACTTTCTTCTTCACATGAGGTAAATCTCCAAGAGCTAATATACCTGTAGGTCTTTCACCAAGATCCACTAAGTATAGATCAACTTTTTCTGGCGAGTATTGGTATGTAGTAGTGAACAGAAGTGTTTGTAATAGCGATGTTTTTCCACCTTCTATTCTTCCTCCAATAAATATATGACTCATTTCATCTAAAGAAAAGCTTTGTAAACGAATATCCTCTGTTTCTATACCTGCTGAAATTTGGGCTGTTTCTAATTTCCCAAGCATATGCTCTACAAATATTTCTTTAGGCACCATTGGAATAGCTTTTGCTTTTTCACCATTCCATTCTCCATTCATTTTTTGAATAATTGTTTTTAATTGTTGAGAATACTCAAGTTCACTTTCCCCGATAAATGGCAATGCTGCTTGGAATAATTCCGGCGGTTGCCCTTTCATTAATCCACGGCCAACAGGAACTTCAATTAACGGGAATTTAGGTCTGCCTACTAAGTTATGGTATTCTGTTCCATCTTGCAATTCAAATGTAAGTGCCATCGGTATATTATTACGAACACGATCGAACATATCAATTGTTTGATTCAGAGAGAAATAGAAATAAACTCCGTATGTACTTGATTCACGCAATAATAATTCTAATACTTCATTTTCTTTCTCGAATTCATTTTTGAATCTTATATAACCATCTACCATTACTACTATAGCTGGTATTTTCTTTTCTACCATTCGGTTATACATAGAGAATGACTTTGCACCAATATTAGAAAAACTCTCTTTTCTATTCGTGATTTCCTGCTTTAAAAATCCGAATAGACGTTTCATTTTCTCATTTTCGCCCTCTTGTATAATCCCGCCTATATGAGGTAAATCTCTAAAATCTAAGAACATTCGACCAAAATCAATAACATAGAAATTCACTTCTTCTGGTGTGTGAGATACAGCTAAGGACATAATAATCGTTTGTAACATCGTCGTTTTCCCTGTACCTGGCATACCATAAATATTTAAATGCCCTTCTTGTAAATCTAACTTCAGGGGATATTGCGCTTGATTTGCAACATCATCAATTAATCCTACTGTTACTTGTAAATATTCTTTCGGTTTATTCCAATCAGCAATTGTCCAATTTTCCATAGCATAAAATTCTTTTAACAATAATTTTTCTGGTAATGGATCCAGCCATGGTCCTGGTAATGCTTTAATATTTTCTTTTTCTGATACGCTTTGTACATATTGAATAAAAGCTTGTAATTGTTTTGGACTATTTGTCATTGGTTTGGGGCGCTTTTTCACTTTTATTCTTTCACCGGAAAGCTTCACTTCTGTAAAATCAACAATATCAAGCACTTTCTCTTCATCTGGATTATAAGGTGCTCCGCTCCATGCAGATTGGAATAATTCCAATACTTCATTGCTACCAACTTGGAGATACCCTCGTCCTGGTACATTGATTTTTGATGCATCTGGAATTTTTAACATTTCACGACTATCCGCGTCATCTTGTACACGCAAACAAATTCGAAAACGTGAGTTACTCCAAATCTTGTCATTTACAACCCCTGAAGGTTTTTGAGTTGCTAATAATAAGTGAACCCCTAAAGTTCTTCCTATGGCAGCAACACTAATTAGCTCGTCCATAAATTCAGGTTGTTCCTTTTTCATTTGAGCAAACTCATCAATAACAATAAATAAATGTGGTAAAGGTTCTTTTTCACGCCAGCTTGTTTCGTAATATTCATCTAGATGCTGAACATTTCCAGCCTGAATAAATAATTTTTGTCTTCGTTCTAATTCTGCTTTTAATGAAATTCTGGCACGCTCAATTAAGTTTGGATCCTCTAAGTTCGTAATAGATGCAATAATATGCGGTAATCCCGCAAAGGTGTTTGACATTCCACCACCTTTATAATCGATAAGCATAAATGCCATCTCATGAGGGTGATAGGTTGCTGCTAACGCTGCTATTATAGACTGAATCACTTCACTTTTTCCTGATCCAGTTGTACCAGCCATTAGACCGTGCGGCCCATGCCCTTTTTTCTCTATTTTATCGTGAATATTTAGAAAAACAGGTTTACTTCCTTCTCTTACACCAATTGGAACTGGTAATGAAGTCGGATATCGATTTTCTTTCCAGCGCTCTAGCACTTGTAACTCTTCCATGTTTTTAGCTTGAAACAAGTCTAAAAATGTTAATACTTTCGGAATGTTGGCTGCTGTAGAGCTTTTCATCCGAATTGGAGCAATGCTTCGCGCTCCTAGTTCACATCGTTCGAATGAAAGTCGATCTACTTTAAAACTAGCACGCGTTGTCCCACTATTCTCAGCTGAACTTGAAAACGTTTCGACTAACTCACCATTTTCTCCATTTAAACTTATAACAAGATCACATTCCATCGGTAGCCGTTCCTTTTGTTCCGCAAAAATAAATGTAGAAGCTCCTACACTTTCACCTTCTCTAAGTAACATTGGAGTTAAAGGGTCATCTTCTAAAAATTCTCTCGCTGATAAGAAAAAGACATACATCGGAATTAAAGGAACTTTTGCATCCGCTTGCGCAGAAGAATTATAGATTCTACGCATGTTAAGTGGGGTAAATAGTACTTCAGCTAGTTTCTGTGCATCTTGTTGATTTTCAGATAAAAAGCGCATACTTCTCTGTTCATCCCATACGTGAGGAAGCCACCTCATCCAATCCCACTGCTTTTTCTCCTTCTCATGATAAAATGCTGCTATTTTCACTTCATTTGGTGCATGATGCGTCATAATTTGTGTCGTTACAATTCGAATAAAGTTTAGTCTATCTTCTTTATTTCCGACTACACCAATTACATCGTTTTTTTTCAAAGAAATTGAAATGTGTCCATTTGGTATCGTATTGAAATCCCTTTTCACATTTTGCGCTTCTGTAACTAATGGATTTTCTTCATAACCTTTCTGTTCAGGAACCTTTAATTCTACAAGAAATGGTCTTTCTCCTGTACCAATACGAATATCTAAAAAGTCTGGGCTTTCAGGTGTACGCTCCCATAAATTACTTTCCCGATTTTCAATTCTTTGTACACTTTTTAACGGGCTTGGATTTTGTGTAATTAAATATTTTGCTTGTTCAACCTTTAACGTATCTAATTCCACTCGATGCTTTTGAATTTGCTCTAAGTACCTTGTTTGTAATTGTTCAACCATTTGACGATGTTCTTTCTTTTTACGGAAATGCCCCATCGTTGTAATTACATATGATCCCAACATTGGAATACTTGAAACCATCATTAATGGCATATAACTTGAATTCATCTTCATAAATTTCATCATTACAAAATATAATACCAATGTTAAAACCGTCATCATTGCTGGCAGTAACATTGTTTCAATTGAAAACTTCGGCTCCTCCGGTATATTCGGCGGATCATGAATAATAACATCTCCTGTTGGTATATCTACTTTCACACGCGGAGAGCGTTGAAAATACGGTGATTTTTGCACAAAACATTTCTCCTTCCCCATTCAAAAACTATTACTCAATAATTTTCCATACATAATCTTCTTCACTAGTAGATATATCTTGTTTAATCGGTTCATTATAAACTTCTTCTGCCGGTAGCATTTCAAAGGAAGGGATAATCGATCCTTTTTTATATAGCATTACATATTGTCCATCCCACACATCATTATCGCGCAACGTTTCATCATTTCGAATAGAATGCCATTCTTCTTTATCTTTTGCCACTCTAATTTCATAGGTACTGCTCAATGCTTCATCTATTTTTTCATGATGTAAAATTGCTTCAATAATTTGTACCGCTTTTACGTCATTTGGAATTGCAATATCAATTTCTTCATTTGACTGTTTTATGTATGTCACAATAATCTCTTCCACGTTTATTCACCTTTTTCCATCGTGTTTGTTACCAAGAAACATCTAAAAATGAAATATCATCACTTGTCGGAGAGTTTTGTGCCCTCTCGATTTCTTTTAACACTTCCTCAAAATTATACTGCTTAAGTGGTGCAAGTCCGTCTGAGTGAATAACTATCCGATTAGCTTCTTGTCTAGATAATGTCTTTGAAAAAACCGCCAATTCCCCGCCAATAATGCCACGCTGTGTAGACCATCTTTTCTCTATATTTCTCTCAAACTTCATTACATTCGAACAATTCTCCTTATCTTGAAACAATTGTACAAATGAATCACCATGTGTAACTATCGCTATGTGTGCTTTATCTTGATTTGGAATAAGTTCTATTTTCCCGCCAATAAACATCGCTTCACTACCTTGTTTTCGCTTTTCCTCCAATACATCGCGAAGTAACCATGGTGTTTTTTCTGGCAATCGAAATGCACTCACTTCTTCTGAAGCTTCTTCTACCCAATTTTCCAACTGATCATTTAATAATGCAGCAATATCCCGTCCGCTTTCTTGATACGTTTCAAACAAGTTTAATAACTTCATACCTAGAAATTCTGCAGCAATTTCACCATGAAAAGACAGCCCTACACCATCACATAACACAAATATGAAACTAGTTCCATTATCTTGAAATACTAGGAAGTCCTGTCCACTCTCATTTAAATCCTGCGTTTCCTTTGCTCTAACATAGCTATATTGATAAGTAAAATGCTTAGTTTTCTTTTCTTGCAATACCGTTTCTTTCTTTTGCGATAGGATATATTTCACCATACTTCCCCCTTCTATCGAACCGGCGTTGCAGCAGACATTTGAAATCCAAGTGATACTAAATCCGCATTTGTCCCAGGAAACATCATCACCGCACCATCTGCAATATGAAATCCATGTTCCGTCATCATCTCACGATAGCTTTGAGGGATAAGCGATGAAAGTCTTTGCAACTTTGCACCATATTCATCTGTAATCTCTGTATTTGGCATAATGCCTTCCCACTTCTTTATATTAGTAATTTGTTCTTGCATGATTTCATCTGAGATAAAAATATTTTCAATTAGTACATTTCCATCAGGTACAGACATATTCATAATTCTTCGCACAATTAATTCTGGATCTTCACCAGTTGAAGCACCATCTGTCATATGACAAACAACAGGAGCTGGTCCGTCTTGTAAATTTGGCAATTCCTTTTGCAATAACTTCTCTACTACAGAGAAAGCTTTTGCTGTATCAGTTAAACGATGCGTTTGGATTTTTTCTAGTGGGCGCAGTCTTGCTACCTCGTCTATTGTTTTCACACCACCCAATAAATCAAAAACATGATCGCTATATGCTAAAATAGATAACTTATATCTTGGAAGCAAGCGACTACCTTTTGTTGAACGAAATACCATTTGGCGAATCGCTAAAGAAAGAGCATCCGTTACAATATCAATTCTTCTTTTTTCTTCTCCGCCTGCATCCATCATTTGGTTCATTGATGCGCTTACATCTAGAAGATAAATTATATAAGCTGGTGTTTGTTGTGTTGCTTGAGTTTGATATAACATGTTTCATACCCTTCCATACATTATTATATGAACTTTTTTTATATTCATATTTCATTATAACTTATGAATTTTCTTTTTCTCAATTCATTATAAAATGTTCTTAATATAATTTACATATTTTCACACAAAAAATATTATTATTCTCTTTCACTTTTATTGAAATGCAAAGCACCCTTCTATACTATAGAAGGGTGCTAATGTTACGGTATAAGACGCGTACAATCTCTCGGAAAAGCACTCGCTTCTCTCACATTCGATAATTCTAAAAGTTTATATACAATTCTCTCTAAGCCAATTCCAAAACCACCGTGCGGGGGACAACCGTATCGGAATGTATTTAAATACGATTGAAATTTATCGGGATGTAATCCTTTTTCTTTAAAAGAATCTAGTAACATTTCATAATTATGAATTCGCTGTGCTCCTGATGTTATTTCTAATCCTTTATATAATAAGTCAAACGAGTCAGTAATAGAAGAATTCTCGTTATTCGGCATCGTATACATCGGTCTCGCTTCTTTCGGATAATGTGTAATAAAAACAAATTCACTCTTATATGTTTCCTTCACATATTTCCCTAGTAACTTTTCACCTTCTGTATCTAAATCCCCTACAGGAGATTCTTTACAATACTTACTTTTCAAGATCTCTTGTGCTTCTAACAATGTGATTTTCGGTATTTCAGTAATAACAGGTACTTCTATTTGTAATAGTTGTAGTTCTTTCTCACAGTTTTTTGCTACTTGTTGAAACATATATCGTAAAACATCTGTTTCTAATTGCATCACTTCATGAAAATCATGAATAAAGCCAAGCTCTACGTCTAACGATATATATTCATTTAAATGACGGGAAGAATTGTGATGTTCCGCCCTATAAACAGGTGCAATTTCAAAAACACGTTCGAGTCCCCCAGCTACCATCATTTGTTTATAAAACTGTGGTGATTGTGCTAAATAAGCTTCTTTTTGGAAGTATGGAAGCTTAAAAACATTCGCTCCTCCTTCTGCCCCTTGTGAAACAATTTTCGGAGTAAATATACGTGTGAAATCGTTCTCTATAAGTAATTCACTAAAGCTCTGAACGAGTGTAGATTTCACTTTAAATATCGCCGTGGTTCGCTCATGTCTTAATGATAATACCCGCTCATTAAGTAGTTGATCTAAACCAACTTGTAACTTCTTTTTATTTATTTCAAACGGAAGAGGTTCTGCTCCATTTAAAATTTTCACTTCGTGAGCAAGTACTTCTACGCCTAATTCTGTTTTTGACGTTTCAACTATTTCACCAATTACGTGAACAACACTTTCTACATCGACTTTGAATCCAGCGAATTCGTTTTCTAATACACATTGAATGACTCCTGTTCTGTCCCGTAATAATAAAAAACTAACATTACCTAGATGACGAATCTTTTTTACCCAGCCTTGAAGTGATACAACCTTTCCGCTTTTCTCCGTACATTCTTTTGTGAGTGAACGTTTCATGATTTGCCCCATTACATTTCCCTCCAGTAATTTTATATTTATTTACGTTATTGTTGTTGTCATCGTCATCATCCACGGTCACTCACCCCCTTTCAAAGAATACAAAAATCCGCCCCTATAAATAGGGACGGATTTTTCCGCGGTACCACCCAAATTGTCATAATGACCATCTTAGTCCTGATAACGGTAGGTACCGTTTGCTTTTACTAATTATCACGTTCAAAGCAACACTCACAGGTGTCTTTCTATCATGCGGTATCGCAATCTTCTCAGCAACCGATTGCTCTCTGTAGATCTTTGCATCATGTACTTTTCCTGATCATCACTTTTTATATTTACAGAGTATTCTATCTCTTCACCTTGTAAAATGCAAGCATTTTTAAATAAATTTTGATTTTTCACATCCACTTTTGGACCATTTCCTCTAAAGCCATTCCACGTGAACCTTTCAATAATACGACATCCTTTTTCACTCATTCCCATTTCAAGTATTAAAAACTCAGTATTTCGTTTCATTTCTAAAATTGTTAACGGTAACCCGATTTGACTATTAAAATTACCTTTTGTTTTATGCACTCTATAAGTTGAACTTAAAATACCTTCTATTATATCTTTTACCGTAGTTTTGCCATTACTACCGGTAATTCCAATTACTTTTACATTTATCTCTCTTCGATAAAATTGTGCCAATTGTTGCAAAGCAAACAAAGTTTCATCTACAAATATAATTGGAACCCCTTTTGGCGGAGTACCGTAAGACTTTTTCCATAAGGAAGCGACAGCTCCATTATCCATTGCCTCTTTCACATAATCATGTCCATCTTTGACCCTAATGATTGGAACGAATAGATTTCCTTCTTTAATGTTTTTGGAGTCTATGCAGACACCATGTATTTCTAAATGATGAAACGATTCGTGTAATCCTTCTCCATTTATTACCTCTTCAAGTTTTTTCAAATTCATTTGAATCAAATTATCACCTATTTCCATTTTATTACATATTTTCGGTTTTATTTACGCATATTAATAAAAATTTTATAGTGAGGTGTTTATATGAAAAAAGCAATTAGTTTCTTTCTCCTTTTGTTATGCCTAATTGTAGTAAATGAAACGTATGCTTATTCACCAAAATCTTTACCAATCTCCCAAAACTCTGATCAATGGCAAGTGAATATTGCTGAACCGAAAAAAGCAAACAAAAAAAAGCTTCAAGCTAAAAAAGATGAATTTCAAACATATCAATTTTCAGTAAAAAATGTTGGAAACAGTGAAGTATATAACGTACATGTCGAAGTGTTCCGCAACGAGCCAAAAACAAAAACAAAATATGAACTCTTCTCTCTAAAGGAAAGTCGTTTAGCAAGTGGAAAAACTGGGTTTGAACATGCTAATTTTCCAGTTGCTACAAAAGCAGATGAGGTTGATGTAATTATTACATGGCAAGAACACCCTTTCCGCTCTATGAGAAATGGTCAAAAAGTGGAGTCTAGAAAATTTAAAGAGCATTTTGTTTTTAAAGACAAAAAAATAAATGAAATGCGAATAAATTCACACTAACATTCATATAGCTTACTTTACTAGTACCAGTTCTAAAGCAAATTAAAAAGTCGTGGCTTATTAATGCCACGACTTTTTATATTAATTCGTACTAATTCCTCTCGCTGCCCAAATACGATCAATATCAGCAGCGTGTTGTCCGCCGTATAAAAGAGCATCTGCTTGCTTAATTGCTTTTGCTCCATCGCTAAATTTAGAGTTTGGTGTTAATGACCAATGTGATTGTAAAATAATTTTTGTTGCAACATCACGGCCAAAAGCTTGTGCCATCTCATATTGTCCTTGTGACCAAATTTCACCGTCAGCATGTACTTGATTTTTCATATCTTTCGGATACACTTTATTCGTATCTAATCGGCGTAGGCACGTTGGATCTGAACTAGAATAAGCCGCTGCATCCCACTCTCCAACACACGCTTTTCCGTAACCTGTAGTCGATACAGCATCTTCATAAGTAGCACCTAAGAAGTCACCAAATCCTTCTCCCATCGCTCCGCCTTCTGCAGAACTACCGAAGCCAGGGACTTGATTATCTTGAATTGAATGCCCATATTCATGTGCGATAATACCCGCATCTTCTGCATCATCTACTCCGCCAGTACCAAAAGTTAAAGCTTTCGTTGTCGGAGAATAAAATGAGTTGTCCGCCGTCGTTCCATTCACATTCACTTTAATGGAGCGATTATTAATATTTTGAAAACCTAGACTTTGAATGTAACGTTGTAAAGTATCGATATGATAATACGACATCACATCTTCAAAGCTATCATTTGCGCGTGTATAGTTAAATTGTAAGTTTGTAGATTTTGTTCTTGCTTTTGAAGATATCGTTACATACTCTCCAATTAAAAATCCTGTCCCATCTAAACCTTTTAACGTAACAGTTTTTAATTGATTCGTTAGCGCTGTTGAATCTGCATCGTTATTATCTTTTAATCCTGCTAAACTCCCACTTGATACGACAGGGTTAGGTAAAAATACTTTTCCTGTTCCTTCTACTTTTCGGTTTATATCAACTTTTTTAATTAACTTTCCATTTTCCGCATCAATAAATGTTTCCCATGCACCAAATGGATTATTAGAATGGACAACCACTTTATATACTGGACGAGCAATTCCCTCTTCAATAATGTATCCAAATTCTTTCTCTGTAGGAGCCCATAAGTTTTGCTCACTTGCTTCTCCAACATACGCCATTGATTTTTGTATTGCATCTTTTTCACTAATTTTTTCCGTTACTTGCTTCACAGCTTTAATAGGTTGATAATCAGAAACAGCAAGTACACCCTTTCCCTCTCCGTTTAGAGTTACTGTAATTTGATTTAAAAATACAGGTGCACCATTCACAACTTGTTGGAACCTAACATATGAAGCTACAGGCGTTTCTGTTGTAGAAATATATTGCAAGTCTGAAAGGTCTGGCTTTAATCCGTACTGATTGGCATTCCCTTTTAAATATTCAATAGCTTTTTTCTGTGGCGAATAAGCTTCCACCTTTACTTGTTTCTTTGTCTCTACTGCAGAAACAGTAGAAAGCGTCCCCATTACTAATGGCACAGTCATCGCCATTGCGACCATTTTTTTATTAAACATAGAACCACTCCCCCTAATAAAGTAGCTCAACCTTTCCCCATTCCCACTAGGCAATCATTCTTTACAAAATGGATGGATAAAAATTGAATCTACGTTTAATTCTCTATAAACAATTCTATTACCTTTCCATTTAAGGCGAGTGAAAGTTTCTCAATATTTATGTGTAAAGTGAAAACAATACTGTAGAAATATATTTCTACAGTATTGTTTTTGGTAAAATATGTGCTAGAGGTCCTATCGAATGGATTATGCGGAAAATAACCGGATACATTTCCAGCATACAAAAAGGAAGTTGGAATCATTCCAACTTCCTTTTTTCTTTACTGAGCAGCACTTAATTTAATACGGACTTTTGTCTCACCTAAAGAAAGTTCATCGTCTTCATTCGTTAAGTGACCAAATGTAAATTGTTTAACGAGTAAGTTTTCTTCCAACAACTCTTTATGATTCGTTAACGTTTGCTGTAGCTCTTCCTCTGTATCAAGAATAACATCCACTCGTAAATTTACTGGTAAATTCAACTGCTTACGATATTCTTGAACGGCGCGAATAAACTCACGTGCTACTCCTTCTTGTAACAATTCTTCCGTTACATTCGTATCTAACATAACTGTATATTGTCCGTTAGTCGTATTAGAGAATCCTGATTTTGCAACTTTCTCTACTAATACATCTTCAGTCGTTACAGCTACTTCTTCTCCTGAGGCTGCTTCGTAAACCGCTCTTTCTGTAGAGACAAAGTTTTGTACCTCGTCTTGTGATAATTGTTTTAACCAGCCATTTACTGCATTCACATTTTTACCGAACTTCGGCCCAGCCTTTTTAAAATTCAGTTTTAATTGATAGGATGTATATTTCGTTTCATCGAGTTCAACATGGAACGCCTTCACATTTAACTCATCCATGACGATATCACGATAAGATTCCCAGTCCATATCATTTTCATTATGCTCAAGTAGCACAAGTTCCGCTAACGGCTGTTTTACTTTTAAAGAATGCTGATTACGGTTACTTCTTCCAAGTTCAACAACTTGTAAAACAGCATCCATTTCCGCTTCTAATTTCGGCTGAAGTAATGATTCATTTACAACTGGATAATCCTCTAAATGAACGCTACTTCCAGTTAAATTCAAATGAATATCTTCAGCGACAAACGGTGTAAACGGTGCGATTAATTTACTAATTGTCACAAGCACGTCATGAAGTGTTTCATACGCAGCTGCTTTTTCCGCATTCATACCAGATTCCCAGAAACGATTACGTGATCGTCTTACGTACCAGTTACTTACTTCATCTACAAGTGCCGCAATTTCACGAGCTGCATTCGTAAATTGATAATCATCAAGTGCTGTTCTCACTTTTTTCGTTGTGCTATGCAATCTTGATAATACCCATTCATCCAATTTCGTCCGCTTTACGTCATATGTTTCATTCGGATTATACTCATCTAAATTTGCATATAAAACGTAGAAGCTATACACATTGACTAACGTATCTACAAATTTAGATTTCGCTTCCAGTACTGTTCTTTCAGAAAAACGTTTCGCATTCCACGGAGCACTATCAACAAGTAGAGCCCATCTTAAAGCATCTGCACCAAACTTCCCTACTAAATCAACTGGATCTAGTGCATTCCCTTTACTTTTAGACATTTTCTGTCCTTCTTCGTCTAGAACATGCCCTAGTGATAACACTCGTTTATACGGTACTTTTCCTGTATATAGTGCTGATACAGCTAATAAACTATAAAACCAACCGCGTGTTTGATCAATTCCTTCTGCAATTACATCTGCTGGAAACTGTTCTTCAAATAACTCTTTATTTTCAAACGGATAATGATATTGCGCAAATGGCATCGTGTTGGTTTGGAATAAAGTTTGATCAGAAATATCCCCCAAAACCGTATTTTAAGTTAAACGATAAGAACCCGTTTTGAAAAAAAGATTGATCAAAACGGGTTAAGCCTTTGTGAAATACTATGCAGTGTTTATAATAAAGTTTGATCATTTACTACCGATGCTCTTAAACAATCGCGCCTGTTTGCGGTATTTTATATTATTACCCTTTTGCCCTTTTGGGCCAAATAAAATTGCTTATGGCAATTACAAAATCAATACCTAACACAAGTGTCCATAATTTTAGAAACCCAGCCAACACTTCTGTTCGGGAAAAATCGTTAATTAAATAGATTAGGATCAATAAAATTCCAGCACCTATTAGAAAAGCAAGTACATGTTGTCCCCAACTTTTAAAGTAGTGTTTCGCATAATCGATGCCAAATCTTTTAACCGGTTTCGATCCTTGTTTCATCACATAATATTGAAAGCGTATATCAGCCCATTCAATCATACTTCTACCGTATGCGATAGAGATTCCAATATACACAGCTGCAATTGCATGCACTTTTGTAGCTGTCGCACCACGATACAAGTCTACACCCGTAGCAACCAATAAAATTAAATCAATGACAGGTGTCAAAGCTAGGAAAAACAATCCTAATTTACTTCTTTTAAGGATATATCTTGTGAATAAACCTAAAGTGATAACAATCCAAAACCCTATTTCACATGCAACGATTAACCACGCAATTACATTCACCCCAGCACCCCTGCTCCCCAATAGTTAATTTTGAATATAGTTCACTATCTAAAGTAAAAAAAGAACGATTTAAAAGTATGTATTAAGTGGCATTGGATACTTCACCTACCTACAACAAACTTCTATTATCCCATAATTTTTAGCAGAACCATGTTTCTTTGGACGAAGGATCATGAAATACAGACATGAAACTATAACAATCTCTATTGTTAATCCTATTAAAGTTCCTGAATATAATTCATTATCAAACCACTGAGAATAAATAGGCTTTACTAAGGTTTTTATGCATCCTATAACAAATACAAATTCGTGTATCATCATTAATAGAAATTCTTTTAATTCCCAAGGGTGTTGACCCTTCCAATTCATGTCTTTTTTCTTCATTCATCACTCCTCTTTCTTTGTATAATATAACCTAACTATAATAGGTGACGTAACGTCACTTACAACCTTCATTTTCAGGGCAAATTAAATAAATCGATGGATTACAGGAGGATATACATCCAAACAACATAATTTTACTCCTGCAATAAAAATACCCCTTTAGATATGATTACCTGAAGAGGAAAAGCATCGCGACTGTATTTCAAATCTACAAAAATACTAACTTAAAAATAAGCACATCCTATAAAACAGATGTGCTTATTTTTTAATTTTTATGCGTTTTTACGTTTTAAGAAAATAACTCCACCAACAATTAACAGTAATGCACCCGCAGCCATAGAGATCCAACTTGTAAGGTCCGCACCTGTTTGCGGTAACCATCCAATTTTAGACTGAGCTTCTTTCTTAGGTTGTGGTTGTTCTTTTACTTGCTCTTTTGGTTGTTCTGAAGTTGGAGTATTTTTATCTTGATGCGGCTGTTCTGGTTTTGGTTGCTCCGGTTTCACTTCTTTAAATTTCACCGTTTGTCCCTTATCTTCGATGTCAACGTGAATAGCTACCAAGACATTATCTTGATACAATTCTTCAAACACTACCACTTCTTTACCTTGTAATGCAGAAGCATCGAATGTGAAATCGAGTGTGATAGAACCATTTTTTTCTTTTGCAGTAAACTTAGATTCTACTGTTACTTCTTTACCATCAACTAATAATGGTTTTTTTGTTGCTTTATCCATTAGTTTGCCTTTTACTACGTATTCTTTACCCACGATTAAGTCTTTGTATTCCACTTTATCTTGGATAGTTACTGTTTTAGAAGCGTCTAACTCTTTAGAACCATCAGCTTTATTTGTAGCTGTCGTTTTAATTGAAGGCTCTACAAATCGAACTGTTTGACCTACATCGTTAATATCAGCGTGAGTTGCAATTACTTGACCTTCATGTAATAAGTCTTCAAACACAACTACTTCTCTTCCTTGCTGTTCAGCACCAACAAAAGTAAAGTCTAAAGTTACAAAACCGTTCTTTTCTTTTGCAATAAACTTAGTCTCAGCTGTTACTTCTTTACCATCAATTAATAATGGTTCGTTAATAGCTTTGTTCATTAATTTTCCTTTTACAGTGTACTCTTTACCAACAACTAAGTTAGTGTACTCCACTTTATCCTGGATTGTGATAGAATCCTTTGAATGAATCTCTTTTCCACCATCAGCTTTGTTTGTAGCAGTTGTTTTTACTGACGGCTTAACGAACTTAACTGTTTGACCTTTATCATTGATATCAGCATGTGTAGTAACAACTTTTCCGTCTTTCAGTAACTCTTCGAATACTACTACTTCCTTTTCTTCTAAACCAGTTGCATCAAAAGTGAAATCTAGTGTGATAGATCCGTTTGCTTCTTTTGGTGTAAACTTAGTTTCAGCAGTTATTTCTTTACCATTTACAACTAATGGTTTATTAGTCTTTTTATCCATTAATTTACCTTTTAAAGTGTACTCTTTACCCACTTGTAGGTCTTTGTATTCCACTTTATCTTGGATTGTTACAGACTTAGACGTGTGCATTTCTTTTGTACCATCTTTTTTATCAGATGCTGTTGTTTTAATTGAAGGAATCTTCTCATCTTTGACGATATGTTTAATTATTTGACCATTCTCTTTGATTTCAAAAGAAAACGTCTCTTCATTTAAAAAGTAACCGTTTGGTGCAATAGTTTCTTTATATGTGTATTTTCCAAATGGTAGCTTTTCAAATTTAGCGATACCTTTATCATCTGTTTTACCTTTTACTACTTCTTTTCCTGCTTCGTTATAAATCGTAAATTCTGCATTTGGAAGCTTATTGTTTCCATCCGCAACATCTACCTTTGTAATTTCCAGATCACCTTTGATTAGATGATTGACTGCTAATAGCTCAATAATTTTTCCATGTTCCTTTATTTCGAACACAATTGGTTCTGTAACAAGAACGTAACCGTTTGGAGAAGTCTTTTCTACAAATGAATACTTACCATACGCTAGATCTTTAACGTTAATCTCACCATTTTTATCTGTCTTATATTCGCCAATTACTTTTCCACTTGCATCTTTTAACTCGAACACTGCACCTTCTAATTTTTTACTAATATCTTCATTATCTACTTTTAGTAGTTTTACACTACCTTTTACTTCGGTGTTTTCTACTGTAAAAGTAAGTATTTTATTGTGCTCTTTAATTTCAAAAGGATACTTTGTTTTATTTCCGATATATCCATTTGGTGTTTTTGTCTCCAAGAAATAATACTTACCAAATGTAAGGCCTTCAACCTTTGCAATTCCGTTTTCATTTGTTACTGCCTTTTTCACTTCTTTTCCATCTTCAGTAAAAACAGTGAATTCAACATTAGGTAGCACTTTACCTGAATCACTAAATTTTTTTATTTCAATGTTTCCCTTTGCCTTGTTGTTTACTATTTGAACAGCCCCAGTTTCTCCTGTCTTAACCTCAATAGTTTGTGGTTTATCACCTAAAACATAGCCTGTTGGCGCTTTTATTTCTTTTACAGTATACGTACCAATTGGTAGGTTATTTAATTCTGCAGTACCATCAGCACCAGTCGTAATTTTTCCAACTGATTCATTATTCGCATTAAAAACCTCGAATACCGCACCAGCTAATACTTCTCCACTTTCTCCGACTTTTTTAATTTTTAAGGAACCAGCTGCTTCCCAATTTACTGCAAGGTCACTACTAAGCTTTTCTTCATTTCTTTCTAGTAATACTGTAGCATTCTGAACAGTATCCGTACCGCGATAAGCAATTGCTTGAACTTTTGTTAAGTTTGCAGCAACACTTAAATTAAATTCACCTGTTTTTGTATTTTTAGGAATTTGGATACGGAATTTCTCTCCAACTGAAAGTTGATCTTTCACTTCACCATTTTCACTAACAATTTTTACTCCATTAGGTGCATTTTTCGCTACTACTTTATAAGAACCACTCTTAGCATTTGTTTGTACTGTATATAGATTCGTTTCGAAGAACTCACCTTTTAATTCTGCTTTTTGCTTTTCAGCTGGGATAACATTCATATAGATATCTTGTGTATCGCCGCTATTGTTAGCAGCATTGATAATTGCCTTAGCTGCTTTTTCAACATTTTTATTTTCATGTTTCAGTTCATTTACATCAAGTTGACCTAATGCATTCCAAACTGCAAGCTGAGTTGCGTAATGCGCTTCATTCTGATTAGCTACTCCTAACTGCTGAACACTTTTTTGCGGGAAACCGTTTAATAGGACCCTATATACTACATTATCTGTTTTCCCCATTTCAGGAAGATCTTCACCATTTGGTGATTTTAGTCCAAGAGTTAAGCAATAAGCAATTTGACCGCTTGAATTTTTAATCATTTCAGTTCGAATGTACTTGCCTAAACTATTACTATAACTCCAGTTCATTGAATATTTCTCGTGCGTCATTACCTCTGCACTAACCCTTGGTAAAAAAACATTTAGGAATAGCGCAAGTACAGAAAGTACTGCTAGAACTCTTACAACAACTCTTTTCCCCAATCTAAAAACCTCCCAAACAATATTTGTTTTGCATGATTATTTAAATATTAAAAATAATCACAATAAACCTAAGAACTATTATAAGACAAAAAATTACAAACATTAAATCATTTTTCCGAATTTTTTATTTTTTTACATTTATTACAAATCATTTTCATATTCACACATTTTGATTTTGTAATTTAACCACTAATTTTTTAAATCTATTGATTTTCTCTCCGATACATATTAGTTATATTGTTGATTGGAAATAAACTTTATTTTAAATCAACACCTCTTTCATCTTTTTCCTCATTACCTGTAACAAAAGTATTAATTTATAAGAATATCGAAATTAAAAATAAGCACAAAAAAGATTCCTTTTATACAAAGGAATCTAGTGGTTCAGCTTTTTTATAAACAGTTCGACTTTATTTCAATTTTACTTCTGTCTCTCTACTTCTAATTTGTTACCTTTACTATCTACCATTCTTAAAGAACCTGCTCTCAAGAACTCAACAGTATAATCTACTACCGCATTCATTTGTCTAGCATCTATCTTCTTACCGTCTTTAACAAATTCAGTAGGAATCAAAGTTACTTTATTACTGTCTTTATTGTATAACCATGTTCCTGTCATATGGTTATCTTCATAAGAAGAGTTACCAGTGTCATCATAAGCCGTGAATGACTTATCTTGTCTAAAGTCTAAACCCTTACGAAACTCAGAACCTTTGTAACTACCCCAAGAACCGATTAACTCGTTACCGTCTGCGGATATTTGTACGTTACCATTATCAGAAGTAGTTGACGACTTAGAGTCGGTCTTCGTATCTACATCGAAACCTAAGGCTTTTGCTTCCTTCTCATTATGGGATTCAATAGGGTCGAATCCTTTATGCCAGTACTTGTTACCCTCATTAATCAAGTCCATTGACTTTTTAGACTTTTCTCTATCTTCGTCTGTTACTTTTCCTTTACCCTTCATAATTTCTACTTGAAGTGCATAGGCTTCACTATAACAGTCTACTGCTTTTAAAATCTCTTTATGAGCGTCTTCAAACTCTTTTGGTGGGTCTATCTTCTTAAACTTAGCGATAATCTTTTGCAACTCAGACTCTTCTTTTAGAATTTCTTTCTTTAAGTCAGTTTCCTTTTTAGTTTTATCCATAGCTATCTCAGTTATTACTGTAATTTTCTGCACTAACTCAGAAGATAAACCAGTCATTCGAGTTGGATACTTCTCTTTTGACAGCTTTTCTTTCGTTTCTGATTTAGATTCTACTTTTTCTTTTGGCTTTGCGTCTGTTTTATCGGTACCACAACCTGCCAATAGCATGAACGGTATCGCAAACGTTACTAGTTTCTTTGCTTTCACTATGCCCCATCCCCTTAGAAAAAAATTGTATTTAATTAACATATTGTACCATATCATAATTTGTATAAATAAGATATAAAGTTATCTCATCATTAATTAAAATCTAGACTCTACATAAAAAAAGCACTTGAACATTAAATAGCTGTTCGAGTGCTTTTTTTCTTCCCTATGTTTCATGTAATTTTAAAAGAACCTCCAATTAAAGTTATGTCAATTACAATTAGTGAAAAGAAAAATATATATTCAATCATACTTCCTGTTCTTGTATATATCGGAAATCTTATTTTCATTTTCAAAGGATAAAGCAATTGAATCCCACTTGGAGTAAGGGCATCTAACACTAAATGACTTAATACTCCAATAAACATTCCTATATATATTATGGGGTACTGGGGAACTAGGTACTTAAGAAGTGCCGTTATACCAAACAAAAAGAATAGACTATGTGTTATTGTTCGGTGACCAAAAGTTTTATTGATACCCCAAGATAATAAAGGTATTTTTCTTCCTAAAGTAGATCCTTGATGACAAATATCTGGTATTAATGCTCCAATTATTGATGTGGCCGTTAATAAATATGGGTCATCCCCAATTCCCGCATAATTATGTGCAATTAAAGCGAAGGCTGCTCCTGCTGCTACATGAGTTGGTCCTCTCAATTGTATCCTCCTTTCTATTATTCAAGTCTTATCTTAACAGTTGGCGAAAACATAATATCCTTTCACCCAGCGCTCTTTTAACCATCTCAGTTTATATTCCATGCTTGGTGTATAAGCTGCTGCAGAATCCATTAAGTTATACCTATCTAAAATTTCCAAACATCTATTAGGGTTTGTTAAAGTATTTAGAAATTCCAAGTCCTCGCTTTCGAGAGAATTCCATACAATGCCTTTAAAATTAATTGGCAGCAGTTCTAAAATCATATCTCTATCCAAACCTGATGTTTCCAGGAAATTTTGAAGATGAGAGAGGGATAAGTAACTCCAATTGGTACTTTGGTATTCTTCCCCTAAAAAAGTAAAACGTTCTAAACCATTACAATTTAATTCATAACTTTTTATTGCTTCTATTCCCCATTTCATCTTTTTCCCCCACAATTATTATTCTCAGAATTGACTACTAAGCATGTTCACAAATTTCTACCAGTTACTTTTAAATAACATAATGGACTTCTCTATTCCTTCTTTTCACATAATGAATATATAGATAACATGAACAAACCATATTTATTATCATTGTAGAAAAACTAAAAAACACATTAATTCCCAAAACATCACAGAATAATAAAGCAACCATGCTTAAAACATAAAAAAATAATAATCTATCAAAAATAGACAAAAGTCATTTCTCCCTTTTCTTAAGATTAGTATTATGCAAATGTTGCTTTTTGTAATTTCTCCTTACTCTTCCCCAAAACAGAATTCCTAGATTAAAAATTATTGCTATACTATCATGAGAATTGCAAACAAAACTAAATCCACTTTTCTACAGGTCCCCCCTATAATTATCTGGATAAAAATAACTCTTTACATAACAGGCTACTATCGGTAACTTGTCCTTCACTTTAAATATATACAAATAATCCTACGAAACTAAGCAACCGTAAAACAATTTCAATCTATTCTCAATTCTAAAAAACACAGGCTTAATCAACAATAAGCCTCGTAAAACAATTTCAAAATTAGGTCGCATTTAACTATTCTGCTCTTCCTTTTCCTTAGGAGCTTAATTATCTTTATGAGAAATTTTTTCAAATTTATTTATGGGTGTTACAGTCTGAAAAACTCGAAAACAATAATTTGTTCTGAAGAAGTCAATAGAATTTTGTTGAGAAACATTTTTAGTCACCCGAATTTTTACAATTCTGATACAATAATGAGAAATCGAACAATATATAATAGGAGGGTTTTATATGGGAGCAGCAACGGTAACATTAAGTGAAATTACAGAGCTTTTAAATAACTGGCATGACTCTATTCGTGAACTTGATCATGAAAAATCAACTAATTTATTCGGAGAAATAAAAAATAAGATTGATAAAATTGAAGATTTTAATAAACCAAGTGAAGAACCTTTGAATTACTATTACAACTTCTTTAAGGAAATTTATAACACAGAAATTGAGAATATAAAAAAGCTGGTGAGTATTTCGATAAAGCAAAACAATTAACCACAAATATCTCTGATGAGATGGAGAAAGCTGAATTCTATTATAAAGTAGCAGCCTTTTACTATCAGGTAAGGCAACCTTTAGAAGCAGTGAAGTATGCAAACCGCGCTTTATAATTCTTCGAACCTGAAACAGGATATGAATTTAATATAGCAGCTTGTAATAATATCCTTGGATTAACCTGTACATCACTTAAACAATATGAATATGTGGAACAATATTTTATTAAGGGCTTATATATCGTTACAAACAACACAACACTATGTTAGGGCTTAAAATTAGACATAATTTAGATTTTCTATATGCTGAGCAAGATCTTTCAGAAGCAGCTATACGAAACCTAACAACAGCAATTGATACTCCAGAAAAAAGTTATAAAGCTATTTTCCTTATTGCAAGAGAAATTTTCACTAATCTTTTCATAAATGCATATGCAGCCCGATGATCTCGTTTTTTACGAAGTTGAATATCTAATGTGTTCCCTTCCTCATCAATTTCACGATACAGGTAACACCATTCTCCTTTGACCTTTATATACGTCTCATCCAATTTCCAAGATAGTGGCATTCTTTTATTTTTCTTCTTCCAAATTTGATAGATCTAGTGCCCATATTCATGAAATCAGCGCATAATAGTTGTCGGATGAACTGAAATACCGCGTTCTTTCAAAATTTCAGAAACATCACGATAACTTAAAGAAAAACGACAATCAACGGCTACTAAAATAATATCTTTTTTGAATTGTTTTCCTTTAAAACATCTCAATTATGATTCCCCTTACTCTGTTTTGCAAAAGTTTAGCTTAGTTTTAAAAACTTTGCAACAGAACCCCGCAGGTACCATCTTTCCGTTAACAAAAGAATATCAGGTTGATAATGCTTCCTTTTCCATACCAATCACGTACCTTCGTTAGATTAGTAATATCCGTATATCCAATATTTAGAGATTACTTACAGTTATTTTGAAATTTTTGCACCAGAATCCCTTAAGTTAATGGAAATGCGATTATACCACTTATATTTAAATATAAAATTTAGCAAAAATTATCAAAAAAAACATAGTATTTATTAATATAATTTAAATTAACTAATTAGTAAAATTAAATGAATTATAAGGTGGTATATTAATGAAGGTGAAAAAAGTGAAAGAATGGATATTAGGTGGACGAAATCCAGCTAATTATATTTTATATAATGATTTTGATGTAAAATACTCAAACGAAGCTTCTAAAAACTTATATTCTCTAGAAAACCATGATGGATATGGAACAGCATTTCATTTTTTGGATAAAAATCTTTATCTAGGTAAGAAAGTTAAATTTGCAGGGATGGTAATGACAAAATTAGTTAAAGAATATACAGGTTTATGGATTAGGGCCGAGCAGGCAGGAGAGGATCTTTGGGAATTTTATCATATACATTCTGATCCTTTAAATGTAACAAATCAGTGGAAAGAGTGTAGTGTGATAGTAGATGTACCTAAAAGTATAGAAGCATTATCAGTAGGGGTGGTTTTAAAAGGTACTGGTCATATATGGTTTAGTTCAATGAGCGTTGAAATTGTAAATACAAAGAACGATTAATACAGATATGAACTACTTGCCAAGCCGAAAGTTACCCTCCACCTACCGTTTAGCTATCGTCCTTCACATATTTGACAAGGGACAAATCCTTTGGTAAATCCATTAAAAATAAAAGAGATATTAAACAGAAAGTATAATATGTTCTGGTGCAAAAATAGAATAAAAGATATAAAGAGGCGAAAAGATTCCACTAGGAACCTTTTCGCCTCTTTATATCTTTCCTAAGTATTTGCACCAGAACCAGAATTTTTTAAAATAAATTCTCTTACTAGACCCAAAACACTTTGTTCATACCCCCTCCCTAGGGCATATTCTTCATTTTCCTTTACATGTATTAATGCTTTTTCAAGAATTAAAAACGCTTCTTCCTTTTCACCTAAAATATAATATAATACAATCTGGGCTTTATAATATGAGAGTTGATTTTTATCTGAAACTCGAGATATTATATTTTTAATATGAGTATGATTATCTAAATCTTTCCCTAACATAAGAAGAATTAAATAGTTAGCATCAAACATATCTTGACTTATAAGTTTATTTTGACTTGTGTTTTTTGATAAATAAGGACTTGCGTATTTCTTTCCTCTCTCCCAATGCTTTTCAATTAAATAATAATAAATTAAAGCCTGTATTATGTGAATATTTGTGTCTAACTCTGGGCTACACTCTAAAGTCATTTCGGCTTGTTTAATTAACTCTATATCCCATTCACTAGCTGACTCTTTTATAAAAAGCTCTGTACCAATTTGTACAGAAATCAAATACCCTCGAAACTCATCTTCACCTTGATTTAGTTTTTTTAATCTTAATCCATCAGAAATTAATTCACTACCCTTAGTAGGAATTACTGATAGAGCAGCCGACATGAAATTCACTATGGCAAATACTATCAACCAATTATAGTCTGTATAAAAATAAAATAGTAACGCCAGAATAGAAAATATTAAGTTATTCAACATCCCACCTAAAACAAACCAAAAATGAGATTTTTTTAAATCATTAATATTTCTATACTCAGTATGTACCATACATGCTACACCGCCATAAAGTGACCAACTCTTATTCTCAACAACTCGCACCCTTTTTTCTCTTCTTATCACTTTAATTGGTCCTACAACAAAAAATTCAAATCGTAATCCTGCTAATAGCCCAAAAACAACATGACCAAGTTCGTGAATAATAATACTAGATAAAAAGACTGAACCAGTTAAAAATATAGGTAGTATGTATCCTTGTAAAATTGGTGATACTTTTGCAAACAATAGAAAGAAAAATAAAACTAGAATTGTACTATTTAGTGGTCTTTTCAAGTATGTACTCATACAAATTCTCCTTACTAAAAAGCACATCCTAATTAATAGGAAATTAGGATGTGCTAATATGGGATACCCTCATTTAACAATGAGAATATTCGTTAATCTTTTTAGCTATTTGTTCCTGTCTAAGACTTAATACATTATCCAAATATTCTTGGTAGCTAGAAGCAGCAAACATTCCACTTTCCTTCCAATATACATATTCAGCATGGTCTTGAGGATACCCCAAAAATGATCGCTTTAAAGCTTGGAACGTTGCTTCTATCTTTTCATCAGCATATGGGTTTTCAATTCCCATTACATGGTTATATATGCTTTCTGTAAGAAAATCCAATTGATTATCCGTTAATTCCTGATGTCCCATTAAACCAATTTTATCGACTACATGCAGTCCTAATACATATGCTACTTTTTCTAAATAATCTGCTACAAAATTTACACCATTACTCTCAGCTGCTGCTAATACAATGCCTGACTTTCCTACCAATTTAAAAAGGTGTGCCCAATATGATAGTCTATCTATTACCATTTTCATGTCTGATGAAACGTTATGTGAATAAACGGGGCTAGCTAAAATAATAAAGTCTGCCTCCAACAACTTCCGTTTTAAAAGTTCTCCTTCATCTTTTGGAACTTTATCAAGTGAACACTTTCCCGTTTTAAAACAATTTTTACATCCCGTCGATGGTGATAATTGAATATCATTAGGTGTAAGTAACTCGTGAGAAATTTCTTCTTTATATTTCTTAGATAAAGATTGAAGAAGCCTTTCTATATGTTTCCTTGTTTTTGAATCTGGGTTCCTTGATCCAACGTATGCGAGGACATGTTTCATTTTTAAACACCTCATATTAATTTCTACTGATTTTTAACAACTTTATAGATAAGCTAGTATTTAAATGTGTATCTTATTGAATATTAGTCAATCCTTTTTAT
Source organism: Bacillus sp. TE9106W (assembly GCF_054062215.1). Classification (NCBI taxonomy): domain Bacteria; kingdom Bacillati; phylum Bacillota; class Bacilli; order Caryophanales; family Bacillaceae; genus Bacillus; species Bacillus sp. TE9106W. The sequence goes on from NZ_JBSSFA010000003.1 coordinate 64,686, forward strand.
ATTACCCACTACTACTAATAAATTAATCTAACGTTGCTATCGAAGCAATATCTTCAACATCTAAAATCCTTAAAAATTGATAACCAATACCCGCTAATCCTGAATATAATCCTATTAATTCTAATCCTGGAAGAGATTTTGTTTGATACTCAAAAGAAATTCTACTTTCTTCTATCATTTTTCCGCAAATAGCTTTTGCCATATCTAAATATTCTTTTTTCTTTGTCTGCTCAAACAGACTTAAAAATAATTCTCCTGTCCCTGAATTCCCACAACTTAATGTATCATCTTTTGAATAGAGACTATTCATCACCCCATCAAGAACTAATTCTATATCATGATCTACTTGAAGATTACTATCTAACCCTTTTAATTTAATACGACTTAACCCGATACCTACTAATCCATTTTGCCAATTACTTTCACTTAAATTTCCAACTTTATTTCGTTCCATTTCCATCAATTCCAATGCTAATTCTAAGAATTCTTCGACTTCACATTTTTTACTCAAACGTACTAACACCATAATTAAAGAGCTTATCCCTTGAGAAAATCCAGGAGCTAACGTATCCTTATTTTCTTTAATTTGCTTTACTAAATACTTACCATATTGAATGCATTTTGTTAAGTAAGCCATGTCTCTAGAATCCTCATATAAATTTAATAATACATGTATAATACTAGCCGTCCCATGTAACCAGTTATATTTTGCTGTGACAACTTTAGATTCATCTATATATTTAAACACTTCATTTATAACATCTTTATATTGTTTTCTCGGTTCATCTTGAACAATTTTATGCGCAGTATATAAAAGAGAAGCATATCCCGTTAAACCAGAGTCATATTTTAAACTTAATGCTTTAACTTTTGCCATATTAAATGCGTAATCCCTAATTTTTTTATATTCTATGTTGTGACTTTTTTTATATAGATAGTGATAAAACAGTGATATACCAGCTAAACCATCATAAAACTCTCCTGATATCGGACCTATCCCCCAATTTTTGTCATGATGATTATTTATTGTTAGCCATGAAATCGTTTTGGTCTCATCACAAATTATTGCATGCTTTAATATTTTATCCCCAATGTTCATTGCTTCTTGAAGAAAATCTATCTGATTATCTTTTTTTTCTGTAGCTACATCCCACACACTATAATTTCTCTCAAACTTCTTATCTCCATATCTACCTGTTTTTATATTTATTACAGAAACCTGTTGCTCAATTAAAAAAGGATTCAACTCTTTCAATTTAGTAATGAATCTCTCATAACCACTTATCTCCATAACATTTTTATGTAGCTTACCATTACTGTCAATGATGTCTTTTGAAGAAGCGTAACTAAAGAATATTGGTATATCATTATTTAGAATATCTTCCATTTCACTTTTTATAAATTCTTTTCTTTCAAAAGGATGTACCCAAATATTTTCTAGCACTTGTTCACGATTTAATGAATCTCTTAAATAGTCTGGATGATACGTATTTGCTAACATTTTCGCATACACAACTGTATTTCTCAGTACATGCCTAACTTTTACATCCTTAAACTCTTCCAATATACCACTATGTAATAATTCATCTCTATATTGAATAAATATATTACATATGTTCTCAAAACCTACTACAATCTCATCTATATATGTACTATAATCAACATTTTCCCCATTAAGTTTAGGAATATTATTAGCTCCCTCAATTTTTACTTTTTCAAGATCAAAGACCATATTGTCAGTAAACAGATTTTTAAGTTGGTACTCCCTTCTTTCTAAATGTTGCTCTTTCCCCGCTAAAGCACTCATATCAATACCTTCATCTGTTATATCTCCTTTGAGAAGTTTCTCAGGTAACAATAAAGTACTATTCACTAAGTTCAGCATTTTTTTCGTAGTGATTAAATCTGCCGAAGGTTTATTTTTAAAGTTAATTATATTTTGTAACAGCGTTTCTAAATCCACAATAATTGGGTATTCACCAGACGCAATTAAATTTTCCATATGAAAATCATTACCATTTAATATATACATTATCCCTAATATTTGACCATATCGAATATAATATTTTTTAACTTCTTCTATAGATTTACAATCTCTTTTTTCAACAAACTCTTCAATTACAAAATCATCATAAATCAATGTATTGTAACTAGGCATTTTTAAAATATTATTTTTATCATTAATCCAATCTATTAAAGAATTATATGCACTAACAACCTTTAAATTCTTAGGTTTATACACAACCTTTTTTCCCGAAACAAAAGTTAATACAATAACAGATCTTCCTTGTTGGTGAGTATCTCCTTCTCCAATAGAAATATTGCTAATTTTAAACTCTTCTTGAACACCTAAATTTTTTACAATGTCTAACTTGCTTTCTTGTAATCTATCAAATAATTCAATAATATTATTAACAAACAGTATTGTTATATTTACTAAAATCCTTGAAAGCACAATATACTCGTTATAAAAATCAACCAGTCTAGTTTTTTCACCCATTAGTCGGATAAATGAATGGAATCTTTCATCTGGTGTTTCTCCAGCAAGCTCATCCTTTAACTTTGAAATATTTAACTCCAAAACAAAGCTTTTAACTGATACAGCAAACAATTTACTCGCTAAATTTTCCATTATTTGTTGAATAACTTGCGGCTCAACTGGTAACGGGTCTTTTCGATTCACAATATATTTATTCATTTCTTTTTCTGCATAAAGTAAGAATGGTCTAAGTAAGTAACTATGATTCATTTCTTTCTTATATTCAATTTGATTATCTAATTCATCCAAAATATCATTTAAGACTATAAACCAATTCTCTCCAAGAATTTTAGATTTGTAAATATCTATATGCTCCTCAATATTCTCATTTATTGCGTGTGAAAAATATACAGGATCATACTCTAAAACAGTAAGCATTTCAGTAAAGTCTTCATCTGCTAATAAATTTTTTCTATTTCGCCATTCCTCTAACGCGCTTATATTTAGATTTAAATTCACCCCAGAGTTTTTTAATGTATCATACCTCTCACTTACAGTTAACCCTTTAATTGCTTCTTTCAAGTTCACATTCTTAATCATTACTTATCTCTCCTGACATCAATGTACTATGATAAATTAAATGATTTTAAAAAATATATATAATTTAAGTGCAATTTTTGAAAAGTTTGATATGATAAATTATAAGCAACTTCCAGCAGCACCTATAATTTATATCACCTCACCTAAGTGGGCAGTCCTTCGACTGACCTGCCCACTAAATGAGACGACCTAACTAACATTTTTTACAGCGAATTAGTTAACTGTGATATAACTTGCAACAAATGAAACACCTGCGCCTGATACAACATATGATGCTTTAATAAGCCAAGGCGTTGCTGGTGTTGCTGGTGTTGCTCTTTGTTCAACTGCTCCACCTGTTACTTGCGCCATTTCATTAATTGATAATTCTTGGAATCCTACTCCTGATGGGTGAGATGGCATGTTCTTACCTCTTACTTTCGGGTTTTTCCATGCTACAATGATTTCTTCGTTTGTCATGTTTTTATTCCTCCATTTTTTTATTTTCAGTATTAATTAACCTAGGCATGTTTTATTGTTTGAAAAGATACCGCTAATTGCCGATACTACGCCACCTGATACAACATATGTTGCATACGGTGTATGTGGAGTTAATGGTGTTGCTAATGTTGGTGTTGCTCTTTGTTCAACTGCTCCACCTGTTACTTGCGCCATTTCATTAATTGATAATTCTTGGAATCCTACTCCTGATGGGTGAGATGGCATGTTCTTACCTCTTACTTTTGGATTTTTCCACGCTACAATGATTTCTTCGTTTGTCATGTTTTTATTCCTCCATTTTTTTATTTTCAGTATTAATTAACCTAGGCATGTTTTATTGTTTGAAAAAATACCGCTAATTGCCGATACTACGCCACCTGATACAACATATGTTGCATACGGTGTATGTGGAGTTAATGGTGTTGCTAATGTTGGTGTTGCTCTTTGTTCAACTGCTCCACCTGTTACTTGCGCCATTTCATTAATTGATAATTCTTGGAATCCTACTCCTGATGGGTGAGATGGCATGTTCTTACCTCTTACTTTTGGATTTTTCCATGCTACAATGATTTCTTCATTTGTCATGTTCTTACTCCTCCTTAGTATAAAATCAACTTTTATTTTCGGATAATATCATCCACTTATCGGGTATTCTTCGATTGAACTACCCACTAAATGAGACGATCAAACCAACATTTTTTTACAACGAATTAATTAACTGTGATATAACTTGCAACAAACGAAACACCTGCGCCTGATACAACATATGATGCTTTAATAAGCCAAGGCGTTGCTGGTGTTGCTGGTGTTGCTCTTTGTTCAACTGCTCCACCTGTTACTTGCGCCATTTCATTAATTGATAATTCTTGGAATCCTACTCCTGATGGGTGAGATGGCATGTTCTTACCTCTTACTTTTGGATTTTTCCATGCTACAATAATTTCTTCATTTGTCAAGTTCTTACTCCTCCTTAGATTAATTGATTAGTATAAATCAGCTTTATTTTCGGGTGATTTTCTTACTTATGAAGCATCTTTCAATTGTTAAATCTGAAAAATGTATAATCAGATTTTAAGATAATATTTAGCTTCCCCCCTAACTGATTAAAGAATTTTGCATCACCTCCTTTAAGAATTTTTCTTTGTGTTCATGATATCTTTAATTATTTACTTCTTCATTTTGAAGGCTATACAATTTATTGTAGTACCCTCTTTTTTGAAGTAATTCATGATGAGTCCCTTGTTCTACAATTTCCCCATCATTCAGTACAACTATCTTATCGGCATTCACGATTGTACTTAATCTATGAGCAATGATTATCCGTGTACAAGATAGTTCCGCTAAATTTTGATCGATAATTTTTTCTGAAATATTATCTAGCGAACTCGTTGCCTCATCTAATATTAATACTGGCGGAGATTTCACTAAAGCCCTTGCTATAAGAATTCGTTGACGTTGTCCTCCAGATAAATTGCCCCCTGCTTCTGAGACAATTGTCTCAAAACCCATTGGCAGTTCCATTATATATCGTAAAATATTTGCTTTCTCTGCAGCCTGAACTACGTCATTTATATCTACATCTTTCTGCATCATAGCTAAATTTTCATATATAGAGCGATTAAATAATTTAGAATCTTGTAATATTGCTCCTATTTGTTTCCTTAAAAAAGGTAAGTTATAATCTGTGATAGAGGTATCATCATATAAAATATCCCCATTAGTCGGAACATAAAATCCCAATAACAATTTTGCAAGTGTACTCTTTCCTGAACCTGACTCCCCAACAATTGCAACTGTTTCACCAGGATTAATTGACAGTGAGATTTTCTTGAGAACTTCCTTACCAAATACACTGTATTTAAATGAAACATTTTCCATTTTTATCTTACCTGATAATTTATTTTTTTCAGATCCTTCAAACTCTGTTTTTGTTTTCATCACATCTATTATTCTCAGAAAATACGAGCGAACTTTAACAATTTCTGTAAATGTTTGACTCAAAGATACGATTGGAGTAATAAAAGATGCTGAAATAGAATTGAATGCTAGCAACGTCCCCATCGTGATTTCCCCTTCAAAGATGAAAGTACTACCTAACCACAAAATAAATAACGGTATAATAAATTGAACTGAATTAGATAATGATTGGATAATACTTGTCCAAATATTTAATTTTTCTGTTGTCTTCAACTGGTTATTAAACTTATTCTGCCATTCCTTATGTATTTGCTTCTCTAGTCCTAACATTTTTATATCAGAAATTCCATTAAGATTTTCAAATAAAATTGATTGGACTTTAACTTGATTCGATACATTATCATCAGATAACTTTCTTACAACTCTCGCATTAATTACTAAAACAGTAATTAATAAGAAAGAAATGAAGAGCATATACATTGTTAAAGATGGAGAATATTGCATCATAATTACTGTAAATGTTACTACTAGTAACAAATCTATAAAAACTGAAACTATAGTTGTAGAAAGAATTTGCCTAATTAATGTGTTAGAATTTGCTCTAAATAATAGATCTCCATTAGACTTATTCTCAAAAAGTGGATACGGCAACCTGAAAAGAACTTCCATAAATTTATTCATAATTGAAGAATCTAATCGCGTATTGAGCTTTGAAATCGTCCATCCTCTTAAGATAGAAATCAACATATACATGATAAAAATTGTCAATATACCTATACCTGTAGCAAAATAAAATTTTAAATCTGATTTCATTATGACCTGATCTGTATACCACTTAGTTAGTAACGGGATTGTTATGGCGATAACTTGAATGAATACAGTCACCATTATTACAACAGCTAGTAACTTCTTTTGACTTAATAAATGCTTGAGAAAAATATTGTTTTTCTCTTTCTTCTTCTCGAGAAATGTATTACTCGGAGAAATATGTAAAGCATATCCAGAATAACTACTATTGAATTCTTTATAGTTTAAAATTTTTCTACCACCTGAAGGGTCAATAATATGCCATTTATTTTTAGTTATTTTTTCTAAAACAACATAATGCTTCCCTTCCCAATGCAAGATCAATGGCAACTTTAGCTCTTTTAAACTTAATGTATCTACCTGATAGGCTTTTCCATTCATTTTCTTTTTTTGCGCTATATAAAGTAAATCTTGAAAAGAATGCCCTACACTAACCGAACCAAATTCATTCCTTAAATCACTCAAGGAAACATAATGATTATAGAAATCTAATATCATAGCAATACACGATAATCCGCATTCACTATGCTCCATTTGTTCAACATATCTTATTTTTTTCATCTATAAACCCCTAGTATAATTTATGTTTCAAAATTCTCATGCGGAATCATGCTGGTTTTTTAGTTGCGAACGAATTATCTCTATTTTCAATTAATAAATCTTCATAAGAAAACAAATTTTTTCTATCATTAAAATCACCAAGCAATATTTTTTAACAACGACCCTGTTAGTGGGTTACTGCCTTATATACATCCAGAGTGCCATGCCCGAAAAAGGAATATTTTTCTTCATAACCATTCACACCATGTTGATAAAGAAAGTTAGTTGATTTATTAGGTTGGTTTTTATAATTCTTTTTATCAATAATGAGTGCTAACGCACCTGATACTTTCGGAGCAGCTACAGAGTTACCTACACTGAATGAATAACCCCCACCAGGAGCTGTACCTACAACTTGTTCCTTCTTAAAAGCTCCACTACTATAATATTGTTCAATACCTAGCTCATTAAATAATTTCAAATCCCCTCCAGGTGCAGCAATATCAATAAAACCCTCTCCGTAGTTTGAAAATACTGAAAGTTCATTTTCTAATCCAACCGATGAAACAGTCACAACATTAGGTAAAGCAGCTGGAACATCAAGAACTTTCCCAGTATAAGACACTTCATGTAGAGTATTTTTCTTCTTATATATCTCATTCATTTGTCTGCTATCATTGACATTTAGAGAGTCGTTACCAGCTGCTGCGACAACCACGCTACCTTCATTACGAGCAAATTTTATAGCTCTTTTATATGCTTTTATCTCCGCAAGATCTTTTTTGGATTCACTACTATTTAAAAAGACTTTTCCATCTACCAAGTATTGTCCTAAACTCAGATTTATAACATCTACATCATCTTTTGCAGCCTGTATTATTCCTTTTATAATCCAAATGCTTTCTCCTAGCCCTTCACCAAATACTCTATACGATTTTATACCTATATTTGGTGCTATACCTTTAATATTCCCATTTGCAGCAATTTGTCCAGCTGTAAATGTTCCGTGTCCTGTCTTATCCTCAAAATAATTAATATCTCCTGTTTCAGATTTCTCCTTCCCTCTAAATCCCCCATTAGGAACTAGATTTTTTGAACCTGGAACTATATTTCCTTTTAAATCTGGATGATTACTATCTACTCCAGAGTCAATGATACCTACCGTTACATTTTTACTTCCAGAAAATACATCATAACTTTTTCCATCATTTGTAACCTTTTTCATGTCCCATTGATTTTCCCACAGCATTGGATTCTCTAAAGTTTCAATTTTATTTGCTTTATTACTAACATTAGAAAACCTTAATGATTCATTATAGGTATTAATAAAAGACTTATAACCAATTCTATTCATCTTTTCCTGTGTTGCTTTCACTTGAAACACATTAATTTCTTCTACTGAGTATACAATTTCAATATTATTCTCTTGTATTATCTTCCTTGCTTTCTCCCATTCCTCATGTTCCTCTAATAGAACTGTATAATAGTTTTCTTCCTCTTCCGCATTAATCAGCTTTGCTGGAGAAAAAATAACAAATATCATTGAGACCACAATTATTAGTTTAATAAATTTCATTTCGATCACTCCTCATTCAATTTAATTACTATATACTTATATAGAAGTGTTCATTCTATTAACAATCCTATAGAAAGAATTGAATATACAAAATAAGTTTCTTCATGTATATTTTTTTATCACTTTACAATTGCGATGTGTAAACTTCACAACATTCATGCCAAACTTCTCCGATGTGAAAAGTAAGAAAATTATCAAAAAAGAGTAGTAGCGGTTTTGATTTTGAGTAAAGTAAAAAATGTTTTTTCCAATTTCAAACAAATACCTATCACATAAAATAAACTTTAGCATATCACTTTGCAAAAGTTAACAAAAAACAAATTATTTAAATATTCTGTTTTTAGTTGGTTTTAATAATAAAATCCCCTAAATTATTTAATATTTTCCAAGGATAATTTCAAAAATATTTGATTAAATATTTAAAAATAATATATATATCTACATGAAAATAAAAACATATAAATATTTTAATGTTAAAGATGTAAAAGTCCTTCCAAAAATCTATTGCTAGCTGTTTAGTTTCTATTTAGCAGTAAACTTCGAATAACATTTCAAAGTATTTTCCGAAAAGAAAATATTTTTGTGAAATATAATATATTATGTTACAAAACATCATAAGAAAAGAATATTCAGACACATTTTAGACATAAATTAATAAATTTCATTTACAATATACTATTGGTTCTGATGCAATAACAATTAAAATTTATTTGAAATTATATGTTTGAATACATAAAATTCCCCATCTATTAAAAACAACCACCTTCCTTTCAAGTAGCATAAATTTTTTATCCATTTAAGTACCAATCCCCCTTCAAAAATCACTCGTTTCAATACTTTGAAAGGTCAAAAAACAGACTTTTGAAGTACTTTTTTGCTGATTTCCTTTTCAACTACTGCACTTTTTGGTTCATTAGATTTAGAAGACGTAGTATCTGATTTTGAACACGCAGTAATAAATACACAGAACCCCAGTGTTATTCCAATTACATTAAATAATGCTTTCCCCACTTTAAATCCTCATTTCTTCCTGCAATGAAAACAGATTCAACGTTTTACTGTTGATTAAAAATTGAAATTTGAATGGTTCTTTCCTTCTTTTCCACCTTTTCTTTAATTTCAGGCTTTTTAAACTCTAACTTATTAGCTGCTACGTTATATGACAACACAGCATCGAAAAGATCCTCCCCTTTCTTGAATCCCTTAATCGTGTTTGTTTTTCCATCTTTTAATAGTTTTTTCACTTGTGCACTAGATATTTTCTTTCCTAATATCTTCTCCTTAATTTGAAAATCACAGCCTGTCGTACTATATGCTGTGCAGCCATAAAAATCTTTTTTTAGAACCACTTGACTACCGCACTTTAAATATGAACCCAGTAACTTCTTCTCCTCCTCTTTCCTTTTAGCCTCTTCAATTTTTTTAATTGAGGAATCTAAATTCCACGATTTAGAGATTTGTTCAATATCATTTAATAGCTTCACAACTAATTTTTCAGCCTTAGCTATAAATTGCTTATAATCAATTCGGCCATCTGAGATTGCCTCTAAAACATTTTCCCATTTTGCAGTTAATTCAGGTGAACAAACAATCATCTTGTCACCAAGTGCATCCATTAACATCCGGTCCTTCTCTAATAAAAGTACCTTATTATTCTTATTAACTAAATATCCACGATCATATAGTGTATGGATAATACCATCACGCGTAGCAACTGTACCTATTCCACTTGTTTTTTTAAGGATTTTTTGCATTTCTTTCTCTTCCATAAGTGAACCGCAATTTTCCATTAATTCAACTAGTGTTCCAGATGTCAAATATGGTGGTGCTTTTGTCATTCCTTTGTTGATTTCCGTATCAACAATCGTCCCTATATCTCCTTCTTTTACATCCGGTAAATGAGCTACTTCTTCATTTTCCTCTTCTTGATCATCTTTCTCATCAGATACTTGTTCTTTCTGGTATAACATCTTCCAACCTAAACTCACTTCTTATTTCCCTTTGGTTAAAAATGTTTCAGTTTCATCTACAACTGTGATAATTGAAGTAAAATCATACAATGCATCTTCGTGATGCGCGGCAATTACTCGTTTCACCACCAAATCATATATTGCTTTTTCACCAGGATTTAATTTAGAAAAATCCTTAGGAACGTCTAATACTATAATTCCGTGATGATCTGAGACCTTTTTCTCATTTATATACCGTGAGGACAAATCAATACTACGTATTGGAGCAGGTAAATATTTAGAATCTGACTCGGTATATTTTAATTTTTCTAAAACTGCTGAAAGGATTGGTGCTTCAGCTGCCGTAATATACGGGTTATCTGCGCGGGGATAAGACAACAAACCAGCTAAATACAAGTTTTCTGCATGATGAAGAGTTTCCTTAGGATCCATTTTAAATAATTTATTAGCAGTAGATTGAAGTCTGGTTAAATCAAAAAACTGTGGTGGCTTAAATGCCTTACGTTCCTTTTTCACTTCCTTTATAACAGCTGGTTCTTCAACTAATCGAATTGAAAGTTCCTCTATTTCTTCTTCACTATCAAAACGATTCTTGTCTTTTTTAAACCATCTTCCTGTATATTCTTTACCGTCCATTTCAAAAGTCCCAGATAAAGTCCAAAAAGGTTCTGGTACATGTGCTTCTATTTGTTTAATACGATCGTAAACAAGACGTAGCGTTGGAGATTGACACCTCCAATCGAAAATACATCCCTTTTCAAACCACTTAAATCCCCATTTTCAGAATTTCTACTTGCAAATTCTGATTGCATTCTTAGAGATACAGACCTTGATAAATTTATACCTACTAAGAAATCAGCTATTGCTCGCGCATAAGCACTATGATATAAATTCTCTTTGGATTTATAAGGAACTAATTCTTGCATTCCTTTTTTAATTGATGCTGGCGTTAAAGAAGAAATCCACAAGCATTTTGTTGGAAGGTTTCTATTTGTTACGTATTTTATTATTTCAGTAAATATTCTCATACCTTCTCTAGCTGAATCACAACAATTAATAAACATTGTAACTTTAGGATCATTAGCCAGTTTTTTATTGTTCTAACATGTTTTTCTCTTCCTTTAATTGGTTTATAAATATAATTTTTAGGCATTATAGGTAATCCTGACAAACTCCATGGAGTGTTAGTCCCCATTTTTTCTTCATCAAAAGTCAAAAGGTGACCCATACAATAGGCTACATATGCACCATTAGGAAATTCATTGCAGGGCATTATCTCGTAATACAAATCATGCTTTTTATATTTTGGAAAAGCAGCTACAATTTTCTTTGCTACATCCGGTTTTTCTGCCAAACATAAATACACTCTTAACCCTCCTTATAAGCATAATAGGCTTTTACTATCCAGTTACTATTTCTATAAATACCCCAACTGATATCAGCTTATAGAAATAGTCTCCCTCATATGGATTATGAGATTTTCTATCCAGAAATCTAAGAAAATAAAAAAATCGATAAACACATTTGGTTTATCGATGATAAAAAAGTATTGTTGTTTTCTAAATGAACAGAGATATTTGACCGCATTCCTCTTCTTGTATCTGTACATCTGCAGCGGGACAATTAACGATTTGTTTATTTCTTTGATTTGTACTAATTCCTTCACGAATTGCACTAAGCAACAACTGATTTATGCCTAGATTATAATACTTTTTATTCATAGTACCAGGTTCTTCAGTCCAGCCTAACCAATTAAATATAACTTTCTGTGCCTCTTCCATTGTTCTTATATCCGAAGAACATATTATAAATTTCAATTTATTCCAAACTATTTTAAAATCACTATTGTCATAGCAAGACGGGAAACAAAAGTAACTTTTTCTTGTTATACGCTGCCTTTCTTTTAAAAAGGAAAATAATTTTCCTTCTTCAAAAGGAGAATCTACATCCACATAAAAAATAGGGTTTGTATTTCTTGTTTTTTGCTTATTCACTTTCATATCAGGTAAGAGCACTAACTCCCCATCATAATTAAAGTCTTTGGGGACAATTTCATTTCTTGATACGCGAATACCTTCTGTTTCGTACCAGGCATCTAGAATGGCTTCTATCTCTTCTTCCTCAATCAATGTATATTGTGATTTCTCTTGTGCATAAAGTAAATATTCCAGTAATATATAACGCCCTTCAAAAGATATTCCACCAGGTATATATCCTTCATCACTAGCACGATTAAAAATCTCGTAGTAATGCATATCTTGATATTCTTCATCACAAAGTTGAAAAATGTCTAATTCACTATTATTAAGGTTATCACTTTTTAAAATTTTATTGTATACAGGTCTAGGTTTTATGCTACGATATCTACAATCATTACGCATTTTAACAACAAGTGTTTTCCAGTCTAACAAGAATTGATAACTGTTTTTTCCTTCCGCAATCAACCGTTTTAGCATCTTATCTTCAGATACAACTCCGCATAACCAACAACCACTTCTCGCACCATTCATTGAACAGGCAGAACCAATATCATTTGCACTCGTTTTAATACCACACTCAAGCATTTCTTCACCATATTGAATTGTCATCTCTTCTACATCAATACCATAACTTAATGTTCCTCTATCCATTAACTCAAAAAATACTTCATCAGATGTTAAAAACTTTATTGGATGGAAATACTTTATTCTAGGCATATCCGGATGTTCAGCAAAGTATGATGTTGCATCATCTTCAATTGCAGCAATACTTCTTCTGCGACGCGCACTCTCTTCATTCCTTACACCAGTATAAAGCAAAACATCAAATTCGTCGTTTGCTATATCCATAGGAATTTCATTTAAAATTTCTTTCAATTTATTCTGCATCGGCAGAAGTTTCAAATGGCTCGTGCACCATCTATTTCTTACATTTCCTAACGGAATAGAAGTACCGCGACCTAGTAATTTATAAAAAAATCTACTTTTCATTTGTGGTTTCACCATATGAACCACAAATGGCATTTTCCCCTTATTATGAAATTCACCTGCCGCATATCTCTTAATTTGTTCTAAACATCTATATTGATAAGCAGTCATTTCTGGTGTCTCAACACCCGTATCAGCACAAATTATATGAACGGTGTGAATACGTTCCTCTGGTTCCATATCTTCTAATGTTTCGCATAACAATTGCATTACAAGCGATGAATCTTTTCCTCCACTCATTGCAACCATGTGAGTCTTATAGTTTAAATAAACTTCTTTCATTCTTTGCTTTATTATTTTAATTTCATCTAAAGAGTTTCTGTTCATTTTTTCTTACCCAAAATTACAATAAAAAACACAAAGGGATCTCCCCCTTGTGCATATTGCAACAAAGGGTTAGCCCCCTTTCAATTTATGTTATTTATTGCATGAATAATCTTTAATGAAGCAGCTGATTAAAATAAAGTTAACTGTCCTGATTCGTCATTATTCAAATTCATCTCTTTGCTAATTTTTTCTTCCTGTTCTAATAATTCTTCGGTACATGATTTAGATAAGACATTTTGTGTATTACAATCTGCATGATTCCGCTGATAACAAGCGCAATACAATGGTACTTCAGGATCCACCTGTTCTAAATAGCAATCTCCTTTGCCTAAAGAACAAGTTTTCCAGTGTCCACATGCCCCAAATCCTTTCTTAGAATAGCCTAGAGCCGTGTATGAAGCGTCTGATTTCATATGTGGGTTTCTTTTCATTATCCTTTTTAACTGTTCTATCCACATAGATTTTCCCCCTTACAAAGCAACCATATATACATTTTTTTGCAACTTAATGAACATTTCTTGCAGAACAAGATTTAACGAAACATTCGCTTGTCTTCTTATATAACCTTTTTCTAAAAGTTCTATTGCATCAGCAATTCCTTTTACACCTAGTTTTTCAGCATGTAGCTCTAATATATTGATTTGACTTTGAAAAGATATAAAATCCTTCTTTTTCGTTAAAGCATAAAGTACATCCTTAAACCATATGTTTATAAATTTAAATAGAATTGGCTCTTTTTCTTTTGAATCTATTAATTTTAATAACTTTATTATTTCTATATAGACTGCAGGTTCCATCAAATTCTTCATCAAGCAGGCTACTTGCGAATGTAGATCTATAAACCACTGCTCTTTTGCTAGTGACATAGCTTTATCTATATTATTTGTCATACGAGTTAAAAGCTTTACTATATCCTGAGAAAGGTTTGCTGCAGATAATTCTTCTTCGTATTCTCCCCTAGATGTATCTAGAAAGTTTAAAATTTGGCATCTAGATTGAATCGTACCAAGAACCTTTTGTATATTTTCTGTAACAAGAATGGCCGTTGTATTTCCATCTGGTTCTTCTAAAAATTTTAATAAACTATTTGCAGCACTAGTTGTTAGCATTTCAACTCGATCAATAAGATAAATCTTTCTTGAGAGTTCAGTAGATGTGTATGAGATCTCCTTGTGTAACTGCTGAATTTGCTCCTTTTTAATACTCCCACCCTCTTCTGGTGAAATAATAACTACGTCAGGATGAATGTTGTTATTTATGCGATCACAATTTCGGCAATCATTACATGGTATTCTCTCTGAATTTTCTAAACAAAATAGGCTTTTAATAAATAATAAAGCTGTCTCTTTTTTTAAAGTTCCTGCTTCCCCATTAAATAGATACGCATGACTAACCTTTTTATTTACCAATCCATTTTTCAGTATTGTCCCTACGATATGTTGCTTTTGCATAACTTCGCTCCAAGATATGACCCTTGTCATCATCACCACTCCTTAAATTTTGTTAACACAAAAAGACCTTCCGAAGAAATAAGTGCTATTGTAAGAGGCTTACAATAATTCTTATAACCCGAAAGGTCTTGTGTATTAGTTTCAGCAACATAAAAATATTATCAATTAAATAATAATGAATATTCAGATATTTTTCAAGGGTAATCACTGTCGCTAACTCGTTTTCCCCATTTCCCACAATTATCTGACCCGATTGTTGAATAGAATGAATGTACTTTTCAACAGATTTAAATTGAGCAATTTTTTCTAATCAAAATAAATGCCCCCTTTTTTCTTGATAGTGGTGTAGTTCCCTCTACATTAGATAAAACATTATTATATCAATATATTGATATAAAATGAAATCAATGGTAAAATGAGTGCTGTTTTTGAAATTATATCTTTAATAATTAAATAGGAGGTCTATTGTGAACAAAATTAAGCAATTTTTTCTAAGTTCTATAGTATGTGTTTTATTATTCAGTACAGCAGGAACAGCATATGCAGAACAAAATGGTCAAGCGAATTCATCATCTTTTATTGACGTTCCTAAAACCCACTGGGCGTATAAAGAAATGATGTATATGGTGGAGAATAAGATTATAACAGGATACGGAAATGGCTATTTCGGTGCAGCGGATCCTATTACTCGCGAACATCTCGCTGCTTTCTTGTATCGATATTTAAAACCACAAGATAGTACAAATAATCCATTTGGTGATATTGGTGACAGCAATTTCAAAAAGGAAATTTTGGCACTAACAGCACGTGGTATTTTCAGTGTAAATGCTGAGAAAAAATTTAATCCGAAAAATAATATGACACGTGCTGAAATGGCAACTGTGCTTGTCAAAACATTTGACTTAAAACCACAAGGAAATGTTGAATTTACGGATATGAAAGGTCACTGGGCCAACGAATATGTCAAAATATTAGCTGGTAACAAAATAACGAGTGGTACAGGTGACGGAAATTTTAATCCAAATGGAATTGTTACAAGAGAGCAATTTTCTATGTTCCTATATAGGACTATTATGGCAACAACAGGTATAAAAAATAATGACGCGGTTGGCTGGGTTGTAGATGGAGAAAAGAAATACTATTATGACAAACCAGGCGTGAAACATACTGGATTGTTGCGTTCAGGAGATGATACATATCTTTTCGATGAAAATGGTAATCTATCAGTGGGATGGAATACCGTTGACGGGAAGGACTATTATTTTAATAGAACAACTGGTGCAGCCCAAAAAGGCTGGTTCTCGCAGGCTACACATTGGTACTTCGCAAACGATGAAGGGGCAATTCAAAAAGGTGATGTAACTTATAAAGGTAAACAGTTTCAATTCGACAGAACAGGAAAGATGGTCAAAGGCTGGGTAAAAATTAATTCTTTTGATCATAACATTTACAGTTCTAGAACGGTTTTAAGAGGACATAATCCTATTCAAGTTGGGGACGATGAAGTTCTTGAAGTAGTGGGAGAAGATGATCCCTTATGGTTTAGAGTAAATTATAACGGGAAGACATACGTTGTAAAAAAACTATTTGTAGTTGTGTTTGATCAATCTTTATCCAATAAAATGGATGCGATTCGTCAAGATGTAAACGATTTAAAATTCGGACTAGAATTAATACAAAAACACTCAAAACGCTTAGCTGATGCTAATCAAGCAAATAATATCGATACGGCTATACTAGAATCTAGCGAATTGACACAAAGTTTGAATCTGTTCCTAACGACTTTAAAAGGATCTCATATAAAAAGCTTAGTTGATAACATAAATGCAAAAGAAGCTGATCCAAATGTCCAAGTAAAATATCAATCTATCCTCACGAACTTACAAATGATGGAGGATGATTTTAGTAAAATCCATAAGTTTATGCTATTAAAAGATAGTATTATGGTTTTAGATAAAGCCAATAAGGACTCTGGGGATATTATTAACAATGTACAGGCTGCCAAGAATCTGTTACCAGAAACTAAAAAACAATTAGCAGAATACAGTGCAGAATACATGGATGTAATTGCAGCGTCACTTAATATGTATAATGGTTTTCCAGTAGAAGTAGAAGAAGCATATATTGAACCGATAGAAAAATTCTTGAATTCCTTACCACAAGAAGAGATTAAAAAACAAGCTAACGGTTTAAAAGATACTGCTACAGAGATAAAGGATTGGCATGAAGATTTTAAGGGGAGAATACCTGCATACAAATCAATGGCTAAAGATTTACACACTTTTAATAAAAGTGTAGATAAATTTGCTAAATCAGTAGATACAGCAGCTAAATCTTTACATAAGCAAGCTTTGATGGTCGAAGACTTAACAAGAAGTGTTTCTACACACATTAAAGAAGCGCAACAAGCATTTCCAACTCTTCACACGGATATCATGTCAGGTATCGATGCTACAAACCACCTTTTAGATTCTGCTAATAAAATTACGGGATATAAAATTGATACATCTAACATAGCTAAAAATGTCGGAAACATGGACGGTTTAACAAATCGTCTTAAGGATTTTGGTGTACCGCCTGAAAAAATGAAAGAATATCTGGAAGAACAGAAGCGTACGAATGAACTTGGGTCCATGTCACTTGATTTTATGCCAGTTGTTGGGCAAATTAAACAAGGGCTGCAACTTTATAACGGAAGAGAATTTTTCACAGAGAGAGAATATGGTCCAGATGATTATGTTTGGGGAACAGTTTCTACACTAGTAGGTGGCTCTCCTAAAGTTGTTGGCCGTGTGTTTGGTAAATATGGAGAATTAGAACAAAAAGCAAAGGATTTAGGAAAAGTATCAAATGTAACGGAAGAGATTGGATGGAGTATGCCAAGAGGTGGCGGCGTCATTGATGGGCGCAAGTACTCTGAACATGCACTTGAAAGAATGGCACCTGATACAGTTCAAGTTCGAGCGGAGCTTACAAAACGAGCACGTGAGCGAGCTGAAAGAAAAGGGTATACATTCGGATCAGATAAATACATGGAAGAATTAAAAAAAGTTGATCCTCGGGGAATGACTCCAAATGTAGTTGAAGATATTATAAAAACGGGCACTCGCAAACCAGGAGACAATCCTGGTACTTGGAAATACGTTAGAGACGAAGGCTACGTTGTTATAAATGATAAAGGTGATGTTATCACAGTTGTTCCCGCTAAGAAAAAAGAATAGAATGAATAGCATAGTAAGTAATCTATGACAAAAAGGTTGAGGAATATTGGATATTAAACATGATAAGTATGAGTTATTAGAAATTTTCGAAAGTGAACCAGAAGATTACTATATTCCAGGTGCGGGTGCGTATCGATATAGTAAAATTGATAAACTTGGATTTGAACTGGTTATGAATATGTTCTATTATGATGCAACAGTTGAATTAATAATGCTATACGAAGACAAACGTATCATAGAAACCAAGATGGAATTGGTGAAAGAAATATATACTCGTAATGATACACTATACATTCTAGGTGCAGAAGAAAAGAAAAAAATCGAAGTAAAATTCAAACCACATTTTACAGTTATAATAAATAAGTTTTAAAAACTCAAAATCAATGATCGTTAATATTCTGCGCATGCTTTAGAAAGAATGACTCCGGATACAATAAAATTTGTGCTGAATTAGAGGCACATACCAAAAGTAGAGGGCTTGTACGTAGTACACAGAAATTTAAAGAATTTGTTAATCCTATAATCTGTAGTAGAATTTCTGTGCCTTTTCATCAAAACTAAAATAAAAAATGAGTAAAAAAGACAAGGCTTTTACTTCGTAGATAAGACTACAAAGTAAGAGCCTTATTTTATTATATTTGTTCATGTTCATACTGTTTTTCTTATAGTCTTCCGTTTTCATCCTTCAATCGCTTATTCTTTACCAATTGTTCGAACAGCCTCAATTTGTTTCTCGTTTAGATAAATGCCCTTCTCTTCTAACGCTCTAAAATAAAATGAATCAAGTTCATTATCAGTTATTAATTCCTTAGAAGTGTAAATATCAGCTATTTCCGCTTGAGGTATTGTCTTCATTTCAAAGTAGCCTTCTGGTAGAAATACACTTTGTTTTTCTGACATCTTCAAAAGTTTTCCCTCTCTTTCATACTTTTGTACAAATAAAAATAGCCCTCCGGAAAAGAATTGCATGTACGATGTACAGCGTTCTTTTACCCGAAGGACATAATCTTTAATAAACGAAAGAAAATTCAAAAATATATTACAAGTATTATATCATACTTAAATATACGGTTCACTTTACATTTTACTCATTTGCATATCTTTTTAACGCACTTTCAAATGCTGAAATACCCTTACTATTTACAAAACGAATTGGGGTATTATAACGAGATGCGGCCGGAATAATTAATTCATGATAAATGTGACTTAATAATTCTGTTAAGTAAAAGACTACATCGGCTTTTTTGACCGCACTATCTATTTTTCTATGCTGATCTTCTGCTACAAATATAATTTCTGCATTGTACTTTTCAACGCACTCTCTATAGTATCTTTCTTTATTCCCACCAATTACAGCCACTTTCTTTCCTGACAAATCATTCTTATGCACATCTCCTTCCGGCTCTTCTTCTTTCTGCAATTGAATAATTTCTTGAGCCATTTGTTCAATCGTTTTATTTAAATACTCTATTTCTTTTTTATGTTGTTCGGACTTGATTTCCTCCTCAGTTGCCAACTCAGTCATCAATTCATTTACTGACCTCTCTGTTTGTTTAACAACTCTTGATGCCTTAGCATCTGATGAGATTTTTTGTTTTTTCAAATATTCATTTTCCATTTTGTATTTATTTAACATTTTTTCTTGTTTATTAAGCTTTTTTTCATACTCGTTTAACTTACTTTGAAGTTTATTCCACTCCTCTTTAAATGAAATCTCTTCAGCCTTTTCTTGACTAGGATATCTCTCCTGATGAAATATTGCTAATTCTGCAAGAATGTTAATGTATCTGAATGGAGCAGCTTCTAAGTACAATTCATGCATATCATCTGTTCCTTGAGTTTTTATATAAGCAGTGATAAAAATTGTGAAATGCATTCCGTACTTCTCAATTACTTCTTGTACATCTTTAATTTTCTTCTGTTGATTATCTGTTTGATCATACGCTGCTTGTAATTGAGCTATCTCAATTTCACCAGCGACTTTTAAATTCTTTTGAAGCCTTTCTTTCATCTGTGGTTTACTATATTCTTTTAACAAGCGATCGATTTTCCCTCGTTTACCCTGTTTCTTTTCCTTCGCTGTTAAGAAAATTTTACAGTCATTGAAAAAACGTGTAACTATTTTCTTGTGTTTCGGTGAATCACTTTCTATTAAAGAAATAATAATGTACAAATCAACAACATCAGGTAATGAGTCCATAGATTCTAACCAATACTGAGTAACAGCATCTTTCACTTTTGTAAATAATTCATCAGATATCTTATCTTGACCTATAGAATCTCCTTCCTCAAAACACTCACTATAATGTTTAAATAAATCTATTGATTCTTTTCCGTCCTTTTTTGTAATCGAAACTAATTCACCCATTTTTAATCCCCTCTCACAATAGAATTTTCTGATAACTCCTCTAAATAGTAATATGTGGAATTATGAGTGTCAAATCGATTCATAAAGTTTTTAATCTTCCTTTTTGTTAGATCAAGAGTTATAATATTCTTATAATTTTTTACTTTTTGTTTTTTCTTCTTTAAATTAAAAGCAGCCCTTTGGGTTGAGTTAACACATGAAAATGTGAACAGTAACTCTACTCATTTGGCTGCTTTTTTGCATTTAAAAGGATTGCCATTTAATAAAATTTGATATTTATGGGAGGAATATTAATGAGTAATTATGTTGCACTATACCGTGCGTATAGACCAAATAGCTTTAATGATTTAGTGGGGCAAGATCATATTAAAACGACCATCATGAATGCGATTAAACTAGAAAAAGTAGCTCATGCCTACCTACTCTCTGGACCACGAGGTACTGGTAAAACAACTGTTGCCAAAATAATAGGAAAAGG
Source organism: Bacillus sp. TE9106W (assembly GCF_054062215.1). Lineage (NCBI taxonomy): Bacteria > Bacillati > Bacillota > Bacilli > Caryophanales > Bacillaceae > Bacillus > Bacillus sp. TE9106W. The sequence continues at coordinate 85,866 of NZ_JBSSFA010000003.1, forward strand.
TGTTAACTGCTTAGCTCCATTAAGTAATGGTGAGCCTTGTCAAAAGTGCGCCAACTGTAGTGATATCAATAATAATAAATTCGCGGACATTCTAGAATTTGATGCTGCAAGCAATAATGGAGTAGAAGAAATACGGCAGATACGAGATCAGGTACATTTAGCACCGGTTACAGGGAAATATAAAGTGTATATTATCGATGAAGTGCATATGCTTTCAAATTCAGCATTTAATGCTCTATTAAAGACATTAGAAGAGCCACCAGCACACGTTATTTTCATACTGGCTACAACAGATCCACAAAAAGTTCCTAAAACTATCATTTCTAGATGCCAACAATTCGAATTTCGAAATATACCTCTTCAAGCAATGATTGACAGGTTAAAATTCATCTCCCATGATCAAGGGATTCGTATTACAGACGAAGCATTACATTTAATATCCCAATTAGCTGAAGGCGGTTTAAGAAATGCTCTTAGCATAATGGACCAAGTAATCGCATACGCAACAAATAATGTAACAATAGAGCATGTTGCAACAGTCGTTGGTAAGGTAGCAATTCAGGATATTGAAAAACTAATACATTATATAACTGAGAAAGATTTAACCAGCACTTTGGATTCCTTGCAAACTATCCTAGAGAGAAAACAAGCAGATTTCTTTTTAAGCGATTTAATTGGTTACTACAGAGACCTCATGATATTCAATCTATCTCAAAAAACTGACATGTTTAAAGTGGCCATTTATAATAATGCCTTTATAAATCTTGCTGAGCGAATACCATTATCCAAGATTCCAAGTATTCTTGAAGAGCTTACAACGGTACAGTATAAAATAAAAAGCTCTGTATATGCAGCGACACTAATTGAAATTGCATTAGTTAAGATACTTCAGCTGGAGCAGGAAATATCAACGATCCAACCGAATATCAAAAATAATGAAAATGAAGATTCCAGTGAGCTTAATCAAACATTGTTACAAAGTTTACTTGATACCATCGCAGCATTCAATCAGCGTTTAGACGAATTAGAAAAACAAAAAGAAGAACCAACTGCTAATCAAAGACGCAGAAACATTCAAATTTATCGCGACCCTAAAGCTAAGGAAACTGCAAAAGATATTGTTTTACCAGAAATCACTTGGGAAACAAGCAAATTATTAGAAACATTCCTACCCAACTGTATCGCTCATATAAAGAAAGATAATCCCCTTATTGCAAATAGTTTAGGAGAAATAGTTCATGCCACTGGATCAAAGCACCATATTATATTCGTAATGGAAAATCCCCAACAAGTTGAGACTTTATATAATCCATTAAATGATTCCATAGTTACTAAAACCATTTCACAATTACTTAGACGTCAAATTAAAATGATTTACTTAGAAAAAAGTGAGTGGGAAGAGATAAATACTAATAAGGAAGTGTAAAAATGAATCGTATCAAAGTACCATTCGGAAGAAAAAAGAAACCTAAACTCCCAGTTGAAGATATTTCCGCCTTATCTTCTATGGAATTTGATTATCTATTGCATGTACTTAACGAACATGCAAATAGATATACGTATTATAATCGCTCTTATGAAATTAGAAAGTTTCAACAATTAATTGCATTTCATCTAGCAAATAAATTAACAAAGCAGCAAACATTTTCTAACATCGAATTAGGTATCCTAAACGTTATACTTGAAAATAGGAACCTACCAATTAAGGAAAGAAAAAAATCAGGTGATTTTGTATTATTAAAGGAAATTGATAAGCAAAATAATTCAAATGAATTTATTACCCAACTAATAGAAAATGACTTTCAATTAGTTGAGAACATTGCATATGTACGGATAAATAATAACACTCAAAGTAATTAAATACTTCAGTATGGGAGAAAAAATTGAAAAAGACCATCCCTTAATAATAAGGAGTTGGTCTTTTTTGGAATTCTCTATAATCTCATAGATATATTCCTTTAAAATATATCAATTACTCATAGTATTTATCATATTCCATTGCATATTTAGTTTTTAATTGTTCTATTAACTTCTCATTAAATGAAATTATATCAAGTACATCCTGATTTATATATAATAAATAATTGTCATTATAAAATGAGATATATGCTGATGGATACCCTTGTGATACATTTTGACAGTATTTATATACATCCTGATAATTTAAATTTTTTATAGATGCAAAAATTGTTGAACTTGTAAAATTATCGTTTTTTATTAATGTTTCTTTCCAATTTCTAATTTTAGTAAATTTACCTAAACCTGTTTTTTCATGAATTCTTTTACCATTTATAATATATCCACAGATAAAAGAAGAATTTATTTTTTCGTTTTGATTGAATAAATTATCCAAGATATTTTTTAATAATCGAGTGTTATTATTTACAAATAAATCCATATCGAATCTAATTCTATGATTCGAAGTTACTTGAAAAAAGGGAGTTTCTTCAGTATTTGTAAAATCCACTTCGAATTTTTTAAATTTATCCATAATTAGTTATTAAGCTCCGATTCTTCTTAATTCTAAATCATAAGTTCCAGATCTAGTTTTCTTATTTGCAAGAGCTTTTACTGTATCAGCACCTTTAAAAGCTCCACCATTGTGACCATCTTTGTCTCTAGTTATATATTTAGGTTTTCCTTTTTTGTTAAAATATACTCTTGCACCATGAGAGAAAAATTTTGTTTCTGCGTATCCTAATCTGCTTGCAACTACTTTAGCAAGAGGTTCAGAGTTTTTCATTAGAGTTCTAATAGCAGTTGGGCCATATTTTTTTATAGCTGCTTTTAGACCGCTTTTAACTATGAATGCAACAAGAACGGGAACCAAAGGAAGAGCAGATGCAGTTATTTCTTGTGTATCAATAGAATATTGCTCACCAGTTTCTTGATCCACAAAAATAGCTTTTAAATCTTCACCTTCTACATCAGTCACAAGAATTGAAAAATTCTTCTCTATTTCATTTCCATTCTCATCATTTAGTATTGCTTTAGCACTCATTTCACTTGTTTCAATATTATATTCCAATGTACTTTCCATTTGTACTTGATCAGTATCTAATATTGATTCAAAAGTGTCTACATTATCAACAACATTTTCAGTTATTTCAATTTGTTCGGATGATTCTATCCCTAAATCTTCCTTTACATCAACTTTAACTTCGGTATCTATTTTACTAGTTTCAGTGTTTTCGGTAACATTTACAATTTCTTTTAATGCAGAATCATTTTCTTGCGCTGCATATACAAACCCTGTAGGAACATATGTAATGAAAAGCGCTGTAATTATACTGAAGATAAAATATTTTTTCATTAAATTCTCCACCTTATTCTTTTATTTGTACTAATCCCATCCCAAATTTTTCTTTCGCACCTAATTTTATTGCTCCAAAGCGTAGATCCTTTTCTATGTCTTTACTCCCATTTTGAAGCAATATAGAAACAATCCCTGTTGTATAAGCTGTTGCATAAGAAGTCCCGCTTTGCATTTCAACCTCTCCATGTATGTTTAATACAGGTACATCTACGCCTGGTGCCACAAAATCAACCTTGCCTTGGCCGGCATAAGCATATAATTTCATATCCTTATCAATAGCAGAAATAGATAATACTTCAGGGTATTTAGCAGGGTAATCAGTAGATAAGCCAATGGTATTTCCTGTAGCAGCAATAATTATTATCCCTTTATTTGATGCATTTCTTATCGCTTCCCTTAGCTTAGGGTCATCTTTAGAAAAGCCAAAACTTAAATTGATAATATCAACACCTTGTTCAACACTCCAGTTTATCCCTGATATTATATCCGCTATTTTTCCACTACCCTTTTCATTTAAAACTTGAACATCATACAATTCAACAGCAGGATTAATTCCCACCACATTATTTCTACTTTTTGTAGAAGCAATGATACTTGCAATCATAGTTCCATGATCTAATATAGCCTCTGTCTCAAAAGTATTATTAAGCGCATTATAACTTTTCTTTACCTGGCCTTTAAGTCCCTTTATGTCCTGATTAATCCCACTATCTAAAACAGCTACTTTCACAGTTTTAGAACCTGCAATTTTGATTACATGTTCAGGAAATAACGTACAAACCGCCCAATTTTTCTGGCAACTTCCCTCTGAGATAACATAATTATTAGATACTTTTTTAGTACATCCAAACATGATAAATAACACTAAAGCGCATACAAATAATAATATTTTCTTTATAAACACCACTCCTTTTTAACGATTCCTTCAAACAACGTCCCCTTGTAATGAAGAGGATTAATCAACATAAACTTAAAGTTCATATGACCCTTTAAATATTAAAGTCAATTGAATGTAAAAAAAAGACTGTTTTTTACCAATATTTTCTGATATATTCAATGAGAACAGATACCAATATTTAATTTAGTTTAATATTAATATAATGCGATTAAATATTTTATAAAGATACAATTACTTACTAACAGAAGCAATACGTAATGTATAAATCAACATAAAAAAGCAATAAATTCCTGTTACGAAAATATGATAGGAACTTATTGCTTTTATTTAAAATGACTTTATTACACATAAAATGATTTTTGGACAAAATTTAATCAATAAATGATATTATCTAAAAATCCTCTTTCCATACTTCAAAAGCCTTATCGAAATATAGTTTTCCAGCTGTTTCATCACTTATTACTTCTGAAACAATAGCATTCCCTTTTTCGTCTTTAATGATTTTTATGAATTCTACTTCTTGAATATCTCCTTCACTATCAGGGTTATCCAATAATATAAACCCTGATGTGCCCTCAGCTATAAGGTCACTTCTTGCTGCTTCCTTAGTTTCTAAATAACCTGTTGTCCATTCTTCTCCTTTACCTTTGTAATTAAAAATGCTAGTTGTCCATCGGTATTTAACTTCAGCTCCCATCAAATCATCCTTTCTGATTGTACTAAAGCTTTGTAAATAAATTTGAAACTGATTATCCTATTATGAATTTATCTGTCACCCTTTATTTTATATATACTACTTTTTAACTTAGGCTTCTTGTGTAACCGTACTTTAGTTCCATTAATATCCAAATCAATTTTTTCTTCCTCTAAAACCTCCATTTTCTCTTCATGTTCCTTTTTAATTCTGTCTCTTTCTTCTTTTTTCTTAGTTGCTTTTGGACCAATTACGAACAGAATTAAGAATATACTTACCATTACAACAAAAGTAGTCACTAGTCCCTCTCCCCCTTCGCCAAAACTTCGTACCATATATTTTTTAATCTATTAGATTTGACCTTGAAATCGACAGGAGAATGAGCACTAGCACATTACACAAAAATATTATAGAACTTACTTGCACTCCTCCTTCTCCTTTTATAAACCGAAATTATAAATGACGCAGTAAGGCCGGTACTAGCAATGTCATTACAAATATAAAAATGGAACTATATCTCAAACTTGAACTCCATTTTCCATATTTGGGATGTTCAAATTTCTTATAAAGCATACCTAATGCTAAAGATATCAAAAACATTAATACAGCTGTTCCTAAAATTATAGAAGTAATTAAACCCACCATATTACTCATAAAGGTTTGAAAATCAAAAGAGCGTGTTGTCAACATTAACACTGGTAGAATCCTTATTAAAAGTATGAGGATAAATGAACCTACTCCAAAATATATAGATCTTTTTTTCCACTTTATATGTTTAAACCATAAAGAAGCCCCAAAAACTAATAATGATATTAAAATTACTACAGAAAGTATAAGGAAAATAACATCAAAGAATGCAGGCACACTCGCATGGACTGCACCATCTATTTTATCTCCCCCATCTTTAATTACATCACTGCCGCCATTAAATAAAGAACCAAACCAATCTACAATCCAATCGGTCATCCAAGAAATATCGAATGGTAACTCTTCATTATTTGTTTGTGCAGGAGCAGCTGAGTTATACACCTCCAAATTATCCTCCCCCTTAATTGAAATTAAGCCCTTTACTTTAAGTATATAAATTTTCTTATTAAAACTAAGAAATTGGCTAAATTTGAGAAGAGATAATATTATCAAATTAAAAATTGTTAGTGTTTTATGCAATGCTAAATTAACGATTATACAATCATTATGTTGGTTTGGATTAAATTTTAATCAAAGATGTTTCACAAATCCTTATTTAATAAGAGACATTAGGACTCCATTTTGAAAAAAGATTGTTCAAAACGGAGTCCTTCTTTGTGAAGTAGTATGCAATTTTTATAAAAAAGTTCGATTGAAAATTATTTATAATTCTATAATCAATGAAGAGTAAAACAATGTAATATAGAATTTAACTCTAAATGATTATGCTACTCCTCTATTTTAATGGATAATATTGCTTGATCTGAAGTATTCTTAGCAAAATCTTTAATTATTAAACTGTAGTCATTTCCTCTTGGAAGCTTCTTAAAATATCCTGAAAAGATACTTGTCTCCCCGGGATTGGCCCCTGCTACTTGTGGAGCTCCTAAAAAAGCTTCTGCTCCAGCATGCTTAGTTCTTGTATTTTAAAAATAGACTATAAAAAATGCACCTCTAATTGTCAATTATGTAACTATCAATTAGGGTGCATTTTTTGATTAAATTAGTTAGTTTTTCAAAACCTATAACTTTGATTAGAGAAAATATAAATGATGTTGATATAATTTTTTCACACACAAAATTATAAATCAATTTCAAAACAAACTGCTATGAAACCTGTATAACTTCGTATTAAAGACATCTTATTTAAGTTTAAATAGGATTTGGTATAAAATTTGGATTTAAGTTGATTGCTCTATATAAAAATACAGCCATTTCTGCTCTTGAAACATTTGCTGCTGGACTGAAATTTTTATTTCCTGTACCACTTGCAATCCCATTACTATATAAAGCTTTTACAGATTCATTTGCCCAATGACCTTTCATATCATTGAATTCATAATTAGCTTTGATTTTTAAATTAAATGCTTTTGTTAACACGACAGCAATTTCAGCCCTTGTCGCAGTCCTTTTTGGATTAAATGTCTTTTCCCCATTTACTGAAAAAATACCGCTCTTCGTCAAAGATAAAATTTCTTTTTTGAATGGACTATCATTAATATCTGTATAAGGATTATCACTTGTATCCGGCAGTAATAAAGACTTATATAGGACGGCTGCTAATTGTTCACGTGTAAGATTATCATTTGCACCAAAATAGCCATTCCCATATCCATTTATAATTTTATTTCCTGCCATATATGATATTTGTTCATACGCCCAATGACTTTCTGGGACATCTAAAAATACATTAGGAACTTTAATACCATTTTCATTAAAATAATACCATTTGTTATCTACTTCTTTCCAACCTGTAACCATAGTACCATTTTCGTTAAAGTAATATGTTTTTCCATTAATAGATTGTAAACCGGTTAGCATAATCCCGTTCTCATTAAAGTAGTATTTGTATTCATTAATAGTTTGTAGACCTTTAACAATATGGCCCTCTTTATTATAAAAATACCATTTTCCATTTTGTTGTACCCAACTATTGTTACCCACGTTTTTTATATTGAAATGCAAATCAGCATTTTTCTCATTCTTTTGATATTCAATGGTTACATTCATAGAGATATTTATGGGCACTTCTACTGAGTGTAACTTACCATCATTAGAATTCCATAAATCCATTATTAGCTGATCATTGTTATATACACGTACTTTACCTTTTGCTTTTACTTCAAATAAATAAGTACCCCATCGGTCTAAGTCTGTTTTGTATAATTTGAATCTAGCTGAAAAATTGTTAGCTTGTATACCCGGTTGAGGTGAGACATTTCCCCAATTGAAATCAACTTTATCAATTTTTTCTAATAATGAATCTTTTCCTCCAACAATAACGGCATCACCTTTGAAATCAGCACCATTATAGTATTCTGCCATCCATGGTACGTCCGCAAATCGATCTATGTCTTTAACCTGTTTTATATCTAATTTAAGTTTGCTTTCTTTACTCACATCAAGATACTGTATCTCTATAAGATGTATATCTTTCTCAGTAGAATTTCCCAATACTGAATTTCCAGTTCCATCATTAATAGTTATTTTTCGTGTTTCTTCTTTATATGAAGTTGGTGTCCATCGATCTATAACAACTTTACCATCAATTAATACTCGTAATCCATCATTTGCAAGCCCTCTAATAATATATTCTCCTGCTTGCATACGTTGAATTGTCGTGTACCTGGCTGTAAAATTATCTGAAGGCACTTTCTGGGTTGGTGCTCCTATCCCAAAGTTTTCCTCTAAAGTTGCCATATTACTCAATGGAGTCCCCATTTTTGTTTTGGAATCAATAGGAAAACCTTCTAGATTTTTATTAGGATAATAGTAAGCTATCCATTCCCCAAACTGAACAACATTAGAAAAAACAGCTGCTCTCCCGGTATTTTCATGATATTCTGTCTTTATTGACTTTATTTCTTCCCCATTTCTTATAATTGCTCGGTCGATTTGACCAGTAGAACCAGACCATCGATCAATAACACGCTTTCCATTGACATCTACTCGAACACCATCATCTGCAAGAGTCTGAATAAAATAGGGATTACTATATAGAAAATTTGGTGTTTGATCAAAAGAGGCTGTAAAATTATCAGTATAATTTTTTAAAGGACCATCATTCTCCCAATTATAATGAACTTGTTCCATTTTCTTTTTAAAATTAAACAATTTTCTATCTATTTTACTTGGGTTAACAATTATATAATCTGATATAGATTTCGCAACTTCATCAAAACTTAGGGTTACATCTATCGGTGTACTATCCCATGTATCATGTACTGTTATATCTTTATAAGTTTCGTTCAATTCTGGAATGTAAGCTTGCATATAACCTACTCCAGTTACGGTATGGTCATTGAAATACAGGTTATTAGTAAAGTTGACTATAATAGGTCTATCTTCGTCTATTTCTTTTTGGAATTTTTCATAAGTTGGATTAGTATCATACTGGGTTTCTACATCGTACCCGCGTGTTTTCCAGTATTGTTTGATACCTGGTGCCATTTTTTGTGGCCATGTAGCATATTTTACCCCGTTTGTGTCTGCTCCTGTCCCCTTGTCAGTTCCAATCGCGTCTGCTAAATTGTCAATTAATTGATCAGATGTTTCATTATCTCGGAATAAATTATTATAATATTGCGACCAATAAGATACTAAGTTGGCAATAGCCGTAGGTGAACAACCATGATACCACTGATAATCTGGAACATCCTTGATATATTTATCTTTAAATTGAGGCTCTCCAAAAGCTTTTGCTACCTTAGGAACATTGTTTGAATATGGCTGAATCTCCCTTTGCTTTTTCCCCTCTTCCGTTGTTCTTTTTATAGCATCTATAACTTGCTTGGAATGAAGGTCAATTATTTTATCATTTTCCTTTTTAAAATGTTGAAGGGGACCAGTATAAATCGCTTTTCCCTCTTCTACATTCTTATAAGGACTAGACCCTGTTCTCGCAGATTCTATAATAGAAGGGCCACCACTCTTTCCATCTGCAATAATATACCCAAGTTCTTCATTCTTTTTTTCTATTTAAAATACGTATCCAGTTATATTTCCATCCAAGTCATAGAGGGTATTACTCGCCCCTATTTGAGCATCATTCCAATTCGGATAAGTTCGTTTACTAATACTTTTTATATAAGTATTAGCCTTCTGCTTCGCTTCATCTTTTGTAATAATGTGTTCCTTTAATATTTCTTCTGCTTTTGAAATTCGTGTGAATGAAAGAAATATACCTAAAGAAAGTAAACAGCTTATAAATAAAATTAGTTTCTTGTTCATTTCGCATTTCCTTTCTAAAAACGACAATTATAATTATATATAATGTTGTAAATGTTTAGACTAGATAAAGAAAGACTTGTTACTCCACACATAATTAATAATTCAAAAATGCCACTGAAAGTCAAAATATAGTTCATTCAGTGGTATTTTTATTAAGAAAAATAGCTATTAATTTATAATAGACCTATTAATTGTGTTTTATTGATTGCAACGAATAAGTCCGTATAGACTATATAATGCTAGAATTAGTTTCAACTCTTGTTTCTTTTGTTTTTGAATTGTATTATTCTCCAATAAATAAGGAATTCGTATGGTATTACAATCTTGTTTTAAGTTTTTGAATCTTAATTTTCGTACTACGAATTTACAACTTCCCTCTTTTTGTGGCTTTTCAATGGTACAAGTCCGAAAGCTACATAAAAAGTTCTGTTTCTGGCGCCACACTAGAATTCGCTCAAAACTACAGTATATCGGATACTTAATTTATAACCGATATACTATAGTATCTTTTGATTGTAAAATTTATTTGAAGGCAATCACCTTCTACATACTCATCGGACTATGCGCTTTACATTTCTTGAGCCGGAAGATAAATTGCAAAAATGCAATAAAATTAAAATTATTTATTGCATTTTTGCAATAGTGTACATTCTAGAAGAAACAAATTGACCAGTATCCAAATTGTACAGATCAACATAAAAATATCCCCAATAATTCATAGTAGTTGTATCAGCTTTGTATGTTCTTTTTACTATTTTAAATCTATTCGGGTTTTTACCATAGTCAACAAAAGATTTATATGAAATTCCAAAACTAGCAGCTTTCAATACATAATCTAATGTTTTTATTGCTGATAGTTGAGGTATAAAGGCTATTATTGAAAGATAAAATGAGTATGCAGCACTTTCATCATTCGGATCTGCGTAGACAATTTCTTCTTCTGTTTTATATAATGTATGATTTACCATCGAAGCCTCAGCCTTTTCTCCTGGGAAAGTAAGTAATGTACAGGACATCATTAAAGTCATGGTCATACAAATTAACATTATTTTTTTAGCTATTTTTTTATTCATATAAGCATCCCCTTGTTAGAAAATAATTTATAATAGTATAATATGTTTATGTATTGAAAATTTCGAAGAATGGAGCAGATTAATGAAAATAAATAAAAAAATTAGTAAATGGTTTTCTTTCAGCGCATATTTGGCACTCTTTTTAGCTTCAGTAACCGCTTTCGTTATTAGTATCGTAGGTTATAAAACTTGGACTTTTCCTTGTTTATTCCTGTTTTTCTCTATTAGTTCTTTGATATCAACTTATAAGGAATTTAAGATTCAAAAATATTCGTAATCTTTAATTGAAAGGGGGAGAATTCTCCCTTTATATACTTATAAATCTGAATTAAATAATTAGTAGCATACTCTTTATCTATCAGTTACACATTTTGTTAATATAATAAAAATTAGGTTTTCCCCATACTTAGTCTCTCCTTTCTTACATGTTATGGAGTAAATTGTAAAATACCACTTTTTTATAATAACTCTATATACACACTAATTCAACTCAATATTCGTAAAATTGTATATCTTGTAACGAATAACCAGTGTTTATATTTTAAATATATTCGGTTTTAATGTTGGTTGTTTTTTACTTGAAGTGATAAAGCGTCGTATCTTTTTTATAAACGTCGCGACTTTAGTCAAAACTTCGCGTCTTTTTTATAAACATCGTGACTTTATTTCAAATTAACACATCGAGCCACTATCAAACCAAACATCAATTACTTCTGGTGTACGATTCATCGCACTTCCGCATTTTTCGCAGCTAACTTGCACTTCATCTACATAGGGCTTATGCAATTCTAAATCTTCAGGTGTTTCTTTCGTACTATGCTTTCTTAAATCAGCAATGCTTTTCGGTGCAAATTGATGATCGCAACTTTCACATTCCCATACGTTTAATGGTGTTCCCCAATATCTATTTCGGCTAATATTCCAGTCCACCATATTTTCTAAAAACTTACCAAAGCGTCCATGTTTCATATGATCTGGATACCAAGTAACAGAATCATTATTTTGTAAAAATGTATCTTTAATTGCAGTCGTTCGGATTAACCAACTCTCTCCTGCATAATAAAGAAGTGGTGAATCACAGCGCCAGCAATGCGGGTAACTATGTTCATACTTTTCTTTATGGTATAGTAAACCTTCCTTCGCTAAATAACGAACGATATCTACGTCACAATCTTTTACAAACTTCCCTTTCAAAAATGGTACTGCTTCTGTATACTCGCCTTTCTCATCTACAACATGCAAAAATGACAATCCTTCACTTTGCACGACTCTATAATCGTCCTCTCCGTATGCTGGAGCGATATGAACGAGTCCTGTACCACTATCTGCCGTTACGAAATCTGCTCCGATTACGCGGTAACCATTTGTAACTTCTTTCATTGGAAACGGTGCTGTATAAGAAATATTTAATAATTCTTCTCCTTTATGAACAGATAATACTTCATAGTTTTCTTTTAATACATCTTGTACACGTTCTTTCGCAACAATGTATACATGACCTTCTTGTTTTGCTTTCACGTATTCCATATTTGGATGTACAGCGAGTGCAACATTTGCTGGAAGTGTCCAAGGTGTTGTCGTCCAACCTAGGAAATATTCATTTTCACTATCTTTCACTTTAAACTTAACGGTTGCACTTAAATCTTTTACTGTTTTATACCCTTGGGCAACCTCATGTGAACTTAGTGAAGTTTGACAGCTTGGGCAATATGGTGAAACTCTATGCCCTTTATACAATAATCCTTTTTCATGAATCGTCCCTAAAATATGCCATACACTTTCGATATATGGATTCTCTAACGTAACGTATGGATCATCCATATCTACCCAGTAACCGATGCTTTCAGTGAATTCACGCCACTGCTTCTCATATGTGAATACACTCTCTTTACACTTTTTAATAAATGGTTCAATTCCGTACTCCTCGATTTCATGTTTACCAGAAATACCGAGTTGCTTCTCAACACCTAATTCTACAGGTAAGCCGTGCGTATCCCATCCCGCTTTTCTTAATACTTTATAACCAGCCATCGTTTTATATCTTGCTACTACATCTTTAATTGTTCGTCCAAGTGCATGACCTACATGCGGTAATCCATTCGCCGTCGGTGGTCCTTCATAAAACACAAAAGATTGTGCGCCTTCTCGATTCTGAATTGATTGCTCGAAAATGCTTTGCTCGTTCCACTGTTTGCGAATACGTGTTTCTCTCCCTACAGCTGACTCTTTTACATCTACTTTCTTCATCTACAATCACTCCTTTTGAATGTTTTAAAGCACACAAAAAACCCGTCCCTATAAAGTAGGGACGGGTTTACCCGCGATACCACCCTAATTCTATTAGTTCTTCACTAATAGCACTTAGCAACGTACGATCATACGTGTTCCTTGTAACGGTAGACACCCGTCCGAGCTTACTCTCTTTCAGCCTCGGCTCCTCGGAAATGATTTTCAAATAACATCTGTACACCGGCTTTCAGCAACATACCGGCTCTCTGGGGAACAGTACACTATTTTACTCTTTCTCGTCTTCAGATTTGTATACTTTGTTAAAAGTTATTTTATGCCACTAATCGATAAATTGTCAACTAATTCAAAATATATTTTATTTATATCCTTTTTCGCTATTCTTATACAATTAGTTTTCAAATTCTCGCAATACTGCTAAATTTTCATCATCCTCGATAAGTTCAGCGAAAAATCCTGACTCATCCTCACGAAGTACAATTTCAAGTTCTACCTTCGCCTCTTCCATTCTGTTTAACTGTGCTAAATAGCAAACACGATCATATCTTGCTAACAAATCACTCTCATCCATTGTTAATATTTCATTTGCTATTTTCTCTGCCTTTATTGTTTGGCCGGCACCATGATAAGAAGATGCTAAAGAAAGAAGAATTGCTGTTTCATTCGGATGATGTATCGAGGCATTTTCTAATACATGAATTGCCTCTTCAAACCTCTCTTGACTTTGATATATTTCTCCTAAAGCAAGAAACGCTCTACTTACAAATGGTGTTTGCTCCGTTAATTGTAAGGTAATCTTTTCTGCTTTTCTTTCTTCCCCTGCTTTAAACAATACTTGCGCATGCAGAAGAAGAGTATCGTAATCATCTGGTAACTCTCGAACCATTTGCTTCGTTAATTCCGACGCATCCCTTATCATATCCTCTTCATCACACTCTATGAAAAGATTTACAAGTTGCTTCGCTACATCGTAATCCCATTTACTTTCTAATGATGTTTGCAGTACATCTATCGCCTCTTTATACATCGCCACATTCTCGTAAAATAGTGCAAATCGCTGCGCTGCCATACTATTTTTTTGATTTAACTTTAATGAGATTTCATATAAATCAATGATTGTAGTAATAATCGAAATTTCTTTCGCACGGTTTTTCATGCGATAAAAAGCTCTTGTAATTATGGATTTCTTCGGCTGTTCATTTTGTTGACGTTCAATCCATCTTTCCGTCACCGCAGATGCTGCATACATAAATGCCATACTTCTTTCAGCTTTTTTCACTTTTAGTGTATGAAGAAAATCTCGTATGTTAGACCATTTCTTATGTTGTTCTATCGCTTTTACATATACATCAAATATACGTTCATTATTTATATCTTTTTGTATAACCTTCATTGCAATTTCAATTGCTTTTGCATTTCTATTTTTCACTAATACTTTTGCATAATGATATAAAACTTCTGTATGCTCGCCATCTAATCTTAGTGCCTCTTCAATCTGCGCTTGTTCTTTATCTATTTCATCCATCGCTCCATACACGTATGCAATCGCATCTAATCGCCATATTTCAGGTACTTCGTTCGCTAATTTTTCTAGCTCAGTCAGCAATTCTTCCTGAAGATTCATTTCTACTGAAAGTTGTGCCAAATATTCCATATTAATGTGCAATGGTTCTTCTTTCATCGCCTGAACCATATGACTTTGTTCTTTAAAACGGTTTTCTTCTTTTTCGTATATTTCCGCAAGCTGTAAATGTACACCAACGAAATTCCCATCAAGCTCTAAACATGTTTCATACGCTTGTTTTGCTTCCGTCAATTGTCCTAATGCCATAAGTGTTTCACCAATTCGGTAATACGGTAATGCCGTTTCTTTTTGTTCTATCGCCTTATTATATCTTTTCATCGCTTGGCCGTACTGTCCAATAGATTCATATAAAATACCTGTATAACAACCGTACTCACTTACTTCATTTCTTTCTTTGTGTATCGTTCTTAAGAATGCTATTCCTCGTTGTACAAATACGGTTCCTTTAATTCGATTCACATATTCATCTAACGCACTTGCTACATTATATTCGCTCTGCTTTATACCACTCTCTAACTTAGACAATGCTACTTTAAATCCTTCTTCACTTCCACCAAGTTCAACCTCAGCATCCCATAAAACCATTCCCGCATTCATAAGAAAATCTTGGCTCTTTTCAATTTGTTTTTCAATACCGAGAATATATTCTTTTGCTTCCTTGTATTGTTCTCTTGCCATATAAACTTGTGTAAGTCCGAAATGAGAATAAACATCATCATGATTTTCTTCCAAAGCACGAGTATACAATGTTTCTGCTTCTTCCAGACTATCATTTTGGAAATGGTAATCACCAAGTTTTACGTATAGAGGTGACTTATCATCACACTTCTCAATACCTTTTAATAAAACTTCTTTCGTACTTTCTTCATCCTTCAAATCAGATTCGTATATTTCCGCAAGTTTTGTATAAATATAAGGTGCATTACTATCCAAATGAATTGCTATTTTAAGCCCTTTTATTGCTAAATATAATTTCCCTAAATGATGCGCACATCTCGCTCGCTCATACCATACATGTGCTTCATTTTTGTATTCTTTTAACAAATCATTAAAGATTTCATACGCTTCTTCATATCTTTCTAAATCTATTAATATTAATCCGTGATTCGTTAAAGTGAATCGTTCCGGGCTACGCTCTAAAGCTACTTGAGAAAACTGCAACGCCTTTTCAGACTGATCGATATACATATACGATAAAGCGAGAAAACTCCAAGCAATCGGCTGATCCGCGTCTAATTGTAACGAGGAACGAAAACTTGAAATTGCTTCTATATAACTTTCCTGCTCAAAAGCATACCTTCCGTTTATTAAATGATATAATGCACGATTATTTTTCTTCTCAACACTCGCAAGCATGTACCCAGCTTTTTCTAACTCTTCAAGGCGAATAAAGCACTGTGCAGCATGTAATTTAACAAAATCTGAGTTAGGAAACTTCTCCATTAACTTTTCAATACAAGATATAATAAATTCTTTATCTACTTCAACATCTAAATGCTTAATCGTATATAACCATGTATTCGGATTATCACTCGTCTCTTTTAAAAACTGTACTAAGTCATGAATCCCAGCTTTATCTTGTTCATCTAAATGATCCGTTAAAGAAAAAATAGATTTGAAATAATCATTTTCTTCTTCATTTAAAAATGATAATTGTTCCTTCTTTTCTTGCGGAACAAACGTAATTGCTAAACAACCTGTATAACGATATTTTTCTTGTAACTTACTATATTCCACAATAACTGGCTCTATAAAGTTCGGATCTTGAACATAAAAGGCTTGTAACGTATCATCATATCCAGCTAGTACTTGTACATGTGAAGCATGCTCAATATCTATACTTAATAATACGGGGATCCCCTGATTTAACAGTCTCTTATAATTTTCTACATTCCCTTTAAAATAACGATATTCATAACCTAATTCTTCTAAATAAGAAACAGTATCTGAAAACTTCGAGCCTGTCATATCAAAAATAAACTCTGCTATTTCATCTTGTGTCCGTTTTTCTCCCCAAATTTGCAACATCATTTCTAAACTTGTTGGTACGCAATAATTATCCTTTTGTACAATTGGAACTATTGGTAAGTGAACCTTTTTTCCATCTGGATTTTTTGCTAAATTATGATATAAAGACCCTTTTAAACTTTTTTCTTCTTGTAATAACTGTTGTAAATCTACAAGTTTATTCATTTTGTAAAGCGCTTCTGCACGTAAATGTACAAAATAAGCTTTATACGCATGATAAGGAAGCTGATTATTTATGTTATCTATTACCGCTAACATTTCTTCATACTTTCCTAAATCTAATAAATATTTTACCTTTTCAAAATGAAAATATGGTACTTGCGGGAACTTTACAATCGCATCATCAATTAGCTGCAATGCACGTTTTTGTTCTCCTTTATTCGCATATAACTGTGATAATAAATAGGTAGATAACTCTTCGCAATCTTTATGCTGCATACCAGCTATAAATTGTTCTTCTGCTCTCTCCCATTCACCTGTATGCATATAGACGTAGCCCCATTTATCAAATACGGCACGTTCACTGTACTCCTCTGCCTTTTTCATATAATAAAGAGCTTCTTCATTTCGTTTCATTTCCAACAAACATCGTACTAACGTAAAATATGTTTTCGCCAAAAGATCAACTTCAATTTCTTCTTTATTTACCTCTTCTAATGAATCTTTTAACAGCTGTTCTGCTTCAAGAATTTTCCGCTCATCAATTAACTCATCACAATATAAAGAGAGTGTTCTCATATTTGGGAATTTTTTATAGGCGTAGCGAATGAGGAATGAACTGTATTGGTGCATAAGCCCTTCATCAGTAAGGCGAATTAATATATCAAACTCCTTATGTGAAGGAATATTAACAAGCCAATTCTTCACATAAGATAAAGTATTCTTTTCTTTTATATATGAAATTTCATTATTTATTTCCTGTAATCCATCTATAAATATCTTTTCTTTCAAACAAGCATCTAACTGCTTAAAATCTAGCATGTATTCACCTCGAATATTTATTTATACTGCTACTTGCTTAGATTTTACACATCATATTGTATGTATTCAACTAAAATCTCCTATAATGGATGGTATTAATTAATATTATTCAAATTTATAACAAAATATAGTAGAAATGATTGTTTTTCTCTGTATTTTGTTTGATTATATGGAATAACGTAACATGTGGATCTTATTTTTATATAGCTGTAATCAGTACATGAAATTATATCGGCGATAATTCAAATATATCGACCGATTCTTAAAATATATCAGCGATTATATATCGAATATCGACTTATCGACATTCAGCGACATTTTTCATCGTATTACTACCTTTTAACATACTATTTCACCAAATGTAATTCTCATATTCGGAGCGTACACTAATGAAGAATGTATATGAAATGCTTTAAAAAATCGTAGTTCAGCTTCATATTGAGCTAGCGCATCATCATATGTTAATCCTCTGTCTATTAAACGTCCTATAAATTGCTGTTTATCACCTGGATTCCCCGCAATCCCCTCTTCCTTTAATGAATGATACAACTTCGCTTTACCATTATGGTGCATATTAGAATCTAAAAAGTTCACTTTATCACTTACTCTACATTCAATATTTTCCACGCCTAATTCACTTAAATATATCGGTATTTTCATACCAATATTTCCTTCTTTTCCGCTTCTCTGTGTGTCACTTTCAAATAACTTCTGCAAAGTGCCTAACCTAATAATTTCCGATTGATTCTCCCCATCTAAAAAGTATGAAGACATATTTGATATCCAATGTGGTTCAAAACAGATTATTTTCCCACCCTTTTTAACTGAATGAATCATTTTTTGTAGCGTCGTTTTTGGTGAACTCATATGTAACAAGAAAGCATGACAAATTGCTATATCGTATGTATTGTTCAATTGAATTTCTGTAGCATCTCCTTCAAGAAATTGTGAGTCATACGGAAGTAAACGAAACAATTCTCTCGCTTCAGCTAATAATGTTCCCCCGCTATCAATGCCTGTATACTTTGATCCCTTTGGAAGTAAGGGCATTAATATTAAGCCTAAATAACCATATCCACAACCGTAATCAACGATATGTACTGGCTTAGTGATTCTCCAAACTGTATTTACTAAAAAGCTTACATAATCGTCATTGTAATATAGATCTCTCGTATTCTTTAAATGCGCTAGTTTACTGTTCCAATCGTACGTTTCCAAGTTTAACGCCTCCTTTAATATACACCTATTACAATTCTCCATTTAACAAAAACATTCCTACGCTTTAAACAATCCTCCAAATATAGTTTTGATAATGGGAAAATACTGCTTACACCGTTCCTATACAAAATAAAAAAGGCATACATATCTGTAATGATACATACACCTTTTTATGTTACATCTCCTCAGGTGCCTCCACCCCAAGTAAACGTAACCCCTCTTTTAATACAACCGTCACAGCATACACTAATGCCAGTCTACTGTCTTTTTCGGCGTTTTCATCTAATATACGCACATTTCCATAATATTTATTAAACAATTGTGCCACATCTAATACGTATTTCGAAATAACCGATGGCTCATTTTTGTTACATGCTGCTTCAATTACTTCTGGGAATTTGTTTAGTAATTTTACGATATTCCAACTATAATCATCTTTTAAGGTAAACGTACACGTTTCAAATTCTACACTTTCTTTTCTTAAAATAGAGCAAGCACGTGCATGTGTGTATTGTACGTACGGGCCTGTTTCCCCTTCAAATTTCAGCATATTTTCTAATGAGAATTCAATATTATGCATACGCTCATTTTTTAAATCGTGGAAGATAACTGCGCCTACACCGACTTGCTTTGCTACTTCTTCTTTTTGTTTTAAGTTTGGATTTTTCTCTTCAATATTTTGTTTTGCAAGTTCGATTGCTTCCTCAAGTACTTCTTCTAGTAAAATAACTCTTCCTTTACGTGTCGACATTTTCTTACCATCTTTTAAAATGAAACCAAACGGTACATGTTCCATGCCATCAACCCAATTGTAGCCGAGCTTTTTTAATACAGTGAAGAATTGATTGAAGTGTAAACTTTGTTCTGGGCCAACTACGTATAACGCTTTATCAAAACCAAATGTGTTTTGACGATATAGAGCTGCCGTTAAGTCACGCGTTGCGTAAATCGTCGCACCATCTGATTTTCTAATTAAGCAAGGCGGCATGCCCTCTTCTTCTAAATTAACGATTAATGCACCTTCTGACTCTTCAAGTAAATCATGTTCCTCTAAAATCCCAATAAAGTCTTCCATTAAATTATTATAAAAAGCTTCTCCTTGAAAATTAGTAAATTCAACACCGAGAAGTTCATAAATACGAGAAAATTCTTTTAAGGATTCGTGACGGAACCAATTCCAAAGTTCAACTGCTTCTTCATCACCTTCTTCTAATTTCTTAAACCAAGCACGTCCATCTTCTTCTAGTTCTCCGTCGTCTTTTACCTCTTCATGAAATTGAACATATAATTTAAATAGTTCACGTATTGGATCCTCTTTCACTACTGCTTCATTGCCCCATTTTTTATAAGCGGTAATTAACTTTCCAAACTGTGTTCCCCAGTCTCCAATATAATTAATCCCTACAACTTCATAGCCACATTTTTCAGCGATATGTTTCAATGAATTTCCAATCATTGTAGAACGTAAATGCCCCATTGAAAAAGGTTTCGCGATATTAGGAGAGGAATAATCGATAACGACCGTTTTTTCACATCCAAAATGATTTTTACCGTACTCTTCTTTCTCCGCTAAAATCGTTTTTAATACTGCATCACTTACTGTATCACGATTAAAAAATACATTTACGTAAGGACCAACAGCCTCTACTTTCGCAAAAAACGGATCACTTAATTTCTCTGCAACTTCCTTTGCGATAATAGCTGGTGATTTTTTATATTGCTTCGCAAGTGAAAAACATGGAAATGCAGCATCTCCGAATTCATCTTGTTTCGGTGTTTCAATTAAATCTAAAATTTGCTTTTGCGTTAATTCATTCGTAAAAATATTATATAAACTTTCTGCAAACTGCGTTTTATAATCCATACTACAACCTCCTTATTTTTTAAAACACAAAAAACTCGTCTCTAAAAAAGAGACGAGTTTGAACCCGTGGTACCACCCTTGTTGTTCATTACGAACCACTTTCCCGTTTATAACGAGGACAGGGGGCCTCGGCTTACTCTACTATTCGTTCAAGAAGCATCTCCGAAGTGCGCTTCATCTTTTTCTTCCGCACTAGGCTCACACCATCCCTAGCTCGCTTTCCTTCTAAAAAAGACTACTCTCTTCATCACAGACAGTATATTTAATTAATTATTGCTTATTATACATCTTTTCAAACAATTAGCAAGAGTCAATTACACCAAAGTGAAACTTAGCACTTTTTCTTTTGTATACGTGAAAATTGTGTTTTTCAAATCTAGAACTACGAAAATGATCTTTTAAAACGACACGTTTTCTCGCCACTCGTTTTGCCTCCGCAATTGTTTCGTCAGTAATATCATGATACAAAGCGAAGTGTTTTAATCCTTTAATTCCATCTGATTCTATAACAGTTTCTTCAAACATTGGATCAAGATACACAACATCATAGCTATTGTCTCCACATTGTTTTAAAAATGCGTAATGCTCTGTTTGCTTCACATCGATTCGTTGCATTGCTTTATCAATTTCAGAAACGGATGAAGACCATGTTTTCAAACCATTTTCCATAATATAAGCCATATACTCATTGCCTTCAAGTCCGGTTATTTTCCCGCTTTCACCAACAACATAACTCGCTACAATACTATCTGATGCCATACCGAGCGTACAATCTAACACTGTCATTCCACTCTCTAATTGCGTGGCTTGTACAAACGGGTCGTGTTCTCCGCGCATTAATCTTTTCACACGAAACATCGCTGAGTTTGGATGAAAGAAAAATGACTCTTCCGTACCTTTCGGATAAATAGCTAATCGATTTTTTCCTACAACAAGTACATCTTGTTCATACTGCTCATGCAGTTTATGTACTGATATGTCATTACGTTTAACGAAAGAAGTATTTAATTCTGCTGCTACCTTGTTTGCATAATCTGTCATTTCTTTGTTCGTTCTTCCTGCTGTTGTTACGATCATTGTTTCACCTCTATATAAAGAAAAGAGGGAGATTTACTCTCCCCCTTCTTTAGCAATTCTTTTCGAAAGCTTGTTCTAAGTTCGTAATAATTTCGTCCATAGTTGCACCTTCAATTTCATGACGGTGAATGAAGTGAACAACTTCTTTTCCTTTTAATAATGCCATAGATGGTGAAGATGGAGGAATTTCTCCGAAGTATTCACGCATTTTTGCAGTAGCATCTTTATCTTGACCTGCAAATACAGTTACAAGATGATCAGGTTGTTTTTCAGCACGAACAACTGCTTGACCTGCTGATGGACGTGCTAAACCAGCTGCGCAACCACAAACAGAGTTTACAACTACTAAAGTTGTACCCGTTGTGTTTTCCATAAATTTTGTTACAGCTTCTTCTGTAGTTAACTCTTCAAACCCAGAGCGCACTAATTCTTGACGCATTGGGATTACCATTTGGCGCATGTATTCTTCATAAGCATTTGACATCTTGTAATCTCTCCTTCAACTTTCATTCCAAATTCATCATATCACGCTCTATTAATAGGTGCAAAAGAAAGATAACGATGATTTTATTTTTTTGTAAGGATTTCACAAATCCCTTCGCGGCAATGTCCAACTGGGACAAGTTTTCTATTGTTAGCGATATAATCATATACTTTACTTCCAAATCCAAGTACGATAGATAGCTTTATAAAAGGCACCGCAAACCAATAAGATGGAATGGACTTTGCTAATACATGTATGCTACGAATGCCGTCATACCACTTATTATTTTTAAAAATATACAATCTTTGTTCCATCTTACTTTGTAGTTCTTGAGAAAGTTCATACTTCTCAACTACCTCTTTATCTCGAAATGAAACAAATTTCACCTTACCTTTTTTATCTAATTTTTTCGTACGATCTGCAACCGCCGTACACATCGGACACCAACTATCATAGAAAACAATCATACATTATTCCCCTTTACGAGACTCCGTCATTTGTTTCCATACAGAACCTTTTGCTTCTTCGCCGCCTTCAATACGCTCTAATGCTAGACGAGCTTGCATCGCTACTTCAAACTCTGGATCATCTTGCGCTGCTTTTAATGCTGGAATCGCACTTTCATCTCCAAGTTCAAATAAGAACATTGCTGCACGCCAGCGTACTAATTTACTTGAATCTTTCAGAGATTTAATCATAACAAACATCGCTGCCGGATCACCTACATCTGATAAACAATCGCCCGCTGTACGGCGAACACTTACTGAACGATCTAATAGCGCTTTATATAATAACGGCAATACTTCATCACCTTTTACCATACCTAAATACGCTGTTGCTAAACGGCGAATCGAAACTTTTTCATCATCTAACGCCATCTTCAACACTGGCATATCTTCTTCAGTAGGATCCATTTGTTCTAATGCTGCGAAACGTTTTTTCCAGTCAGCATCCTTCATCATCTCTTCTGTTACTTTATATGGCTCACGCTTTTGAATCGTTACTTCAACAGCACCTGCCTGATTTAATAATTCTTTGACCGTTTCATTTACACGTTCTTCTGAATAAGCAGCAACAATCTCTTCTACTACTTCTTTCCCGATTTCTTCAAAGTTACCGTAACGTGTACTTTGTTCCACCCATTTACGCTCTTTTACAACGTTTGGTGCAGACATTTGAACTTTCATAATTGATTCTTTAAAACGATCAGGTAAGCCAACACGCTCTTCAGTCGTTCCATCTGTTAACTTTACTTGCATTGGAATTGTAAAGAACATTTGAACAAACACTTTCACTTCCCCAAAATGAGCAAGTTGTTGTTCTTCACTTTCTTCTACTACTTCTTCACCGAAAACAGCACGAACTTGTTGTAATAAAACTTTCCAGTCATACTTCGCATTTCGCTCCACTGCTAAAAAGTCAGCTACATGATATACACCTTTAATGCCTTCAATTTTCAAAATTTCTTGCACTTGCATTGGTGCTTGTTCTTTATTTTCATTTGTATAATTATTACGTGCTCCTGATGGTAATACTTCATTTAAAATAACTTTCATTGTATTTGGACTTGGCGTCGGTTCAATTGCTTTAATCTTCACGTAAAAAACTCTCCTTTATTGCATGTTCTTAGCTGTATTGTAACATGTTATCACGCTATACTCCTACTCGAATGCTTAATTTTACTCTTTACTTTTCTACATTTCTTAGCAGTTTCATTCATTTTATTTTCACCTAATCGTTCCATAACTATAGTTAAAAGTATAATTGACAATTACATAAAAAGGGATTAACCTTAACTCATAAAATGACCTTGGTCATTTTATGAACAAAGTCATTCAAAGGTGGAGTGATAACAAATGAACAATGTCATAATTATTGGTGGCGGTATTGCTGGTCTATGTGCAGCAATTTCCTTACAAAAAATAGGATTAGATGTAAAAGTATATGACAAAAATACTGAACCTACTGTTGCTGGTGCAGGTATTATCATTGCCCCAAACGCGATGCAAGCACTGGAACTATACGGCATTTCTGAGAAAATCAAAAAATTCGGCAACGAAAGTGACGGTTTTAACCTTGTATCCGAAAAAGGTACTACTTTCAATAAGTTAATTATTCCAACTTGCTATCCAAAAATGTACTCCATTCATAGAAAAGATTTACACCAATTACTACTTTCTGAACTAAAAGAAGATACTGTCAAGTGGGGAAAAGAATGCGTAAAAATAGAACAGAATGAAGAAAACGCCTTAAAGATAGTATTTCAAGATGGCAGTGAAGCACTCGGTA
The DNA here is from genome assembly GCF_054062215.1 of Bacillus sp. TE9106W. Classification (NCBI taxonomy): domain Bacteria; kingdom Bacillati; phylum Bacillota; class Bacilli; order Caryophanales; family Bacillaceae; genus Bacillus; species Bacillus sp. TE9106W. The sequence continues at coordinate 110,537 of NZ_JBSSFA010000003.1, forward strand.
ATATACTCATTGCGGCTGATGGTATTCATTCTGTCGTTCGAAAACAAGTAACACAAGGCGATAATTATCGTTATGCAGGATATACGTGTTGGCGCGGCGTAACTCCTACTAAGAATCTTTCTTTAACAAATGATTTTATTGAAACTTGGGGAACAAACGGTAGATTTGGTATCGTCCCTCTTCCTAACAACGAAGTATACTGGTATGCGCTCATAAATGCTAAAGCTAGAGATCCAAAATACAAAGCTTACACAACAACAGATTTATATAATCATTTCAAAACTTACCATAATCCAATCCCATCTATTTTACAAAACGCATCGGATGTTGATATGATTCATCGTGATATTATAGACATTACGCCAATGAAACAGTTTTTTGACAAACGCATCGTATTTATTGGGGATGCTGCCCATGCACTTACTCCAAATTTAGGTCAAGGTGCTTGTCAAGCAATTGAAGATGCGATTATTCTGGCTGAATGTATCAAAAATAATGCTTATTATCGTCAAGCATTTACAGAATTTGAACAAAAACGACGAGATAGAATTGAAAAAATCTCAAACACTGCATGGAAAGTTGGAAAAATGGCGCAAATAGAAAGTAAACCTTTAACTATAGTAAGAAATAAAGTAATGAAACGTATTCCAAAATGGATTTCTGAAAGGCAAGCACATGAACTATACAACTTTCATTTATAATAAAAATAAGAAACAGCATTCTCTATCCTTCTTTCAATTACATTAAACTTAATCATGAAGTAAGATTTTATTTGAGATTATCTATTAAACAGATATAATTGTTTGTGTTAGGAGTAGATTATATGCTGAGAGAAACGAGAAAAAAAGAATTAAAAGAACTTATATTCCTAAAAGCAGTACAACTCTTCCAAGAACGCGGGTACGAAAATGTAACGGTTCAAGATATTACTACTGCATGTGGGATAGCGAAGGGCACTTTCTTCAACTACTTTCCGAAAAAGGAGAACATATTATTATTTTTAGGTGATTCTCAAATTGAGCTATGGAATGAAAGTTTAAAAACTTACGAAAATGTGGAACATCCAAAAGAAAGAATCAAACTTGTTTTAGGCGATTTACTGGATCGATTTACTGGACATGGTGATTTAATGAAGCATGCCGTCTTTGAGATTATAAAGTCAAACTACTTAGTAGAAAATGAATTAAAAAGTATACAACAGCTACAAGAAGGTTTGTCTTCAATTATTACAGAAGCGAAAGAGGCAGGAAAATTAAACAGTCAATGGGATATAAATATTATCACTTCTACTGTTATGAGCACTTATTTTTATACACTAATGTCGTATTCGCTACTACATGGAAATGAAATCAATGCGAAAAATATTCTCAATCAACAATTAGATGTTGTTTGGGAAGGTATTAATCAAAAGTGATAGAGGGCTATGTTACTAGACCCTCTTATTGCGATGCACCTTCGCGCCTTCTCTCCAAAAATGTAATGCTCTCAATCACGACTTCCGTTATATATATTCTCTTTCCTTGATCATCCTCGTAATTCCTCGTATGAATACGTCCGGTAATTCCAACAAGAGACCCTTTCTTACAATATTCAGTTACATTCTCAGCCGATTTTCGCCATATCACACAATTAATAAAATCTACTTGTTGTTCACCTAAACTATTTCGAAATCCTCTATTCACCGCAACACATACTCGTGCATACGCGACGCCTTGCTTTGTGTAGTATAATTCTGGCTCCTTTGTCAATCTACCGATTAATACAACTCGATTCATCATAAGTTATACCACCTCACATATTTTTCTTCATTGTAAATAAAAATGTATGAAGGGTAAAAAGCGTAAAATAATATATTTTAAAGTAAAAAAGATTATTTTTTATGCTATAAAAGAAAAAAAGAAACCTTACATATTTTAAACATGTAAGGTTTCAAAATTTATACTTCACTGCATGAAATGTAATATCCTCCACGGGCCATCTTTATTTCCGCACGATACAATACTTCTTCTAAGTAAAAAGTTATCGGTTTTACTTTACTCTCAAATTTCAGTTGTTCATTACATTCAGCTGCATAACTTTCAATAGCTGAAGTAATAACTTCTCCCGATGGATACGTTAAAGCATCATCTAGTTCTATGAAAAAACTTTTAGAAAATAGTTTTTTCATAATCCCTTTCTTCTCTTTCATCATATTCCATCCCCTTCAATTTAAGGTTACCAACATCCATATTATACCACATCATCAATTTATCTTTGAAAAACAAAAAATCCTGCATTTTTCATGCAGGATTTTTTATTAGTCATTTTTCGTAAAGTAAGAAACGAAACGAAGAATTTCTAAGTATAACCAAACTAATGTAAGCATTAGTCCCATTGCAGTGTACCACTCCATATATTTCGGAGCTTGACTACGTACACCATTTTCGATTAAATCGAAATCTAGTAATAAGTTTAATGCAGCAACTACGATAACAACTGCACTAATAATAATACCAATCGTACCGCCTTGGTGAATGTACGGAACCGTTACACCAAACATGTTTAGTAGAAATACTACTAAATACATAACCATAATTCCAAGTGTTGCTGCCATCACGCCTGTACGGAATTTATCCGTTACTTTTACTACACGTGTTGCATATAACACTAACATTGCAAATAGAATTGAGATTGTTAGTAAAACAGCATTTAAAACGATTGAATCGCCAAATTTCATTGTATAAACCGCTGAAATACTACCTAACACAACCCCTTCTACTGCCGCATAGATTGGTGCACCAAAAGGTGAAATACGTGGGAAGAACATAGACGCAAATGCGATGATTGCCGCAACGATTAAAGCACCAATTAATACTGGCATCTTCATCGTACCCTCCATCATCTGTATGTATGAATAGACAGACGTTGCAAGTAGCAAGATAAGCATAATAAACGTTTTGCCTACTGTTCCGCCAATAGTCATTGCAGAAGCGCTTGCTCCCTCTTTACGGAATGCCTCTTTTTTCAACATTGGATTAGATGTTCTCATTTTTTCCCTCCTAAAATAGGTTCTACCAATAGTGTAAAGTTTTTCTCTTTACTTTTCAATATATGCAGCTTGTTTTTATTTTAATCCTTCAACAATGTCGGATAGTTCACTCCATCTTTCCATCGTTTTTTCTAGCTCTTCTTCTGTTTTTTGCTGTGCTTCAGATAATTCTTGTGCTTTTGTGAAATCAGAACCAACATTCGCAAGCTCTTCTCCAATTGATTCTAGCTTTTCTTCAAGTTCCGCAATTGTATCTTCAATAGTTTCCCATTCGCGCTGCTCGTTATATGAAAGTTTACGCTTACGTTGTTGTTTCGGTGCTTCTTCTACTACTTTTTTCTCTTTCTGCACTTCCGCTTTCTCAATAAGTTCTCTCGTTTTTTCCATTTCTAAGTAATCAGTATAGCTACCTAAAAATTCACGTACTTCTCCTTCTCCCGTAAAGATGAACAATTCATCTACTACTTTATCTAAGAAGTAACGGTCATGCGATACAGTTAAAACGACACCTGGAAAATCTTCTAAATAATCTTCTAATACAGTTAATGTTTGTGTATCTAGATCATTCGTAGGCTCATCCAGTAATAGTACGTTCGGTTCTCCCATTAGTATACGTAATAAGTATAAACGTCTTCTTTCACCGCCAGATAATTTGCCAAGCGGTGTACCATGTGAATGCGGCGGGAATAAGAAACGTTCTAACATTTGAGACGCACCAATTACTTTTCCATCTGTCGTATGAATAACTTCCGCGATTTCTTTAATGTATTCAATCATACGTTGATTTAAATTCATTTCTTCATTTTCTTGCGTATAGTAAGCGATTTTTACTGTTTGCCCAACTTCAATTTCACCACTATCAGGAGATATTTTACCTGCAAGCATATTTAATAGCGAAGATTTCCCGCTTCCATTCGCTCCAATAATTCCGATACGATCGCCTGGTTTCACGATATGATTAAAGTTGTTTAACACCGTTTTATTACCAAATTTTTTCGTTACATCTTTTAACTCAAGTACTTTTTTCCCTAGGCGGCTACCGCTAAGTGCAATATCAACAGACTGTTTGGCAGCTGGGCCTTCTTGACCTTTTAGCTCATCAAAACGTTGAATACGTGCCTTTTGCTTAGTCGAACGAGCTTTTGCACCACGGCGAATCCATGCTAATTCGCGGCGATATAAGTTTTGACGTTTTGATTCTTGCGCAAGTTCTTGTTCTTCACGAAGTGCTTTCGCTTCTAAAAACGTACTGTAATTCCCTTCATAACTATACAGTTTTCCATTATCTAATTCGAAAATACGATTCGTCACACGATCTAAGAAATAACGATCATGGGTTACAAGTAATACTGCACCTGTGTACCTTGCTAAATATTCCTCTAACCACTCAACTGTTTCATGGTCAAGATGGTTCGTAGGCTCATCTAAAATTAATAGATCCGGTGTTTCAATAAAACACTGCGCCATCGCAATACGTTTTTTCTGCCCACCTGATAAATTTCCAACAGTTGCTGTGAAATCAGTAATTCCTAATTTCGTTAATAACGATTTTGCATTCGCATTTGCTTCCCACGCACTCATCGCATCCATACGTTGTTGCACTGCAAATAATTGTTCCTGTACTTTTTCATTGCTTGGATCTTTTTCGATATGTAATAGCGCCTTTTCATAGTCACGAAGAAGACGAATTAAAGGTGTATCACCATGGAAGACTTGTTCTAATACTGTTAATTGCTCATCAAACTCTGGCTGCTGTGATAAATAACTAATTGTATATCCACGTGAATGAGTCATATCACCTGTATCAGGAATTTCTGCCCCTGCAATAATTTTTAATAAAGTTGATTTACCAGTTCCGTTTACACCGATAATTCCGGCACGTTGTCCTTCTGCAATACTAAATGATAATCCATCAAATAACGGTTTTTCTCCATATGATTTTGATAAGTTTTCCACAGTTAACATTTTCATATTTGTGCATTCCACTCTTTCATAAATTGTTCCATAAACTGTTCCATATAACGATGACGAACTTCAGCCTCTTGTTTTGCTGCATTCGTATTCATTAAGTCTTTTAGTTTTAAAAGTTTTTCATAAAAATGATTTAAAGATGGGTCATTATTTTTTCTATATTCATCTTTCGTCATCACTTCACGAGGAGGAATAGTTGGATCATACATTAATCTCCCTTTCGCCCCGCCATACGCAAATGTGCGAGCTATTCCAATTGCACCAAGAGCGTCTAAACGATCTGCATCTTGAACAATCTTCCCTTCAATTGACTCCACTTTACCGCCATGACCACCTTTATAAGACATATTGGCGATGATATGAAGAACATGCTTACTTTCCTCTTCTTTAACATGTAACTCTTCTAACCAATCAGAAACTTTTTTCATTCCTGCTTCTTCACTTTCATTTAACTTTTCATCTGCTACATCGTGAAGTAATGCTGCCATTTCAATTATAAAACGATTTCCTCCTTCTTGCTCAGATAAAGAAATCGCCAGTTTATGTACACGCTCAATATGATACCAATCATGCCCACTCGCATCTTTTTCTAAAATATGTTTTACAAAAGTAATTGTTTTTTCTATCTTTTCTTGTTTTGTCATTTTATCTTCACCCAGTTACTTATTGTAACACGCCCGCATTTTTTCATCACATATTTTCTTGTCCGCCCATACACTAGGTGGTAGGCATCATCATGAAGGAGGAATAAATATGTTCTATAATAATCAACCCCCTTACCCAAGGCAACCATTTTACCCTCAGCAACAGGAACAAGAACAAAGATATACAGAACAATATGAAGAACAAGAGTTACAACAGCAAGAGCAACAATATGAACAAAATCCATACGCAACACCGCAATATCAAGAAGCTGATTATCCACACAATCCATATACAGCGCCGCAAACTCAAGAACAACAATTTCAACAAAACTCATACGACACACGTCCAAATTATGAATATCCTCAAAATCCATATGCAGCACCGCAAAATCAGGAACTTCAATATCCACAAAACCCATATGTAACACCACAAACTCAAGAACAACAATTTCAACAAAACCCATACCCAACTCAGCCACAACAAACTCAATACCAACAACAAATGTATCAACCAAACTACGACGCACGTGTCTCACCACCTAAACCGCCAACATTAGATATTACACAACCACAAATTTTACCGCCTGGACCAACACTGGATATTACACAGCCTCAAATCTTACCACCTGGACCAATTACAGAACCAACGCAACAACAGATTCAACAAGTTGTCGGTACACAGTTCTTACCTTTAAAGAAACCTGTACTTGATTTCGTAAAACCTTGGGTAGATTACGGTTTAAATGAAGCAAAACATACATCACATAAACACGCTTTAACAGAAGTTGCTGCCATTATGTTTTTAGTTGGAAAAGGATTCAACCCGACGATTGCACATTATATTGTGGAATCTTGGGAGAAGAATGAGCAGTTTTAGTTTTATTCATCTTATGTTATATAAAAAGATAAAAGTGCCACAAATGTTTGCTATGCAAACATTTGTGGCACTTTTTATTTTTCACGTTATATCTTTTCTAAAATAGTATTAAATTAATCTCGTCTTCCGTTCTTCTATCCGAATTACTTTTCCACTTTGATATACAAATGATTGTTCAGCAAATCTACTTTTAGGTGGTTCTATTAGCTGAACCTGACCATTTTTAACAATATATATTCCGTTTATTTTCAAATCAATTTCAGCTGTCATTTCAACAAGATTTTCTTTTCTAATTCCCACCAAGATTACTCCCATATGTTATAATTACTTTGTCGAAGTAAGTGGTTTTATTCATCCACCACGCGAGTAAAGGTGTGAAAATTTTTGAGTAATATGAATAAAAGCCGAATTGAAATTCTAAAAATGAAAGCAAAAAGAACTGGTAGTAGAAAAGAATTGGTAGACGAACTTTCTAATATTGTTACAGTTTCTATGGACTCATTTATGGATCCAGAATCTAATGATTTATTTTGTAAAGACTTATTTAATACGCTAACACAAACTTCAAACATAAAAAACTTTGGTAGCACTAATTATGAAGAAAATAGAAGACTATCAATAGTACTGTTAAAAGAAACAGCTAAAACCACTAAATTTCCAGTTGATCAAGGGAGACTCTTTTTCTCTAAGGGTGGTAAATTTGAAGCAGTTAAACTGAACATTGCTGAAGTATTTGAGAATTTAGAAGCGTTATCAACCATATCAAGATTTCTAACTGGATATGCAGATTTTGTATTAGCTAGGGATGATTTAGAATTCGGGATCGTTATTGAGCGCACTGAATACCACTACGAATTCAGTATGTGGGGTGTATCCACAATATGAAATACGAAAATACAAAAGACCACTTCAAAATGAGAGTGGTCTTTTTATTACTTTATCTATCAGTTTTTTCAAATCCCACTTATCAATACTCTTTTTTAAGAACGTTTCTTCCTAGGACCTATAATCAATTTAATCGCCGTTCTTTCTTGATCATTAATAGTAACCTCTTGAAACGCTGGAACGAAGGCTAAGTCAATACCACTTGGAGCAACAAACCCTCTTGCGATCGCAATTGCTTTAATTGCCTGATTTAAAGAACCCGCCCCAATCGCTTGAATTTCTACATTACCACTTGTTCTTAGTACACCTGCAATTGCACCTGCCACTGAATTTGGTTTTGATTTTGAAGATACCTTTAATATATTTTCCATGTAAGTTGCTCCCTCTATTATTTAATCGCTCTTTTGTTACGGTTTAAAATATTTCAACGTATCTTTTACTACTATTCACACCAAAAGCAAACAATACTACATATGTACATTCATTCGATACTTTTTCTCTTCTTCCTGCCGTGCCACGTAAATAAAGGTCATCGACTCCAAACCTTATATATATAAATATTTAAAAAACATAAATTCACTTAAACAATCACATCATTGTAACTGAAGATACTCGTTTTACTTTTGTAGGTGCAATTACAATATAAAAAGCATTCCTGCTACATTTCAAGAATTCTCTACCAAATACTTAACCTTTGTACCTTTTTGTTAATCTAATAAACATGAAAAGTACCGAACTTTACTACTACAAAAGTTCGGTACTTTTTTTCTCATTCTTTCTTACTTCTCCACATAAACGGACTTAACAATTGTACGATTGTATGGTTGCCCTTCTTTATTCATCCCTTTTATATCCATCGTAACGTTATATACTCCTGGTTGCTTTATGTCCTTCAAAGCACCAGTAAATGTATTGTTATTCACATTTTGTAATTCAGTATATTCAGAGACTAGTTTTCCTTCTTTATTCACGACTCTTACTGTTATAGAAAGATCCCCTTTCATTTCAGGTGCCACTGGTGATTTTTTCAGTTTATACTCAGATTTATTCGGTTTTACTTTTGTAGGCATTTGAAGTACAAATGGCGCGCTGCCCTTGTAATCGCTTACAATTAAATATGCATCTTTCGACTGCTTCGCCATCATTTTAACTTTCCATTCTCCTACATCCATTTTATCAAATTTAAATGTTTTAATTGTCGCGCTACCAAAGAAAGATTCATCTTCACCAGTAGTTATAACACTATCCTTATTTGTATACATTTTTCCTTTTGGAGATATCATTTGTACTTCCACATCAGAAGAAGCAGTTAATATTGAAACGATTCCTTCTGCCTTTTTATCAACCGTAACAGTTTGCTCTATCCACTGATTTTGTGGCAATTCCCCTCCTAAAATGCTTTGATTTGAAGTTGTATTTAATTGTTCTATATTTTCATTTGAACTAGTGCTGGATGCTACTAAAGCTGGAGCTGGTACATTTGCTGTACGTAAATATGGTTCAATTCGTGAGAAAACAGCAGATCCTTTTCGTATATTATCATGATCAAATCTAGCATCTGTAAATAAATGCGTTCCATACGGCAACTTAGCACTCCACTCATTTACTAGTCCATCATTTGAACCGTATGATGACAAATATAATCCACCCATTGATAACGCCGAAAATACAGGGCCCCAGCTAGTCCCAGTAACTGTATAATAGCGGTTTAATTTAGCTGCTGGATTATTATCAATCGTTGAACGAAATTTTGCCATTTCGCCCATTTGTAATGAATACGTACCATCATCTTTTTGACCTAATATAGAAGCAAGCCATCCTGCCCACCAACTATATGATAAATCCGCTAAGTTTGATCCATGATGTGGCGTCGCAAGTGTAATAACATTTCCGACAAATCGATTTGCCCCATATCCTACTAATGCAGCTTGTGTATCGATACCACCTTTACTATGTGCTACAATATTAACTTTTTTACCGAAATGATTATATATTTCTTCTAATTTTTGTGCTAACAATTTTCCGTTATCCCACTGACTAGCTGACCCTTTTCCAGCAGCATCATATAATTGTATAAATACTGTTTGATAGCCAGCCTTCAAAGCATAGTCATACATATCATTTATATCGTGATACACTGTCTTTCCATACCAACTATCAGCATTCCCATTCCTTCCTTGCACAAAGAGAATTGGAGGCTTATTCTCATCATAATTAGCAGGCTTTTGGCCTAAAAACCATTCTCCAGGTGTAAAGACTTCTTGATCTGGAAAACCTGTTTTAAGCTCTTTTACAACTTCTGCTCGCACATTTGTGCTAATCATTGGAGCCATAATAAAAAATACAATCAGCAAGGCAACACATCTTCTCATCAATCTCATGTTACTCCCCCCACTTTTTTTGAAAGAAGGTGCTCTTTGTAATATTTTTTATCTTCTCTCTTAATACTAGATAATCTTTTTATTTAAACAAGATCTTGTCCCTCTTCTCAAGAGATTACTAGTATCCCTTCTTCCTTAACACACGTTATTCTCTTTGATTCAATCTCTTCCTTTTGAGTGAATGCTACAAAAAAGTTTCTCAACAATTGTTAACTTTACTGAATCTAAATATCCCTCAATTATTATTGTTTATATAAAGCATACAAATCTTGAAAAAACTTTAGTAAAAAAACACTTTATTACCAGCCAGTTATAAAAAAAGGTAATGAAGATATGTGCTTTTATTTAATTAAATACAAACTAAACGAAATAGACGCTTATCTTGTAAGACTTTCCTACCACTAAATATTAAACTGAAATTTCCGAATATAAAATAAGATTTCCAGAAACATATATTATGATAATTTTCGCAGACTTGAATTAAACCTTTAGAAGTACTAACCTATCGGTGAGCAGAAGAAAATTCTGTAAAAAGAAAGGAGAATACTTTATGATGACCGATTTACAAAAGGAGTTTTTTAAACGATTAAAAATTCCTGCAAAAGAAATAACATTTGATGATTTAGATGAAATTCTCTTAAAAATGGGATTGATTCTCCCCTATGAAAATCTCGATATTATGGCTGGTACTATTAAAAACATCTCAAAAAATAACTTAATAGAAAAGTTACTTATTCAAAAACGAGGCGGTCTTTGTTATGAATTAAACTCCTTATTGTATTACTTTTTAATGGATTGTGGATTTCAAGTATATAAAGTAGCTGGTACTGTTTATGACCTTTATGACAATAAATGGAAATCTGATGATGGTCATGTCATTATCATATTACATCATAATAATAAAGATTATGTTATAGACGCCGGTTTTGCCTCTCATCTACCTTTACATCCAGTCCCTTTTAACGGAGAAGTCATCTCTTCTCAAACGGGTGAATATCGAATTCGCAAACGAATTACCCGAAAAGGTACACACATTTTAGAAATGAGAAAAGGAGCTAACGGGGAATCTACAAATTTCTTGCAATCTGAACCTTCAGATGAATGGAAAATAGGCTATGCCTTCACTTTAGATCCAATAGATGAGAAAAAGGTGAATAACATTCAGAAAGTCATTGTAGAACATAAAGAATCTCCTTTTAATAAAGGAGCTATCACTTGTAAATTAACTAATTATGGTCACATATCATTAACAAATAAAAATTATACAGAAACCTTTAAAGGCACCAAAAATAAACGTCCAATAGAATCAAAAGATTATGCTCGCATTCTTCGTGAATCTTTTGGAATAACACAAGTGAAATATGTAGGAAAAACACTAGAAAGAGGTTAGTTGACTAAAAGTATTTCATAATAAAGCAGATTCCATATTTAGAATCTGCTTTATTTTATATTTTGTTATAAAGAAATTTGTTTTGCTCTTATCCTTTAATTTTCAATGATATACTCATCATCATATTTATCGTATTGGAGCCCTGACCCTATTTTTGATTCCGTAACTTGATCTCTTAAAAACGGTGCAGCTTCCATTTTGCTAGTTGCAATTTCAATTCCATATTTTTTCGTTAAATGGGCCAATTCAATTAAAAACCACTCTCTTCGTAATGTGACTGGAATATCAAATGTTCTTCTTTTCATATATAATAGCACCTCTTTTATTTTCATAGCTAAAAAAATATCACTGAATGTACTATTTAAAACTACCTTTTATCACAAACATCCAATGAAACATTATAGTATATGCATGTCCATTTTAAACGTGCTATTACAAAAAGAATACTTTAGTTTACATAAAATAATTATGTATTAGTAGAAAGAGGCTTGTCCTCCTCTTTCTACTCTAGAGATTTAAATTAAGAACATCTTGGTACACCTAAAGCTAAGAATAAACCTGCTACTCCCGCTGTAATTGGTACTTTCAATGTAATAACATCGTCTACTTTCGTTACTAAAAAGAAAGCATTACCTTCTTGTAATATACAAGTCACCAACAATTGGAATTCCATTCAAATCTCCTCCTTTCAATCCGTATATTATACTTTATGGATTTTATTCAAAAATGTAATAGGAAATACATCCATTTTCTCATATATTAGAATAAATGTTTATTAGTCTATTAGAACTACTAATTTTATATAAATCGTGTAATACTCAATAAATTCCTATATAATTAGCAATGAAAATCTTACAAATGGAGGTATAGAAATGGCGATTTTGAGTAATATTGGTACAGCTTTATTTTTAATTGCTTTTATTCTTTTAATTCTATGTATCATTTCATTCTTTAAGAAAAATGGAAAAGCAAAACAGTATGGTCGTCCTGCCGTTATTCTTTTTATGATTTCGATTGTATTAATAATAACTAGTGCTGAGACTGCTAATAACCCAATTGTTGAATTTTTTTCTATTTTAAGTTTTGTTTTATTTGTTTTCTTCCTCGTACTAGCAATCTTATCTGTAATTAAAAAGACAGGTGTAGCAAAAAAACAATTTATTATCACTGCTATTTTATTTGTTATTTTTGGTGCGTTATCAAGTATTTCAAACCCTACTTCTGAAAAAACGACAGCAACTAGTAAACAAGTTGCATCTAACAATGCAGAACAAAAAGATAGCGAGAAGAAAAAAGAACTAGAAAAGAAAGAAGCGGACGAAAAAGCTCAAAAGCAAGAAGATGAGAAACGTCAAGCCGATGAACAAGCTCGTAAGCAAGAGGATGAAAAACGCCTAGCCGATGAACAAGCTCGTAAACAACAAGAGGAGCAAAAACGTCTAGCTGATGAACAAGTTCGTAAACAACAAGAAGAACAAAAACGCCTAGCTGATGAACAGACTCGTAAACAACAAGAAGAACAAAAACGCCTAGCTGATGAGCAAGCTCGTAAACAACAAGAAGAGCAAAAACGTCTGGCTGATGAACAAGCTCGCAAACAACAAGAGGAACAGAAAAAATCACAGCAAGCTCAAACACAACCTGCTTCAGGAAATATTAGTAATGCATATTACAAAAATTGTGCCGCAGTTAGAGCTGCCGGGAAAGCTCCTCTATATAAAGGACAACCAGGTTATGACTCACATCTTGATCGTGATGGCGATGGAGTTGCATGTGAAAAATAGTAGTAAAAAAGAAGCTTCTAGTAAGCTTCTTTTTTACTGTTACGTATAAGATCTAATTACTCTTCCATTCTTTTAAGTCAAATATCAATTCAAAATGGCATCTTATTTTTGAATGCTTGTAACATTAATCATTAACTGGATCAATACTCCAATTTATGATTTCAATATGTTTCACCTCCACTTTCCCTTTGACAAGAACATGTGGAATTAAGTGAAACATCCCGAATCTCCTACCATTTTTGTATTCATCTCTATAATATTCTTTTGTGTAGGTATTTAATTGCTTTAATTCTTTATATTCATTAAAATTGATGAATTCTATTTCACATTCTTTTAATTCGCTATTTGGTCCACCCCAATTGTGCTTTGAGTACTTGTATATTGCCATACACTGACCCTTCAGTGCGCTAATAGGAATTTTATAAAATAGCTTATTTGTATGGATGTTTACTCCTATTTCCAATAATGCTTTATAAATCTCATAAGGATGCAGTGGTAAAAAATGCACAACATCATTCCATAAACATTCTAGTTTCGGTATTTTACGTGTTAATAAGTTCTCTCTTTGAGGATGGTCTTTATATTTTTGTATGTAATCACCGTATAAACTAGGATATAATCTTTTCAACTCATTTAATGGGATTAAATATTCTCCTTTTAGTTTTTCTGGTACCATATGATAAACATATTCCATAAAAACCTCCTATAAAAGATATACTTCCAACTACCCAAAAGCGAACTTAGATTGATAGAATATAAATTTGTATACTATCTAAATCATAATAATTCCCTGTGGATAATTTCCTACTCAAAAAATTCTTCGCCATCTGCTCTATAATGTCCTCTGTTAAATACCATACCTATTATTCTCAAAACTGACACATAATAAGTGATTTCAATCACCACATTGTTTTTCATTTATGACTATTCTTAATTTAGATATTACATTTAAACTTTATGGAGGCATTCATATGGAACATACATTTACTGAAACTTCTATTGTCGGTGAGATTGTTACACAATTTCCGAAAGCTAGTGATCTTTTTAAATCATATAGAATAGATTTTTGTTGTGGCGGTAATAAGCCACTTATTGATGCAATTCATGAAAGAAATTTATCAGCTACTGAAGTAATTACAGAGTTAAATACGCTTTATCATAATACGAAACAATTAAATGAATCTGAAATTGATTGGAAAAATGCTTCTTATCGTGAATTGATTGATTATGTGATTCATAAGCATCATCGTTATTTAAATGAAGAGTTACCACAGTTAAGTCCTTATGTGACGAAAGTATTACGTGTTCATGGAGCAAATCAGCCGCATTTAGCTAAAATTCATAAGCTATTTCATGAACTTAAAATGGAATTAGAACAGCATTTAATTAAAGAAGAAACAGAAGATTTCCCATTAATTTTAGAATTTGAAAAAAATCCAACTGATGAAAACTATGCAAAGTTACGTAAAGTAGTAGATGAACTAGAAAATGAACATAACCACGCTGGCAACATTATTAAAGAGCTTCGTAAAGTTACAAATGACTTTACTCCCCCAGAAGGAGCTTGCGGCACTTATCGACTTGTTTACAATCGCCTTGAAGCGTTAGAGTCTGATTTATTTGAGCACATTCATTTAGAAAATAATATTTTATTTCCACGTGCCATTACGAGAGCGTAAATAAAGTGCAGGACATAAGTATACATACTGATGTCCTGCTTTTTCATTTCACAAAAAATATACATATCCGCCCTCACACAAATCCGAATTTTAACAATTTGTGAATCATTTCAAAAGTGTGATAAATATCACATCTCCCCCTTTTTTGATTTTCTATAATAGAAATATAATCCTTTGCTCAATACTTCACATAAAAAAGGGGAAACGAAAATGAAAAAACGTTTAGTTATGATCGGAAATGGTATGGCTGGCATACGTTGTATGGAAGAAATATTAAAACATGATTGTGATTCATATGAGATTACTATTTTTGGAGATGAACCACACCCAAACTATAATCGCATTATGCTCTCTCATGTTTTACAAGGTAAAACAAATATACAAGATATCATTATGAATGAATACAGTTGGTATGAAGAAAACGAAATAACTTTGTATACAAATGAAAGAGTTCAAAGTATTGACCGAGAAGAAAAAGTTATTATGACAGAAAAGAATCGTACTCTTACATATGACAAGCTTATTATTGCAACAGGTTCTAGTGCTTTTATTTTACCTGTTGAAGGTTCCACTCTTCCTGGTGTAACAGGTTTTCGAACCATTGAAGATACACAGTTTATGATGGATACTGCTAAAGAAAAGAAAAAGGCCGTTGTCATTGGTGGTGGATTACTTGGTTTAGAAGCAGCAAGAGGTCTTATTGACTTAGGAATGGACGTACATGTTGTTCATTTAATGCCTAGCTTAATGGAGCAACAACTAGATACGAAAGCAGCTTCTCTACTGCGTGAAGATTTAGAAGCACAAAGCATGAAGTTTCTAATGGAAAAGAAAACTGTAAAAATTCTTGGTACAAACCATGTTGAGGGCATTCAATTTGAAGATGGTGAAGTTGTAGATTGTGATTTAATCGTAATGGCTGTCGGAATCCGACCAAATACGCAAATAGCAAGAGATGCTGGTTTAATTGTCAATCGCGGCATTGTAGTCAATGACTATATGCTAACAAATGATGAGTCCATTTATGCAGTTGGCGAATGTGCAGAACATGACGGTATCGCATATGGACTTGTTGCCCCTCTTTATGAACAAGGTGCAATATTAGCGAAACATATATCGAATTTACAAACTGATGGCTATTCGGGCAGTATCGTCGGTACGCAATTAAAAGTTGCTGGTTGTGATTTATTCTCTGCAGGCCAAATTTATGAAGATGATCAAACGAAAGCAATATCCATCTTTAATGAATGCAAACGTTCCTATAAAAAAGTATTAATTCGTGACAATAAAGTCGTTGGTATCGTTTTATATGGTGACACAGCTGATGGTACACGCCTCTTTAGCATGTTAAAGAAAGAAGAAGATATACAAGAATATACACCAGCGTCCATTCTTCACAAAGCTGGTGAAGAAAGTAAACTTGATGTTGCTACAATGAGTGCGGATGACACGATTTGTGGATGTAATGGTGTTACGAAAGGAACAATCGTTCATGCCATTTTAGAACAAGAGTTAACTACTTTTGAAGAAGTTAAAGGCTGTACGAAAGCCGCAGGGTCTTGTGGTAAATGTCGTCCGCTTGTAGAACAAGTTTTATCTCATACACTCGGAGATGCTTTTGATGCCTCAGCGCAATCTACCGGTATGTGTGGATGTACAACTCTATCACGTGATGAAGTCGTAGCGGCCATTCATGAGAAAGGCTTAAAATCTCCAAAAGAAGTACGAAATGTTCTTGGTTTTGTACATGAAGATGGCTGTTCGAAATGTCGTCCTGCTTTGAACTACTATTTACGTATGGCGATTCCAGAAGAATATGAAGATGATAAAGCCTCCCGTTTCGTTAATGAAAGAATGAATGGTAACATCCAGCACGATGGTACATTCTCTGTTATTCCACGTATGTACGGAGGCGTTACAACAGCTGATGATTTAATGAAAATTGCTGAAGTTGCGAAAAAGTATGATGTTCCACTTGTGAAAATTACCGGTGCAAGTCGAATTGGCTTATACGGTGTTAAGAAACAAGATTTACCTAACGTATGGGCTGACTTACATATGACTTCTGGATATGCGTATTCAAAATCTCTTCGTAATGTAAAATCATGTGTTGGCTCTCGTTTCTGCCGTTTCGGTACGAAAGATTCATTAGGACTTGGTATGCTCCTTGAACAATCATTAGAAATGGTAGATACACCTCATAAAATGAAGATGGGTGTAACGGGCTGTCCGCGTAACTGTGCGGAAGTACTTACGAAAGATTTTGGCGTTGTTTGTGTCGAAAATGGATACCAACTTTATATTGGTGGAAATGGTGGTACAGAAGTACGTGAAGCTGATTTTGTAATGATTGTCCCTACTGAAGATGATGTTCTTCACATCGCTACAGCTTACATGCAATATTATCGTGAAACTGGTATTTACGGAGAGCGTACTGCCTACTGGACAGAACGATTAGGCTTCGATCACATAAAAGAAATACTGCAAGATGCAAATATGGTCACTAAGTTAAATGAACGTTTCCAAACGGCCCGTGGCACATATAAAGAAGCTTGGGGACAAGCACTAGAAACGAAATCATTAAAAGCGATGTATGAAGTAGAAACTGTGAAATAAGGAGCTGTGATCTATATGATACAAACGAAAGATAAAATAAAAGTTATGCGTGCAGAAGATCTTCCTATTCAAATCGGTAAAGAGGTCCAAATGAAAGGTATGTCTATCGCCCTATTCCGCCTTTCAAATGGCGATATTCGAGCTGTAGAAAATCGTTGTCCTCATAAAAACGGACCATTAGCCGAAGGAATTGTATCTGGTGAATTCGTCTTTTGTCCGCTACATGATTGGAAGATTTCATTACTTACAGGTGAAGTTCAAAAACCTGATGACGGTTGTATTCAAACGTACGAAGTAGAAGTCATTGATGGTGACATTTATATATATATGTAATTTACAAAAGGAAGCCTCCCCCCTGGCTTCCTTTTAAATAAAACTAGATGAGGTGCAATTATATGAACGGATATGTATATTTAGTTGGTGCAGGACCAGGTGATGAAGGGCTTATTACAAAGAAAGCGATAGAGTGTTTAAAGCGTGCAGATATTGTTTTATATGACCGTTTACTAAACCCTTTCTTTCTTAGCTATACAAAACAAACATGTGAACTTATGTATTGCGGAAAAATGCCAAAGAATCATATTATGCGACAAGAAATGATTAACGCACACCTTCTTCAATTTGCAAAAGAGGGAAAAATTGTTGTCCGATTAAAAGGCGGAGATCCATCTATTTTTGGCCGTGTTGGTGAAGAAGCAGAAACTTTAGCAGCAGCAAATATTCCATATGAAATTGTACCAGGCATTACATCTAGCACCGCCGCTAGTAGCTATGCAGGTATCCCCCTTACCCACCGTAACTACAGTAATAGCGTTACTTTACTAACCGGACATGCAAAAGGTTCTTTAACCGATCATGGAAAATATAATTCATCTCACAATAGCGATACGATTGCCTACTACATGGGTATAAAAAACTTACCTACAATTTGTGAAAACTTACGACAAGCAGGAAAAAAAGAAGATACGCCAGTAGCAGTCATTGAATGGGGTACAACTGGTAAACAGCGCGTTGTTACAGGGACACTATCTACCATTGTTTCTATCGTCAAAAACGAAAATATTTCTAATCCTTCTATGACAATTGTTGGTGATGTCGTTTCCTTACGTAATCAAATCGCTTGGAAAGAACGTAAACCATTACATGGTAAAAAAGTTTTATTTACATCCGCAACAAATAAAACAAGTGTAATGAAGCAAAGGTTGCAAGAAGCTGGTGCAGAAATATATCAAATTCCAACTTTCAAAAAGGAAGAATATACATTAACACTTGAACAAATCAATGAAATTTTTAACGTTAATCGCCTTGTTTTTTGTTCAGCTGAAAGTGTAGAAATTTTGATGCAATCATGTAGTAAATACAAGAAAGATATTCGTTCCTTACAGGCAGAGCTACAACACATGAACGTTGCCACTCAAGAAAAACTTATGCAATATGGGCTACTAAGTAAAGAAGCAAAGTTCTCTTCCGATACAACTGTTTATTTAGGCAGAAATATTAATCGGATTGCTTTTATTCAAGAGAAAATTGGTGCCGGCTCCTATATGATGACTCATAAGTATACAATTGATCATCGTTTCGATGAAGTCCATTCTCGTATGCTTTCAGAATTCTTATGGGATAGCATTGTATTTGAAGGACGCGCTTCTATTGATACGTTTCTAGCAGAAGTAAAACGTCTTGGCTTTATCGATATTGTTACTCTCCCATTCTCGTATACCGACGTTCCAACTTTACGCTATGCAAATAAAGTCGGGTTTCATAACATTGATCATCAATTACAAGAAACTCTTATGCAGAAAGACATGGTAAGACAATGAAAGGAATTGTATATGTTGGACACGGTAGTCGCTTGCAAGAGGGTAACGAACAATTCATTCACTTTATTCAATCTGTTATGAAAGAACGTAACGAAAGAATTCAAAAAATAGCTTTTCTAGAACTAACGACACCTACCATTTCTGATGCAGTTACAGAAACGATACTAGAGGGAGCAACTGAAATAATGATTGTACCTATTTTATTATTTGCAGCAGCTCACTATAAATGTGATATTCCTTTTGAGATAGAAAAAATGCAAAAGCAATATCCACATATAACATTTTCAGTTGTACCACCTTTTAGTACGCATCCGCATATGGTTGAACTTGTAGTGAAAAGAATACGTGAAGCTATGCCAATGCAAAATAGTAGTATTTTACTCGTAGGAAGAGGTAGTAGTGACCCCCAGCCGATACATGAGTTACAGCAAATTGGAGTAGCTGTCGAACAAAAACTCGGTATGCGAGTATGGTGTTCCTTTTTAACGAAAGGAACGCCCTCTTTTACTGCTGAGCTCAAGACTATAACATCGACTGCATCTCATGTATATGTCATGCCGTACCTTCTCTTTACTGGATTATTGCTTCAAAAAATTAAGTTTCATACAAAAAAATACGATCACGTTACAACTTGTAACTGTCTTCAGTTTGATACATATATGAAATTAACATTACTAGAACGAATGGAGGAATATGTGTATGTATAACATGTACCCTCTTATGTTTAATCTACATAATAAAGTGGTCGTTATCATTGGTGGAGGTAAAATCGCATATCGAAAAGCGTCTGGATTAAAAGATACAGGCGCTTTTGTCACCGTTGTCAGCCCAGAAATTTGCAAGGAAATGAAGGAACTTCCTTATATTACTTGGAAGCAAAAAACTTTTAGTAATGATGATATTAAAGATGCTCATCTTATTTATGCAGCTACAAATCAACATGCTGTAAATATGATGGTCAAACAGGCCGCCCATGATTTTCAATGGGTTAACGTTGTAAGTGACGGTACAGAATCATCGTTTCACACACCGGGTGTCATCCGAAATGGTGAATATGTTGTAACGATTTCAACTTCAGGTAAAGATCCATCTTTTACGAAGCGTATGAAGCAGGAACTAACATCTATTTTTCCTACTCTTATAAAAAAGCTTTCTCGTACTCACAAATTATAATCTATTTCTTAGCTAAAATAGTAATTACCTTTGGACGAACGTTTTTTAGAAGCGTTTGTTCTTTTGGTTTTGGTTTCTTTTTTGAATTAAGCCGCTTGATTATCAGACATAGTACAATTGTAAACGACACCTAATATATGAAAGACTGTTTTCTTCTCATATCGATAGGATTTCCATCCATCATTCACCACCTCAAATCTATTCGTTTTTAAACGTATATTCAAAACAAAATATATGATAAATAAATAACGACAGTTACTGTAATAATGCTAAAAAGTGTTGAAAATAAAACGATTTGTGCATGTAATTCAGGCTCTATTTGATACTCCATAGCAATGGTTGATGTATTTCTTGAAGTAGGAAAAGAACTTGCAATAAATAATGATTGTGCCACAATACCATCAATGTTTAGTAGGTAGATCATAGCAAATGCTACTAATGGTCCCATCAGTAACCTTCCAATTAAAGCCCACGTTATGACTCGATGGAAAAAATTAAGCTTAATGTTGGATAATTGTGCCCCTAGCAATATGAGTGCTATTGCAACAAAACTATTCGCGAGCTGATTAAGAGGTAGCAAGATAGAATTAGGTAATTGAATTGTAAAAGATTGAAAGAGAATCCCTAATACGAGCGCATGAAATACAGGCAGTCTTAGAAATGATTGAATAATACCTCCGATTGTTTTTGTTGCTGATAGTAAGTTATATATCCCATATGAATAAGTTAAAAGATTCTGGAAAATAACAATAAAAATTTGAATGGAAACCCCCACTGGATTTTGACTGAAAATCAATTGACTTACTGGTAATCCATAATTACCGGAATTCATTAACGAAATGCTATTTTTTAGAGCTGCACTTTCTCCATTTTCTAACTTTAATATTTTTGAAATGAAATGACTTACTATAATCAGACTCAGACTATAGAGCATTAAATAGTATATTATCTGAAGCAACAAATCTATTTCTATACGAATATCATATATATTCACAAATACCGCCGCTGGCATCAAGCAATACGTAATAAGTGTAGATAGCTGCTTTAAGTTAAATTGAAACTTTCTTTGTAAGATTGCACCAATTAGCATCAATATTAATATTGGTAATATCACGTCTAATATAATAAAAACAAACATTTACAACCTCATTCTAAATATATTTTAGTTGGATTACACGCTTTACTACATATGTACCACATTTAATTCATCGGAGAACACCTTCAGTTCTCAATAATCAGAAAAAACACTTATTTTATTCCCCTCCCCTCTCTTTTCTTTAACATAACAAATATGAGCCATAAAGAAAATTATGGATTATTTATAGAAACTTATAATTTTATCTTATCGACCTAAACTGTATTTTTTAGTTTAAGTGTACTATTTTACAATATCTATTAGTCTTACTATAGAATTTGGTCCTAAAAAATATAGCGAAGCCTATTATATTACGAAAAGAACCATCCCAAAATACTTTGGGACGGCTCTTTTTCTTTATTAATGATTCTTTAACATCACTAACAGCTTTTCTTGGCTATACATCCACACTGTAATGATTAAACAAGCAAGTGCGACTTCTGATAATGCCATAAATCCAATTGCATAATGACCTGTTAGTTGGAACAGTAATGTTAAAATTAGTGGCGGGAAGAATCCTCCAAGTCCGCCTAAAGCTGAAACGAGTCCATTTACAATACCAGCTTGTTCTGAGAAATACATCGGAACGAGTTTGAAGATTGTACCATTACCGATACCTGCGCAAAATGCGACTAATAGGCAACCAAATGTATATACGTTCATGCTTGGCATAAATGATAAAATAATACCTGAAAGTGTTAAACCGATAAATACGAAGATTAATATTTTAAATGGATTAAACTTATCACCGAGCCAACCACCAATCGGACGCATAATTGTTGCGAGTACGATGAATCCGGCTGTCCGCATACCTGCATCTACTTTCTCTAATCCGAAATGAGATACTAAAAAGTTTGGTAAATATACTGTAAATGCAACAAATGATCCGAAAGTTAAAAAGTAAAAGATACATAAAAACCAAAGTTTCTCATTTTTATATACACCTTTTATTTGTTCCATTAGCGGTGTATTCACTTTTTTCTCTTTACGATCACCTAATAAAAAGTTCATAAGTGCAAACGCTGCAAGTAAAATTAAATAACACTGTACTGTCGTTCTCCAGCCAACTGAAGTTGCAATGACAGGTGCTAAGAACGAAGTAATCGCTGTCCCGGCGTTACCGACACCGTAAATACCATTTACAAAACCGTGACTCTCTTTTGGAAAATATTTTGGTAAAGAAGTTACTCCTACAGAGAATACAGCACCACCGATTCCTACAAATAATCCACCAATAATTAAATCCATCATAGAATTGGCGACACTAATATAAAAAACAGGAAATAATAATAGAATAAAACTAATAAAGAATAATTTTCTTGCTCCGAAACGATTTGTCCAATAACCAATTGGAATGCGAAGAACAGAACCTAAAATAACGGGTACTGCTGTTACCATAGAAATTTGTCCCGCAGTTAATGGAATATCCACTTTAATATAGGGCATCAATGATGATAAAATAACCCACACCATAAAACCGATAATTAGATTAGAAGTTTGTAAACTTAATTGAAAATTAGGACTTTTCATCCTGTTCCCTCCTATGTATACGTAGTTATATTCATTCCCTCCAGCCTAATCACGTCCTTACATGATTAGGCTGAAAAGAATCAACCACCACTTACTGGCGGAATCATTGCTACGACATCGCCAGTTTGAATGATGTCATCCTCATTTGCATACTCTTCATTTATAGCGACCATTATCTCACTTGAAATCACTACGTTGTATTTCTTTGTGAGAACTTCCTTCAGCCTCGCAACCGTAATATTTTCACAATCTATGTGCAAGGACGACTTCCTTACTTCTTCCTGTAAATGTGCAAATAATAGCACTTCAATCATATTCTCATCTCCTTTCTAGGCTCACCATTTGCATATGTTACCCGCTCTAACTGATCACCTATCCATGACTCACCATCTTCCCAATACTCTTTCTTCCAAATTGGAACAATTTGTTTTATACGCTCCATAATATATTCATTTGCTTCATAGGCCGCTTTCCGATGTGGTGTAGCAACAGCGACAACAACAGCAAGATCCGAAATTTGTAACGTACCAATGCGATGTGTAATTGCCACATATGTTCCAGGCCATTTCTCCCCTACTTCGGTACCAATTCTCTCAAGCTGTTTCTCCGCCATCGTCTTATAAGCTACATACTCTAAATAAAGCGTACGTCGGCCTTTCGTAAATTCTCTAACAGTGCCAATAAAAGTAGTAACCGCACCACACTCACGCCGAATTACTTTGTTTGTCACTTCTTCAATTGATATAGGTGTATCAATTACTTCATAATACGTATGTGTCATTTCGCACCTCTTATCTTTGTATAAATTAGCAACCTATTTTTCTATTATTTGTATGAACGAAGCGATTCTTTCCATGGCCATTCACTTCCGCTGGTTGATTCTAATAACAGTACCGAAACAGTAATTCCAGCTTTAAATCCTCTCGTTCCCCCTGGCAAAACAATAAATGCATTCGCTTCTGCAAGTGAAGAAATTGCGCTAGATTTATCTAAACCAACTGGTGTAACTTGCAATTGACCATCTACAATTTCTACTCTCCCTCTTACAAATCGAGTAAACGGATTTGCTTTCGGAAAGTCTTTTTGTAAAATTGCCTCTGCACGAAATACGTGCGAATCTTTTCTATGCAAGTATGTTCCAATGACTGGTCTAACATATAATTCACAACCGACATAACAAGCTGAAGGATTACCAGATAAACCAAATAGTAGTTTTCCTTCTACCTCAGCTACAGTTGTCACACTTCCTGGTCGCATCGCTATTTTGTTAAAAAGTACATTAGCTTGTAATCTCTCATAAATAGCAGGCAAATAGTCATAGTCTCCTATCGAAACACCACCAGTTGTAATTAAAATATCGACTTCTTTTATTGCTTTTTTTACAGTGTTAAAACAAGTCTCAAAATCGTCAGCGAATTTCCCATAATACTGTACAACTCCGCCCGCTCGTTCAATTTGAGCAGCAATCATATAGGAATTACTATTTCGAATCTTTCCTAGTTTTAATTGTTCATGTACTTCAAGTAGTTCACTACCCGTCGTTACTATTCCAATAATCGGCCGTTTTACAACATGTACGGAACTATAACCAAACGTAGCAAGAAGTGCTGCAACTCCCGGGTTAATAACAGTCCCTTCTTTCACAAGGATAGTATTTTGTTTTACATCTTCACCTTTAAAAGAAATGTTATCACCGGCTGCGAAACAGCGTTTTAATGTCATATAAGTCTTTTCGTTTTTTTCAAATCCTTCCGTTAGTTCTAACATAACAACCGCATTACACCCTCTCGGAATTGCGGCCCCTGTCATAATACGGACAGCTTGAAATGCTTTCACTTCTTCTGTAAAAGCAACCCCTGCTCCAATTTCACCAATCACTTCAAACTGAATGGGATTACTGCTACTTGCTTCTTTTGTATCTTCCGCTCGAATCGCAAATCCGTCGTACGGAGAGCGATCAAAATGCGGGACATCATGATCTGCAATAACATCTTCTCCAAGCGTTCTTCCGTAACTTTCTATAAGAGAAACCTCTTCTGTTTCACCTTGATAAGCATATTTCATTACTCGTGCAACTGCTTCCGCCACTGGAATTGGTATACGTTTTGCTAACATTCTTTTCCACCTCGTTTTAATAAGGAGAAACTTTCTTTCTGTTCATCCTATATATTTTGCGTACAATCGTTTTCCTATTTTCACATCATTTGTCCCATGAACAAATGCCCTACCGTCTGTAAATAAAACGAAACGATATTCATCAATTAGAAATGATAGTAAGTACGGCGTTTTTTGGACATGTACAATTTTTTGTAATCTTTTTTTAATTTCGTTTAAATTTAGAACTCTCTTTATTCCTGGACGGATTTGAACTGTATTCCGTCCGCATAGCACCTCCGTTTTCACCTGTGATTCAAATGTTAAACTTGGGTACGTACGTGTATTTCCGCAAGATGGACATGTACTTTTTTTCTGTTTATTTACTTTTAATGAGAGAAATTGATTGTTCCAAATATCAAATGATAACATTGTTCCTCGTAGCGTCTCGAAATCATCCACCAATATTTTCATTGCTTCTGTCACTTGGTGAGCAACAACCATCTGTACAGCTGGCTGAATAATTCCCGCTGTATCACATGTTGCACCGCCCATCGGATGATCCATTAAGCAGCGAAAACATGGTGTTTTTCCTGGAAGAATTGTGTACGTTACACCGTAACTTCCAATGCATCCACCGTATATCCAAGGTATATTTTCTTTTTGTGAAATATCATTTATAAGTAGACGCGTATCAAAGTTGTCAGTCGCATCTAATATGAGATCCACTTCTTTCGTTAACTCTTCCATTTCTTTCATTGTGACATCCGTTACAACTGGTACAATTTCCACCTCAGAATTAATCTTTCTTACATGTTCTGCCGCTGCAATTGCTTTTGGTTTGCATTGTTTTGCATCTTCTTCTGTATATAACTGTTGCCGTTGTAAATTACTCCATTCGACATAGTCACGATCGGCAATTGTCAATTTCCCAATTCCCATCCGAACGAGCGCTTCTGCATTTGCAGCTCCTAGCGCCCCCGCACCAATTAAGAGCACATGCTTTTCCCTTATTTTCCTTTGTCCCATTTCACCTATTCCAGAAAACAATACTTGTCTTGAATATCGCTCTTGCATAAGGAATCCTCCTTTCGCTATCCACCAATGTAAGACATCTCAACTTTTTGACGTTTATTTGTACTTTCCGCCTTTCTTTCATCTGAATATCGATCTGTTCTATATCGCCATGTATGTTGTAAAATTTTTAATAGTGATGCATCAGAAATATTTTCTCGAAGAAGCGATCGTAAATCCGTTCCTTTTTCTCCAAATAAGCACGTATAAAACTTGCCGTCTGCCGAAATACGGGCTCTCGTACAAGAAGAACAAAATGACTCAGATACTGAAGTAATAAATCCAACTTCGGCATCGCTTCCTACATATCGATACAATTTCGCAACTTCTCCAAAGTAACGAGGTTTAACAGGTTCAATTGGATATACACGATTAATTTTCTCTATTAATTGTTCCTTCGTAACGACTTGTTCAAAGTTCCATCCGTTCGTACTGCCTACATCCATAAACTCAATGAAACGTAACTGTATTTCTTGTTCTTTAAAATACTGAGCCATAGGAAGAATTTGACTATCATTCATCCCTTTTTTTACGACCATATTTACCTTTACTTCTAATCCAGCTTCCTTCGCTGCTTCAATTCCTTTCAGTACAGGTTTCGTACTTACATGTCTTCCATTAATTTTTTGGAAGACACGATCCTCTATTGCATCTAAACTAATATTTACACGCTTTAATCCTGCTTCTTTTAGCGCCTTAGCTTGTTTTGCTAAATGAATTCCGTTTGTTGTGAGCCCAATATCTTTTAAGCCTTCTAGCTTTGCAAGTCTTCCAATTAACTTCGGTAAGTCTTTACGCAATAAAGGTTCACCGCCAGTAAGCCTAATTTTATTAACTCCCATACTTATAAATAATCTTGCTAACCTTTCTATTTCATCAAACGTTAATAAACACTCTTCCTGTAAAAAAGCATAATCAGGTCCGAACACTTCAGCAGGCATACAATATGTGCACCTAAAATTACAACGATCAATAACTGAAATGCGTAAATCTTGAAGTGGCCGCTTTAAAGAATCTTTCATTTTCTCGTGCATCTTATATCCCTTCTTTTCTGCTGCAATCCTTAGTAAGCTTTCATTTTTTTATTTGCCTTTATTATAAAAAAGAAGCTACATATTCAATGTGACTTTTCTCACATCACTTTCCCCATTCAAAAACTTTTCACAAATCCGTTCGCATTTTGTTCACATCTTCAGGCCATACTCCTTACGGTCATTGAAATTTCACTTTATTTTTAAAATAGCTCTTGCATTTTCATCATATTTACACTCAAAATAGGAAATGTATTGCTTATAAGAAGAAAGGTGATTGCTGTGGCAAACAGTATGACATTATCCCAAGATTTAAAGGAATTACTTGCATCTGTTGAATATAAAATGCAGATAAAAAAGGGAAGTTTTATTTTTCAAGAAGGTATGGAAGCGACAGAACTCTATATCGTTCACTCAGGAAAAGTACAAATTAGTAAACTAAGTGCCGACGGGCAAGAATTAACACTTCGAATTTGTTCGGCATACGACATTATTGGAGAATTAACATTGTTCACGGACAATGCGAAATACTTATTAAATTCAAAATGCCTTGAAGATGTGGAAGTAGGCGTTATAAAGCGTGAAGCGTTAGAAAAAGCATTACTCCAAAAACCAGCTCTTGTATTTGAATTTATGAAATGGATTAGTGAACATTTAAGAAGAATGCAGACGAAGTTCCGAGATTTAGTATTACACGGCAAAAAAGGTGCCTTATATTCTACTCTCATAAGAATGACAAATAGTTATGGTGTTTTAAAGGAAAATGGTATTCTCATCGATTTACCGTTAACGAATCAAGAACTTGCTAATTTCTGTGCAACTTCACGTGAAAGTGTAAATAGAATGTTAAATGAATTAAAAAAGCAAGGTACAATTTCTATTCATAAAGGAAAGATTACAATACACGATTTACAATTTTTAAAATGTGAAATTGCTTGTGAAGATTGCTCTGCTTCTGTTTGTAGTATTGATTAGCGTCTTATTTAGGTACTTATACCTATAAGGAAAGCCGAGGTCTCCAATTAGATCTCGGCTTTCCTTATAAATTACGAAACATATAAAACTAAATTATTTTTTCAATTCATTTGGAATACGTCTTCTGTAAATTACATAACTACGGCTTATATATTTAATTGGGGCACTAAATACATGTACTAGTCTAGTGAATGGCCATACTGCGAAAAGCCCCATTCCTGCAAGAATATGAATTTTAAACCATACAGGTACTTCCGTCATATATTCAACTTTCGGTTGGAAAATAAAGAGGCTTCGGAACCATGGACCGATCGTTGTACGATAATCAAATCCTTTTGAGTCGATATTTAAAAACGTTGAAGAAAGTCCTGCTAGCATTACGATAAGTAATAGAATAAGCGCAATATAATCTCCCTTTGTACTCGTTGCAATGATACGTTTTATTGTTACGCGGCGGTACGTTAATATAATTAAACCGATGATAGAAGCAATACCTGCTGGAAGACCAAAACTAATTGCTACTACATGATACATATGCTCAGAAATACCTATGGAACGGTATACAGCTTCTGGAATTAAAATCCCCATAACATGCCCGCCAATTACGAACATAATCCCAAAGTGGAATAATATACTTCCTATTCGGAGCATTTTCTTTTCTAATA
Source organism: Bacillus sp. TE9106W (assembly GCF_054062215.1). NCBI lineage: Bacteria > Bacillati > Bacillota > Bacilli > Caryophanales > Bacillaceae > Bacillus > Bacillus sp. TE9106W. The sequence continues at coordinate 139,289 of NZ_JBSSFA010000003.1, forward strand.
GTTCACTAGATTTTGATGTCCAACCAAATTGATCATAGTTGTATCTGAAAATATGTCCACCGATAAAGATTGCAAAAATGATATAGGGAAACAATACCCATAGAAATTGATCCATCATTTTGACAACTCTCCTTTCTAATTTGTCTGTACACCCCATGTATCGATAGCAAGTAAAACAGCCGAAAGAATTGGTTCATACATACTATCTGCTTCTTTTAACTGAACGTGTAATGCTTGTATATTCTCCTTGTATTTACTCATAATTGGTTCACTGTCTTGCTCATTTGCATTTGCAAAAAACTCGAGTAATAGCGGTAAATAATCAGGTAGTTCTTTATCTGTTACTTCAAAACCAGATTTTTTATAGTGCTGTTTTAACTCTAGTAATTCAATACCTCTTTCTCTTTGTTCACCGGTGTTCATATACGTTAAATACATATTTGTCTTCTTACCAAAATCAAATGTATATACGTAACTGTCAATGAGTTGATCATTCGTTTTATGTAGCGCTTGTTTTATAAATGTTGTAAGTGATGCTTTAACGTCTTCCTGTTCAATCGCTTCAATCTCTTCTAGTAATTCAGTTAAAGCTTCTCTCCACCCAAGTTCCGGGTAAGAGAGAAGGAATGAAGAACAAGAAAAAGCAGTTTGTAGACTTTGTTTCATATTTTTCCGCCCCCATTATTTAAGAAATTGTCATACAAGAACCTGGACCACCTGCAAATGATAAACCACAGCTTCCTTGCTCGCTGTATAAATCTGCCACTTGTTCACGATGAGATGTCGGGATGACGAAGCGATCTTTATATTTTGCAATGGCAAGAAGACGATACATATCTTCTACATCCTGTTTCGTTAAACCAAGTTCTTTTAATACAGCTTCATTTGGTTCTTTATTAATTTGCAGTGCTCTCATATGCGTTCGCATAACAGCCATTTTTTTCAATGTAAGTCGAATGTGTGATTCATCTCCTGCAGTAAGTAGATTCGCTAAATATTGAATTGGAATACGCATATTATCGATAGCAGGGAAAATCTCTTCTGCTTGCCAGTTACTACCTTTCCCTTCCACCATATTCATAATTGGACTAAGTGGCGGGATATACCAAACCATTGGCATTGTACGATACTCTGGGTGAAGTGGTAGAGCAATTTTCCAATCGATAATCATTTTATAGATTGGTGACTGTTGTGCCGCTTTAATCCACTCTTCAGGAATGCCTTGTTTTTTCGCTTCAGCTGCTACTTCAGGATCATTTGGATCTAGGAAAACAGTAAGCTGAGATTCATATAAATCTTTTTCATTCTCAACAGAAGCCGCTTCTTTTACTTTATCAGCGTCATATAGCATTACCCCAATATACCTGATACGTCCTACACATGTTTCCGAACAAATTGTTGGCATACCAGCTTCAATACGTGGGAAACACATTGTACATTTTTCCGCTTTATTCGTTTGCCAGTTAAAGTACACTTTTTTATATGGGCAAGACGATACGCAGAATCTCCATGCACGACATGCATTTTGATCTACAAGAACAATCCCATCTTCTTCCCGTTTATACATCGCACCAGATGGACAAGACGATACGCAAGATGGATTCATACAATGTTCGCATATGCGTGGTAAATACATCATAAAGACATTTTCAAAATCGGTTTTAATTTCTTCTTCCATTTTCTTTACGTTCGGATCTTGTAATCCTGTTATATGTCCACCAGCTAAATCATCTTCCCAGTTTGGACCCCATTCAATTTTGTTGATAAATTCGCCTGTAATTGCTGATTTCGGACGAGCAACTGGCTGATGCTTACGCTGCGGACTATTTGTTAATGTTTCATAATCATAGTTCCACGGTTCAAAGTAATCATCAATTGTTGGTTGATCTGGATTGTGGAAAATATTCATAAGGCGCTTCATTTTCGAACCGGATTTCAGCTGAATTTCACCATTTTTTAATTCCCAACCGCCTTTATATTTCTCCTGATCTTCCCATTGCTTCGGATAACCAATACCAGGTTTTGTTTCTACGTTATTGAAATACATATATTCAGCACCTGGACGATTTGTCCAGGTGTTTTTGCATGTTACGCTACAAGTATGGCAGCCGATGCATTTATCTAGGTTCATTACCATTCCGACTTGTGCTTTAATCTTCAAGCCAATCTACCTCCTTCAGTTTGCGAATTACAACGTTTAAATCGCGCTGGTTCCCAGTTGGACCATAATAGTTAAATCCATAACTTAATTGACCATATCCACCAATCATATGTGTCGGTTTTACGTGAATTCGAGTTGGACTATTATGCGTTCCCCCGCGATTACTTGTTAATTTCGTTCCAGGTACGTTAATGTGGCGATCTTGCGCATGGTGCATAAACGCCATTCCTCTCGGTATACGGTGCGTTACAACAGCACGCGCTACAACAACCCCGTTACGGTTAAAGCACTCGATCCAATCATTATCTGCAACGCCAGCCTCTTCAGCATCCTCTTTATTCATCCAAACGGTTGGACCACCTCTAAATAGCGTTAACATCGGTAATGAATCGAAATACATACTATGAATGGACCACTTATTATGCGGCGTTAAATAGTTTAATGTAATTTCTTTTCCTTCTACTTCAGGTCGTGATTTACGGAACGGTTTATGTTGCAGAATTGGTTTAAATGTTGCCATCGTCTCACCAAATTCTTTCATCATGTCATGATCTAAGTAGAAAGATTGTCGACCAGTTATCGTTCTCCAAGGGATAAGACGTTCCACATTTGTTGTAAATGGTGAGTAACGGCGTCCACCTTTTTCAGAACCTGTAAAGGCTGGAGAAGTAATTACTGTTTTTGGCTGTGCTGTAATTTGTTCAAATGTGAAGCATTCTTCTTCACGTTCTTCTGCTAAATCACGTAGCTTTAAATCCGTTTGTTTTTCAAGTGCTTCCCATGCTTTTACAGCCATATGACCATTTGTTGTAGAAGACAGCGTTAATACCGCTTCAGCAGCATTGATTGCTTCTTTTATGTCTGGACAACCTTTCGCAATAGAATCTGTTCGAACAACTCCTAACCGGCTCTTTAATTGCTCATACTCTTTTTCTGCCGACCAAGAAATTCCTTTCGTACCAATCGGTTGTTTCCCGGCATTTGGTCCAAGTGCCGTCATTTTGTCATAAATCGTTTTATAATCCCTTTCGACAACATGAATTTGCGGCATCGTTTTACCTGGTATTGGTTCACACTCACCTTTGCTCCAATCTTTAATCTTACCAAGTGGTTGTGCTAATTCTTGCGGTGTATCGTGAAGAAGTGGTGTTGCAACAACTTCTTTCATTGGGTCAAGATCAATTTTCTCTGCTAAATCTGACACAGCTTTAGAAAGAGAAGTGAAAATGTCCCAATCAGAGCGTGCTTCCCACGGCGAACCGATTGCTGGATTAAACGGATGAACAAATGGATGCATATCTGTACTGCTTAAATCGTGTTTTTCGTACCAAGTTGAAGCTGGTAAGACGATATCAGAATAAAGTGCTGTTCCAGCCATACGGAAATCTAAATTAATAAGTAGATCCAGCTTCCCTTCTGGTGCGCCCTCATGCCACTTAATTTCTTCTGGGCGTATTGAATCACTATCGTCATTCATTAATCCATTTGTTGTACCTAGTAAATGTTTTAAGAAATATTCGTGCCCTTTACCGGAACTTGAAATTAAGTTCGCACGCCATACGAATAAGTTGCGCGGGAAGTTATTTTTGTTATCTGGATCTTCAATCGCAAATTTCAGTTCTTTTTCTTTTAGTTTTTGTGCAACATATTTTCCGATTTCTTCTTGTGTTGTTGCACCAGCAGCAACAGCTTCTTTATATAGTTCAATTCCATTTTTCTCAAATGTAGGATAAGAAGGTAACCAACCAAGTCGCGCCGCTAAAACGTTATAATCACCGTGATGTTGATAACGAGAGTTTCCTTCCACTGGTGATGCTAAATGTCCAACTGGTGTATCTTCATAGCGCCATTGATCTGTTACGAAATAGAAGAAAGATGTACCATTTTGTAATTTTGGTGGCCCTTGCCAATCTTTTGCCATTGCGATTGTTTGCCATCCTTCTGCTGGTCGCAATTTTTCTTGCCCAACATAGTGCGCCCAACCACCGCCGTTTACACCTTGCGCTCCGACAAGAAGAACAAGATTTAAAACGGCGCGATAAATTGTATCAGAGTTAAACCAATGGTTAATACCAGCTCCGACAATAATCATTGAGCGACCGTTCGTATCAACAGCATTTTGTGCGAACTCACGAGCGATTTGAATAATAAGCTCACGTTTTACTCCTGTCATTTTCTCTTGCCATGCAGGTGTAAACGGCACGTCATCATTGAAGTCTTTCGGCTCTTGTCCGCCAAGCCCTCGGTTCACACCGTAATTTGCTAACGTTAAGTCGTATACGGTTGTAACGAACACTTCGCCTTCTTCTGTCATAACCTTTTTCACTGGAATTGTACGTTCTAACACTGTGTTTCCATCATCAGAGAAGTACGGAATTTGCACCGTTTGAACACTATCTTCCATTCCAAGTAAAGAAAGACGTGGATCAATCTTTTCACCTGTTTCTTCATCTTCTAAACGTAAATTCCATTTCTTTTCGTTATCCCAACGTGACCCCATTGTGCCATGAGGTGTTGCAAAATCATTCGTGTTCTCGTTCCAAAGTACAGGTTTCCATTCTCCTAACTTTGTTTCGCGTCCAATATCAGAAGCATTTAAGAATCGATCCGCAACGAATTGGTCTCCTTTTTGTTTCAATGTAACGAAGAAAGGAAAATCAGTATATTGCTTCGCATACTTTGTGAAGTATTCCACTTGATTATCTACGTAAAATTCTTGTAAGATCACGTGCCCCATTGCCATCGCAAGTGCACCGTCTGTACCTTGTTTCACACTAATCCAATCATCTGCAAACTTTGTTGACTCAGCGAAATCAGGACTGACAGAAACGACTTTCGTTCCTTTATATCGAACCTCCGCTAAAAAGTGTGCATCTGGTGTTCTTGTCATCGGTACATTTGAACCCCATGTCATAATGTAACCAGAGTTATACCAGTCACTACTTTCTGGTACATCTGTTTGATCACCCCAAATTTGCGGAGAAGCTGGTGGTAAATCTGCGTACCAATCATAGAAACTAAGCATCGGTCCACCCATAAGTTGCATAAAGCGGCTGCCTGCAGCATGACTTAACATCGACATAGCTGGAATTGGTGAAAAGCCAACATTTCGGTCTGGACCGTATTTCATTACTGTATATAATAATGAAGCTGAAACGAGTTGTAACACTTCATCCCAATTCGCACGAACGAATCCCCCTTTACCACGTGCCTGCTTATACTTGCGTGCTTTTTCAGGGTTTTCCACAATGCTTTTCCAAGCATCTAATGGTGACTCATTATTTTGTAATTCCTCTAGCCACATACTCCAAAGAACACCACGTACATACGGATATTTCACACGAAGTGGACTATAAATGTACCAAGAAAAACTCGCTCCACGTGGACATCCTCGTGGTTCAAAGTCAGGCATATCTGGACCTGTTGTTGGATAGTTAAGCTCCTGTCCTTCCCAAGTTACAATTCCATCTTTCACATAAATGTTCCAACTACATGAACCAGTACAGTTCACACCATGTGTAGAACGAATTACTTTATCATGCTGCCAACGCTTTCTATACACATTTTCCCATTCACGATCTTCATATGTTTCTTGTGTATGATTATCGTTATAACGATCTATTGGTGAAAAATATTTTAAACGTCTCATTAGTGCTGAAGGTTTCTTCTTCATACTGTTCACTCCTTTAATACGTCTCTCTTACATACCCTTACTATAAGAGAGGTTGTAAAATACAGATGTGACATTTCGCACAGTTCAAGAGATTGTCAAAAATTTATTAGAGAAAAAGTTTTTGAGAACATTTTTTGTTTCATTGTGAAGATTTATCGTTAATATTGATTATTAAGAGAATAGTATTTTGAAGTATCGACTATTTTGCAAAAGAAAAACGTAGGAAAAGCCCCTACGTTTTTCTTTATAAATATATGAAACAGCCATTTGAATGTATTTATAAAACTAGAAATCATTATTTACCATATTGCCCTTAGTTACTGAAACAATTATACTAGATGTAATCAGAATAAATAATCTGAATATTCTTAGAATTAAAGGTAATAGTTTTATACTCGCACATAGAGAGGTAAGTTCTATTTTCCACTAAATAGATTAGAAAACGATAATAACACATTAGGAGGATTACGATGCACCAGTTTGATTCATTACATCCCATTATAGAAAAAATAATTAACAATATTGAAAAATTAATGGTCGGAAAAAGAAAAGAAACGATTTTAGCTTTGACAGCTCTCTTAGCTGAAGGTCATGTACTATTAGAAGATGTTCCTGGCGTTGGGAAAACAATGTTAGTACGCGCTCTTTCTAATTCCATTGATGCTGATTACAAGCGAATTCAATTCACACCTGATTTACTACCGTCAGATGTAACAGGTGTTTCTATTTACAATCCGAAAGAGCTCCAATTCGAGTTCAAGCCTGGACCAATCATGGGGAATTTTATACTTGCTGATGAAATTAATCGTACATCTCCCAAAACACAATCTGCCTTACTTGAAAGTATGGAAGAAGGCAATATTACAATAGATGGTATGACAAGACCGTTACCAAAACCGTTCTTTGTAATGGCTACACAAAATCCGGTCGAATATGAGGGAACATATCCTTTACCAGAAGCCCAGCTCGATCGTTTCTTATTGAAGCTAAAAATGGGATATCCTTCGCCAGAAGAAGAATTTGAAATTTTAAACCGGATGGAAAAAACAAATCCCCTCTCCCATTTACAAGCTATTACTACAATAGAAGAATTACTTTATTTGCAACAAAGCGTACGGGAAGTAAGTATGGACAAAGGAATTAAGCATTACATTGTAAAGCTTGTTAGTCAGACTCGTTCTTATAGTTCTATACAACTAGGTGCAAGTCCGCGTGGCTCGATTGCTTTAATGAAAGCTTCACAAGCTTATGCATTCATCCATGGCAGAAATTATGTTATTCCAGACGATGTTAAATTTTTAGCTCCTTACGTGTTAGCTCACAGACTCATTCTAAAAATGGAAGCAAAATTTGAAGGAATAACAGGGGAACAAGTTATTTCAAAAATCGTTGCACGAACTACCGTGCCGACTCAAAGGAAGATGAACCTTTAATGAAACGCACGCTACGAGCACTATATCACGTTACGAAGTTATTACTAATCCCTTTATGCCTAGTGTTAACATTTGTGTATGCTATGCTTCAAGGAGGATTTGTAAGTTGGTTTTTATTTTACAGTATGGTTCCTATTGGTCTTTATTCACTTTTACTCCCCTTCTATGCTTTACGGGGTGCTGAATTAAAAAGAATAACAAATCAAAACGATTATGTAGCAGGAGAACGATTTGTAAGCACGATTACAATAAAAAGAAAATTTCCTTTCCCCTTACTTTATTTAGTTATAGAAGATGAACTGCCACCACACTTTACAAGTTGTAGACAAACAAAGATGAATAAAACAATACTCTTTCCAGGATTAAAACGAAATATTTCGTTTCAATATGCAATTGACACAATCCCTAGAGGAGAGCACACTTTTTCAAGCGTACGAGTCAAAACTGGTGATCTATTCAGTATGATGGAGAAAGAAGTAACTTTTTCAGTTCCGGATACATTTTTAGTCTATCCTCAGTATGTAGATATAACGTATCAGCAATTGGAAAACCATTTCGAGCAAGGAGCGCTCTCAGCAAATATAAATTTCACAAAAGACTCTACCATTTCTGTCGGTGTGAGAGACTATAAACCTGGTGACCGCTTTTCATGGATTGATTGGAAAGCAACTGCAAGAACAAACAACATTATGACGAAAGAGTTTGAACAACAGCGTAGCCATAATATTATGATATTCATAGACAGAACTGAGTCCCCTCTATTCGAATCAGTCGTCATATTTACTGCCTCTATTGTCAGGGCTGTATTGAAGCAAAATTCACCAGCGTCATTTGTGTCTGTCGGAAAAGAACGAACTTTTTTCCCTTTAGACAATGGAGATAGTCAGTTGCAGCAAATCTTTTGTCATTTAGCAAAAATACAAGCGGACAGTGTATTCCCGCTCTCCCAGAGTGTAGAAATGGAATTAAGAAAAGTTTATGAGCCCGTAACAATTATACTCGTGACAAGCGATCTTTCTCCCGATATTCAAAAGGCGGCTGACTATGCCGCTATACAAAATAGAAAATTACTAGTTTTTATTGTAAAAGAAAAACCGAATCAACTCTCACATCGAGAACTCAATATTTTAGAAACTCTACAAAAACGAAAAATATTTGTAAATGTGGTTTATGAAAACCGATATACAAATGTGTTTTTTGAGGTGAGCAAATGACAACATTACAAACAAAATACAAATGGGATATGAGCAGATTCTTCATGCATGCATGCGCATTTCTACTTTTACTAGAATGGATACGACCCCTTATAGGTATTACAAACGTAGGTAGATTAGATATTTTTGTAATATTTATAGGAATTTGCTTCACACTCTCTTTTTTTCAAACAAAGTGGCAGATTCCGATAAAGATCGTGACGATTTTATTCATCATTCACTTCCTATATTATAAAAATATTTTTATAAATCCATCTTGGCTAACGAAATTTGTTACTGATATTTCTCGAAATTCCTCTCTGTTATTTCAGGGGAATTTGCTAGATATTTCTCCAGTTTTTCCAACCGTTTTATTTTTTCTATCATTTTGGTTTTTGAGTGCTTTCATCTCTTTTTGGATGATTCATAAAAAGCGTGGATTGTTATTTCTTATATTGACTATTATTTATATCACAATTTTTCATAACTTACATTTATACAATGCAAACTACGCTATTATTCGTACCGTTGTCATCGGCTTTTTTATGCTGAGTCTTCTTCGTATAGAACATATAAAAGAGAGTGAGCACTTACAAAATTATGCTAGAGAAATCTCAAAACTACTTAAACCTCTTACAATATTTATTGTATTGTCAGCAACCATCGCATACTTTGCGCCAAAATTTGGCCCTCAATGGCCAAACCCAATGGATTTTTTAAAATTCAACACATCCGAATCAAGTAAAAAACAAGAAGTTTCTAAAATTGGATATGGTCTTGATGACTCAAAATTAGGCGGTCCTTTTACGGCAGATCCTACAATTATTTTCACAGCACAAACGCAAAACAAACAATATTGGAGAGTAGAAACGAAAGATTTTTATACAGGAAAAGGCTGGGAAGTTTCTGAAAAACAAAAAAAGGTTACTTTTAAAAATAATAACGACGTCGTGAGCTGGTACGAACAAAATACAAAAACAGAAACAACTAAGGCAACAATCACCATGCAAAAAAGGTATCCTCACCTTACTCACCTTACCTATCCAGCAGGATTAATATCAGTTGAGGCTTCTTCTGATATATCATACAGCGTTGACCCATTTTCAGAAAAAATCTATACGATGGACGGAGACTCTTCCACTACTTTACATTCATATAAAGTAACATATGAGGTCCCGGAGTTTTCCATAGAAAACTTGAAAGCTGTAAAAACGAATGAAGGTCAAGAAACAAATCCTTATTTCATGACAAAGTACACGCAACTTCCCGAATCATTACCGCAGCGAGTAAGAGACTTAGCTGTAAGTCTAACAAAGGATAAAAACAACCGATATGATAAAGTATTAGCTATTGAAAACTATTTCACCGACCATTCTTTTGTATATGAAACAACGAATGTCTCATTCCCTACCAAACACCAAGATTATGTAGATCAATTCCTTTTCGATACAAAAAGTGGCTACTGTAATAATTTTTCAACGTCTATGATTGTTTTACTTCGTTCTGCCGGAATTCCAGCTCGCTGGGTAAAAGGTTATACAGAAGGAACTCTTGATAATACACTTGTGGGTGCTGAAGGTGAGGATGTTTATAAAATCGCGAACGATAACGCACACTCTTGGGTCGAAGTATATTTTCCTGGGTACGGATGGATTCCATTCGAACCAACAAAAGGATTTACGAATCCCTATAATTTCACAAATAATACTCCTGCTCCTACTATACAAAATAGCGAAGAAACTAATTCTCAAAACGTGCAAATACACCAGCGAAACAATGAAGCAAAACTCAAAAGTTTACTAGAAGATACAGAAGAAGCTCCTACTCAAAAGATTACAAATTCTAAAAATAGACTTTCTTGGTGGTACGTATTCCTCTCTACGATACCAATTAGTATCATCGGATATATTCTCTTCACCACTAGAATGAAATGGATTACATTTTTTATTATTCTTTTCTACAAATACCGAAAAGATGATGCTGTTTATAGCAAAGCTTACGGTGCACTTTTAAAACAATTTGCGCGAATCGGCATACGACGAGGTGAAAGTCAAACATTTCGAGAATACGCTCTCCACATCGATACACTTTACAACTCGAATGATATGCAACACCTTACTTTCAGTTATGAGAACGCTATGTATCAAAAAGGACAGGCCGCAGCAGAATGGGAAAAATCCGTACACTTATGGGAAATCCTTATGAAAAAAGCAGCTTCTCCGCCGAAATCAAATGACTTCCATTCAGTGATTTAATCTTGATAATGTGAGTTTAAAGAAAACGCCCCAAAGAACTACATTGTTCTTTGAGGCGTTTTTTAATAATGTGAAACTCCTAGTTATTCTCCAAGTACCTTCTCAATCTCAACCTCTAAATCCACTGGCTTCGTTTGCGGTGCAAAACGCCCTACTACTTTTCCGTCTTTTCCAATTAGAAATTTTGTAAAGTTCCATTTTACTGCTTTCATACCGAGTAAACCTGGTGCTTGTTCTGTCATGTATGTATACAGAGGATGAGCCTTATCACCTTTTACATCAATTTTTGCAAACATTGGGAAGTTTACACCGTAGTTTAATTCACAAAAGCTTGTAATATCTGCTTCTGTACCTGGTTCTTGTCCTCCGAATTGGTTACATGGGAAACCGAGTATTTCTAGCCCTTGTTCTTTATATTTATCATATACTTCTTGTAATCCTTTATATTGCGGTGTAAACCCGCATTTACTAGCTACATTTACAATAAGAAGTACTTTTCCCTCGTAATCTTTTAACGATTTTTCTTCACCTGTTATTGTTTTAGCTGAAAAATCATACACTTTCATTGTCTTTGCCCCTCTCTTCACTATCATTCTATGTTTATACTATACTACATTCGTGAATTTACAGCTCTTATTACGTATTTTCTCCCCACGATTGTAAACGCTTTATTTCCGTTCGAAAATTCGACACAAATTACTAGACTTTTATGATGGAAAGTTTTACAATTAAATTGTGAACAAAATGTGACAGTTTATATTCTATTATTATAGAAAAGGATGGTGTTCAATATGAAAACTGCACAACATGAAACGATTTCAAATCGCGAGTTTTATTTCGTACTATATATGATGTTATTGTATGTGATTGGCTGGGTAATCGATGTAAATGGTTTATTCTTAAGCTCCTACTTTAATTTAGCGGGAGAGATTATGCTTCCATTAGTTGGCGGCATTGTTGGACTATTCGTTATGTCTATTAATAAACAACAAAGACAATAAGAACATTACAAAAAGGCAGAAGACGAAACTTTCGTTTTCTGCCTTTTTGTATTTTTAGCGTATAATAGTTACATACCGTATATAAGGAGTGGTAAAGATGAAAAAAGTAGAACAATTATCTTCTCACCTATATCTTATTGATGATTTTGATTTACAACATAATGAACGAACTGGTACGTACGTTTTATTAGGTGATGATATTACTTTAATTGAAACTTGTGCAGCCCCTTCTCTTCCGTATATTTTAGACGGCTTACAACAATTACATATTGATTTAAACGAAGTTAAAAACATTATCGTTACACATGTTCATTTAGATCACGCCGGTGCTGCTGGTTTAATGATGGAAAAATGCCCAAATGCTACTTTATATGTGCATTCTCGCGGTGCTCGTCATATGATTGACCCAACAAAACTCATTTTAGGTGCAAAAGCTGTGTACAAAGAAGATTTCGATAAACTATTTGATCCAATTCTTCCTATAGAAGAAGAACGTGTTCGTATTGTACAACATGGTGATACGTTAAAAATTGCCGAAGACCGTATCCTTACATTTTACGATACACCGGGACATGCAAAGCACCATATTAGCATTCACGATTCATTAACAAACGGCATTTTTACTGGCGATACAATTGGCATTTATTATAGAGAACTCGCAGACGTTGGTGTAGAACTATACCTTCCTTCAACGTCTCCTTCTCAATTCCAACCAGATGCGATGATTGCTTCTAAAAATCATATTCAAAGTATGAATGTAGATACTATTTATTTCGGCCATTACGGTGCATCCTCTAATGTTACAGAAGTATATAACCAACTGGAACATTGGCTACCTATTTTCGTTCATACTGGAAAAGAGGTCTTTGAACAGTATAATGATTTCGATGAAGCGACTAAAGCTTTACAAACTGTATTAATGGATAAGATTTCTTCCCACCTTACAAAGTTAAACGTTCCATCAGATCATTCTGTTTATAACATTTTACATCTAGATATAGAAATTAGTGCGATGGGCATTATAGATTATTTCACGAAGCAAGAAAAAGCAAACACCACTATTAAATAACCGTAAAAGAAAAGATATACAACAGTAGTTATTGTATATCTCTTCTTTTTTTGAATATATTTTGAGTAAAGGATGGTGGAATATAATGCAAAAAGTGATGCTATACCTCTGCTTTACATTATTTATCGTCTTATTATTATTTGTCGGAGTGAAAATTCAATTTTATTTAGATACAGACGCACAAGTAAACTTTAACGTTTATCCAAGATTATTCTACTTTACACTCTTCCCTCTTATAGTCGGCATTTTATTACGATTCCTTCAATCTATTAATCGTGAAACAAGTAAACAAAACTGGCGCTTTCAACCGGATAAATTTATCGCCATTACTGTGCCTACGCTATTCATTTCCTTTTCTCCAGCTCTACTCTTTTCACCAGTTGGTTCATACTTACCTTATTTAGCTAATATTATTCTTATAAATACAACTTTTGTTACGATAATTAGTTTAATAGCTGGTTATTCACTGTTAGATTCCTTTATACAAAAAGACACTGCAAATATGAAAAAATATAACTAATGACCAATACTTAAATATCATTGGTTTCGGCGGTTTATTTATAAATGCAATATTACTTGTAAAAGTCGCTACACATGAGAAAAGGAAATTTATATTAAACTAAAGGGGATCACGTACTAAGTCAATTTACATTTCAATCAAGGGAGAATTATTATGTATAGATTTTTTGGAATCTCATGTTTAATGTTTCTCGCAAGCATATGTTCTTTCTTTATTTTAGGAGGGCCTAATGCGAATTTAACTTTAGTTATTTCAATACTAGGTATTCTTTCATTACTGGGGATTTTTTTTGCGATAGCATCAAAAAATTGGTTATTCGGAATAGTTGGTACAGTATTAAATGGACTAATACTAGTAGTTGTATATTTCCTATTGCTAGCAAAAGGAATAGGTGATTAATATAATTACGTTTCAATAAAGAAAGCTCAAAGCTAAAGCTATGAGCTTTCTTACTTATCTTACCTTTTCGTCTACATACTCCATAAACTGCTCCGCTTTAATCAACCTTTCTTTGTACGCCTCAGGTATTTCTTCTACTTTTATTGCACCAGTTGATTTTGTCTTCACTCGTACGATTTCATGTGTCATTAAAGCTTCCATATAGCAATCAAACTCTTCTTGCGTTAATACTTCTTTACTTGATTTATGACCATTTAATTTATCAAAGTATGGTTGAAGGCCCATACTTACCTTTTTCATTTCTTCTCTTTTTTCTGGTGATAATGCATCATAATCAATATTACCGTTCGAATCTCCGTACACAAGCTTTGCATTCGTTAATTTCTTTAGTTCTTTTGTAAACACTTCATATTCTTTCGTACCCATTTCATCTTTCGCTTCTGATAACTTTGCACTAAAACGCATGTACGCCTCTAATGTCATCGTTCCAGCATGCTTTTTTAAATTCTCAAAAGATCCGTATATACCATCTGCCATAATAGATTGATACGCAAAACCAGTCGTAGGGATTAAAAAAGCCGCCGCAAGTACTCCTGCGATAAGGCGTTTCTTCCTCTTACGCCCCCCTTGATTCATTTTTATTTGAACGATTACTTTTTCTTTCAACTCCGGCGGGGCAACAATCCCCTTCGCTTCTTCTTGTATAGATTCTCTAACTCTACAATCTAAACTCATTTCACATTCCCTACCTCTCCTAAAAAGATTTCTTCTATTTGCTCTTTTTGACGTAGTTTTTTTAATGCTGCGTGAATTCTAGATTTCACAGTACCAATTGGAATATGTAATATTTGTGCTACTTCTTCTTGAGAGTAATCGTGTAAGTATCTTAAGATAATAACTTGTTTCAATTTATACGGTAATTTATGAATAAGTTCGATTAATTTTTGGTTTGATATTTTACTTATAAGATCGTTAGAAAAATCAATTTGTACCGGTTTTCTTTGCTCTTCTGCTTTTTTTATAATTCGTAGTCGCATCCACCTCTTTCTTCTATAAGAATGAATTTGTTTAATTGCAAGTCCAATTAGCCAAGGACGAAATGGCTTCTCGCTATCATACTTACGAAGCGATTCATATAGCTGTATGTATATTTCTTGAACGACATCATCTACATCTGCTTTATCATCTATTAAAAAATGTGCTGTCTTATATACTTCTTGGATTGTTTTATCATACAATTCGCTATACGCTTCTTTATTGCCCGATAAAGTTAATTGGATTAAATGTGTGTCATCTATTTCACCCTTCATATTCCAGCCCTCCTTTGTCTTACACAATATATTGGCAAGTAATTTATATTTCGTTCGATTTTTCTAGAAAATTTTATATAAATTAATATAATGATTCAATACGTTCATAAGCTTCGCTTATAACCTTGCATAACAATTATATAATTTTCCAATTTCTAATGAAGACTTAAAATGATTTATATAGTCAAATTTAGGAGGATATATGATGAAAGCTATCGTTGTAACGTCGTTCGGAGGACCTGAAGTGATGAAATATACAGATGTAGATATACCGGCTATTTCAGAAGATCAAGTTTTAATTCGTGTTGTTGCTACGAGTGTAAATTTCGCTGATATTAAATCACGTTATGGCAAAAAAGGAAATAAAGCGCTACCTTTTATTCTAGGGATAGATGCCGCTGGTATTGTAGAACGTGTCGGTTCTCATGTGAAAAATATTTATCCTGGACAACGTGTCATTGCTTTCCCTCAAAATGGATCTTACGCTGAATATGTTGTTGCAAATGAAAATCTTACTTTCGTATTACCTGATGAAGTCGATTTTCAAACTGCAGCAGCATGCCCTATCGTATCTTTCACAAGCTATAATTTACTCGCAAATGTAGCAAGGCTTCAACAAGGTGAATCTGTACTCATTCATGCGGCGGCTGGTGGAATTGGCACTACTGCTATTCAACTTGCAAAACTATTAGGGGCTGGAACAGTTATAGGTACTGTCGGAAGTGAAGCAAAAAAAGAAATTGCTTTAGATGCCGGTGCTGATTATGTAATTGGTCATCAAGATGAAGATTTTGTAGAGAAAGTCAATGAGCTGACAAATGGTGAAGGGGTTGATGTAATTTTAGACTCTATTTCTGGAACGGTTTCGGAAAGAAGTTTAAAATGTCTTGCTTATTACGGCCGCCTCATTCATTTCGGTAATGCAAGTGGTGAAATTGGCAATTTCCAAACGAAAGATTTACATGCAAGTTGCCGCTCTATACTCGGTTTTAGCTTTGGAACTACACGAAAAAAACGTCCTGAACTACTCCAAGAAACTGCAAATGAAGTTTTCCGTTATTTGCGTGACGGACATTTGCAAATCAAGGCTACGAAATCTTTTCCACTTCAAGATGCAGGGAAAGCACATGAATGGGTCGAAAGTAGAAAAAGTACAGGGAAAGTAATACTAACTGTTCAGTCCTCCTCCTGAAATGAATACTTGAAACCGAGGTGTCATTCATGGGATCACGAATTATGCATGCTATTATCGCTAACGGTATTGCCGAAAAACTATGTATTCAAGATAGAACTTCTTTCATACTCGGAGGTGTAGCCCCTGATGCGGTTCATTCAGCAGAAGAAAAAGGAACTTCACACTTTTACGCTGGCACAACGAAAAATTATACGAGAAGGATAGCTTTCAATTCTTTTTTTCAAAAATATAAAGCTCAAATGGATTCCCCTTTTCTCTTAGGCTATTACACTCACCTCATTGCCGATGATAATTGGCTAAGTGGATTTTTTCTACCTTGGCTAAAAAATAGAATAGAAAATGACGGGACGATCGCACCCCTGTACTATAACGATTTTAAATTGTTAAATGCAAAGTTGCTTCATCATTACGATAAAGAACAACAGCTCTTCTCGCTTCTCAATCAAGATGCTCACATTGTCGATATTGAAGAGGTTTCTAAAGAAAATGTTTTAGAATTCCGAAAATATCTTTTTGAAGATATGTTGTATCCAGAGCAACATTTGCATAAAGACTTACAGGTGTTTACGTTTAATCAAATCATTGGTTATATTGAGACAGCTATTGAAAAAGGCGTATTTTATATTAATCAACTCTCAAATGAAAAATCCACTTCAAACATGTAATCCCCCTCAATATATTTGAGGGGGGGGGATTTTCACATAACAATATTATTATTGGTTCTTTTCCATAATCGCAAAATAATTCCCTTCACTATCAGCAAAGTTAAACACTTTACCAGAAGGCATAGTTACCATTTCTCCAACAGTAACATTTTTATTTGTTAAATCTGTATATAATTGATCAAGATTTTCTGAGAAGAACATTAAAGATGGTGTACCAAGATTCAATTCTGGGCTCATTTTAGAAATCACTTCTTTATTATGTAGTATAATGCTCGTTTCTGCACCGCTTTTCGGAGCGATTTCAATCCATCTCATTCCTTGCTTGTTATCTTCCTCTGCTACTACATGAAACCCTACCTTTTCCGTCCAAAAATTGACTGCCTCATCTTGATTATTTACATATAACATAATTTGTCCTACTTTATGGATCATTGCATTTCCCCCTAATGGTTTTTATATTCTATGTAGCTTTCTACAGGTAATGTTATTTTTCCTTTGTCATTCAATTACAAACAAAAAAGACGTAACTACAAATAGTTACGCCTTCCCCAGCATTTATCTAGGCTTTTTCTTCCCAGTAAATGCTGGTTTCTTTTTCTTTGGTGCTTTCGGTTTTGTTTCTACAAATGATCCTTTGAACATTTCTTGCTTCGTAAATACAATACCTAGTTTTTTCGCAAATTGTAGTAATTTACGCTCTTCTTGTGGTGTTACAAGAGATACAACAGTTCCTTCTTTACCCATACGTCCAGTACGTCCAGAGCGGTGAATATATTGGTCTACTGTGTCTGGTAATTCTAAGTGAATTACATGTGTTAAATCGTCAATATCGATACCGCGTGCTGCAATATCAGTAGCAAGTAAAATTTCTAATTTCCCGCCGCGGAATGCACGCATTGTTGCTTCACGCTCTTGTTTACTTGCTTCTGCATGAAGAGCTGCTGCTTTCATTTTACGGAATTTCAATTTCTCGGTAATTTCATCTAAACGGAATGGGTCGTTTAAGAAAGCAACTGCTTTTACATCGCCCATATGCATAATTCTTCTTACGTAATCATTTTTCTCACGTCGCTCACAAATGATATACGTATGCTCAACTAAGCTTTTTGACTCTGCACGTGTTACACGTACTAAATGTGGCTCAACTGCTAAATCACGCGCCGCATCTTCTGCTGCTTTTGTCATTGTCGCTGAGAAGAATACTAATTGACGATCACGCATCGTAGATTTAATTACATCTTGCACAGCGCCCATCATCTTTTGTTTTACAATTTGATCAAACTCATCAAATACAATTGTTTTCACTTCATGCATTTTTAGCTTTTTCATACGAATTAATTCTA
The DNA here is from genome assembly GCF_054062215.1 of Bacillus sp. TE9106W. NCBI lineage: Bacteria > Bacillati > Bacillota > Bacilli > Caryophanales > Bacillaceae > Bacillus > Bacillus sp. TE9106W. Next base: position 157,506 of record NZ_JBSSFA010000003.1, read on the forward strand.
AAATACGACCTGGTGAACCGACAATTACTCTTGGGTGTTTCTTTAATTTTTCTACTTGGCGCTTAATATCTGCACCACCAATTAAAGATGCACCTGAAATTTCAGTTCCTGCTGTAAACTTTTGAACCTCCTCATGAATTTGCATGACAAGTTCACGTGTTGGCGCTAAAACAACAACTTGTGGCTGTTTTACTTCAGGATTGATTTTATGTAAAAGGGGTAATAAGTACGCTAATGTTTTTCCTGTTCCAGTTGGAGATTCAGCTATAACGTCTTGTCCTTCTAAAATAGTTGGAATCGCTTGTTTTTGAATTTCAGTTAACTCCTTAAAACCAGCCTTCTCCCAAGCTTGTTGTAAAAATGGTTGCATATCTTTTATCATTTGTTTTTCTCCTTTATCTCTATTTTTGAAGAAAATGTTGTATTGTTCGCACCGTTTCTATCATGTGTGAAATAACAGCTATTAAATCATCAACATGGTCTTCTGTAATCGCTTTTTGAAATAGAACCTCTACCTTATTATGATATGAAATCGCTTGCTTATTATATTCGTATGAAAGTTTTTGCGTAATCATTCTTTCTTTTCCCCATATAGAATGCATGAAAGTTTCAATTTCACCGCACACTACTTCTGGTTTTTCAATCGGGAATGAAAATGCTAACTTCATTTCGCATCCTGGTGTAAATTGTGGTACTTCTAATATTTCACCAGACAAGTTCTTTGCATCTACAGATAGTGAAAATGTTGCCTCTACTAACGGTTCGAATGGTTCTGTTAACTGAAATGAAATATGATATATACGACTTAATGAAGCAAGGTCCATCATATCTTTTCGATCTGTTACAAGAATATCTCCATGTAAATCAAAATCATATACAGCGCCTTCTACGATTACTTTTAAATTATCAAAAGCAGTTGGATCAAACATAATTTCCTCCAAAAAACAGGCGCCTTTCGATGGAAAGGCGCCACTTGATGTATATATAGTTTACAGATAAACGAGATGAATTACAACCTTTTAGAATAAACCTACTGCTTTTCCATCTTCATTTACATCCATTTGTAGTGCTGCTGGTTGTTTTGGAAGGCCTGGCATTGTTAACATTGTTCCTGTTAACGCAACGATAAAGCCTGCACCAATAGATGGTTTTAGCTCACGAATTGTAACGATAAAGTCAGATGGACGACCTAATTTCGTTGCATCGTCAGAAAGAGAGTATTGTGTTTTCGCCATACAAATTGGTAGGTTACTCCAACCTTCGCCTTCATATTGAGCTAATTGCTTACGTGCTTTCGGAGCAAATTCAATGTCTTTTGCGCCATACACTTTTTGAGCAATTGTACGAATTTTCTCTTCTAATGGTAATTCTAATTCATAAAGTGGTGCGTAGTTGTTTTCACCTTTTTCAATTTCTTTTAACACTTTTTCAGCAAGGTCAACTCCGCCTTGGCCACCTTTCTCCCAAACTTCTGTTAAGGATACCGCATAGCCACGCTCATTACACCATTCTTGTAAGTATGCAACTTCTGCATCTGTATCTGTAATGAATTTATTAATTGCAATTACGAAAGGCACACCGAAGCTTTGAATTGTTTCAACGTGCTTCTGTAAGTTCTCCATACCTTTTGCTAATGCATCTACATTTTCTTCTTTTAATTGATCTTTTGCTACGCCACCATGCATTTTAAGCGCACGAATCGTCGCAACAATAACAACTGCTTCTGGTTTAATGCCAGCTGCACGAGCTTTAATATCTAAAAACTTCTCAGCACCTAAATCTGCACCAAATCCAGCTTCTGTAATAACATAATCACCTAATTTTGCTGCCATTGTTGTAGCGATAACACTGTTACAACCATGAGCGATATTCGCAAATGGTCCGCCATGAATGATAGCTGGTGTATTTTCTAACGTTTGCACTAAGTTTGGCTTTAATGCATCTTTTAATAATAATGTTAACGCACCTTCTACACCTAAATCTTTAACCGTTACAGGTTGATTTGCAAAATTATAAGCAACTACGATGCGTGATAGACGTGCTTTTAAATCTTGAATATCTGTCGCAAGGCAGAATACGGCCATAATTTCAGATGCTACTGTAATATCAAAACCGTCTTCACGCGGTACACCTTGAACCGGTCCACCAAGACCAATTACTACGTTACGAAGGGCACGATCATTTAAGTCAACACAACGTTTCCAAACGATTTTACGCGTATCAATTCCAAGTGTATTTCCTTGTTGGATATGATTATCAATAAACGCGGCTAACGCGTTATTAGCAGTTGTGATCGCATGGATATCTCCAGTAAAGTGAAGGTTAATGTCTTCCATTGGTACAACCTGTGAAAAACCACCACCTGCTGCTCCGCCTTTTAGCCCCATCGTTGGTCCAAGAGATGGTTCGCGAAGTGCAATTACTGTTTTCTTACCAATTTTATTAAAAGCTTGACCTAAACCAACTGTTACTGTTGATTTACCTTCTCCAGCTGGAGTTGGGTTAATTGCTGTTACTAAAACAACTTTACCGTCTTTCTCATTCTGTAAGCGCTTAAAAATATCAAGAGATAACTTACCTTTATAATGCCCGTATGGCTCTAATTCATCTTCTAAAATATTTAAATCAGCTGCAATTTCTTGAATCTTTTTCATACTCGCTTCTTGTGCGATTTCAATATCGGATTTAACTGTTGTAGTAGTTGTCATATACCCTAGTCCCCCTTTAATTGGTTCTGATGATATTGTATCAGTTTTTTGTATTTTCTGCACTTATTTACCTCCTAAAAATTCTTTCATTTCTTTATGCTTTTTTAACATAAATATCCATAAGAACGTTAACGATTGTTGTAACTCTGTAGATAGTTGACCTAACATCTTCTCATTTACTCCGCGCTTATATACACCGATACCATCTACAACTTTAAAACCTTGTTCTTTTACTAACTGTTCAAATTCCCAAGGCATCATCGTATTACACACAACGTCTTTGCCGTATAAACGAGGATAACTGTTCTCTCTTGGCTTTGCAGTCGGTCCTAAAATTGCAATACATGCATATCCATCACTTTTTAGAACACGCTTTATCTCATTTAATGCTCGTAATGGCTCCTCGGTCCATTCTAAAGAATTAATTGCCATAATTGCTTCAAATTGTTCATTTTCAAATGGTAAGGAAGAAAGATCTCCTTTTATAAAAGATAAATCAGGTCCTTCTCCGCGCTCCTTCCCTTTTTGAATCATCACTTCTGATATATCCACTCCAACTGCTTTATAGCCCGTGCGACTTAATTTATATGTACCGTATCCATCACCACAACCAACATCGAGCACCTCGGCTTCTTTCTTTACGTACTGTTCAAAAAACGGAATAATTGTACTCCTACTCCCGCTGTCCCACATCTCCTGACTATTTTGATTCCAAAACTCTGCACTACTATCCCATTTCTTTTCTGCTGATTCATGCCAATTAAATTTCGTCATACATTCCCCTACCTTCACGCTTTATCACTCATTTCATTCTACATCATTTTCCAAAATTCCTGTTTTATCTTCATTAGGAAATGTACATGCTAATGAAGGAATCTTTATTCTCCAATTTTTGCTTTACTTGGGTTTAACTCATACTCATGTTCTTCTCTTGATGAAAGATACTATAAGTACACCCAATTGAAAGAGAGGGATGTACATGCGAAGAAAGAGAAATCATCATTTTAAAAGTGGTGAAAAAAACGAAGAGTATGCAGCTGAAATATCACCAGCTGGCTTACCAATTAGACATAAGCGTAAAGAAATTGCAAATGAAATAGAAGGTACAAATACCGGTGCAATGATAGGCTATGTCGCTTTATTTCTTTCGCTTTTCTCCATTGCATTTTATCCAGTTACACTCGGTTCCCTTGCGATTTTAGTTGGCTTATTAGCTGTCAATTTCGGAGCAAGAACACTTGGATATACAGCAATTGGTTTTGGTAGTTTTTCTGTTTTATTTACTTTACTTTATCCGCTTGCTTTGTCAGCGTTTTAAAAAAACACACCAAGTTATACTTGGTGTGTTCATTCGTGATACAACATAATATGACCGCATCCACAGCAATGTTTCGCTGTAATTTCTTGAAACACTGGATAATTTTCTTCATCCCGATGCTCAATAAACACCTTTTCAAAACGGTACATGTTTGGCGCATATGCCCAATCTTGTTTCGTACGTGCATATAATGTAGAAGAGAAAAACTCCTCACCGCCACAAACAATACATTCCTTCTTCATCACTATCCCTCCTATGCTTGTCTTACTTCATCTATATGAACATAAGCATAAGAAAAAGACCTTCTATTACTAGAAAGTCTTCTCTGAAACAAAAAGAAATGTACCAAACATTCCTACCCCGCTATATTCTTTCGTAACATCAGCTTCTGTTTTAAATGTTTGCTTTACAGTCATAAAGAATACACCATTTCGTGCATCTGTACTTTCAAATTTTAGTTTTTCTTTTTTACCATCTACATTTTGTGTGCATTCAAAACTACTCTCGTCACATTTCAATGCATACTTATCTTCTAGATACAATTTAAAATCTGATTCTTTCGGACAAGTTATAAGTAAAATTGCCACAAGAATAATACTTATAATACCCACAATTGTATAATATTTCTTCATTTGTACTCCTTTCAAAAGACAAGAAAACTTGACTGCATGCGCCAAGTTTTCTTAGTCCACAACCCATTGCCACTCTTGTTCTTTCTTATCAAAAATAAGCCAGCCAGTCTCTGTTGCTTCTTCTTTCAATTCATCGATATTGTCTAGTACCTCATCCGTACTTTCATACGAACCCACTACATATACCGGAATTTCAAGACCCCTTCTTGACTCAATTTTCCCTGCCAGATCAATGTAAAGACCATCTTCCATTAATGGAAGAAGCCCCATAATCACTTCTTTTGAAATTGCTGGGAAAATTTTTGATTTTTGGAAGAAAGAAAAACGTTTCTTACCGAAAGCACCGAGTTTATAAGGAATGACTTTACTTAACATCCCTACAAAGTCTGCAATTCTACGATAATACACTTTGTTGTACCATCCGTCATCATGTGAAAAATAAACAAATCTATTTTTCAATAACGGGAAGAACGTTCTTGCAAGTGGTTCTTTTTTGTGAGCCAAATATAAAAGCTCTGCAATTTCTTTTGGCTCTAGTTCATCTAAATCGCTTGCATCATCAAAATCTACCCAACAAAATTCATCAAATTCATCAATCTCTGCTTGAATTAACTTATGTATATTTTCTTCCTCAACATATTCAAATAAAGTATGATAATGAAAATCTGTCCATTCAAAGTTATGCTTTAAAAGCAACACTTGATGAAGCGGTGAAGGGATGTTACTTGCAAACTCTTTAAACGTAATTCCTGATGTAATAAAACAATGACCTCGACGATTACCATTAATATATATCATATTCTTTACTTGGTCAGATCCTCCAGACAAAGCACCTAGCCACCTTCGTTTTATATGTTTCAATTCTATAGCATATTTTAACATGAAAAATTTTAGAAACATAGAAAAAACTTCAAAAACTATTTACAATTTCATGTGTTTTATTACATAGTGATTACAAGAAAAAACACCTGCTCGCGAGCAGGCGTTTTTAAAGGATTTCATCTGGGTTTTGAGGATGATGATTTCCCTCTTTCTTTTCATCTTTTTGGAACATCGATTGAATTTTATCAATTGTTTGTGGAGCTAATTCAATCATTTTTTCCGCTAAATGTGTCGCATTTTGTAGATGCAGAATATTTACTCCATCTTTATTCACCACAAGAAATGCTACTGGTGTAATAGAAACACCACCCGCGCTACCGCCACCAAATGCAGGGTTACCGTTCGCTCTTTGTCCATCATTCGTTTGGAAATCAGAACCTCCTGCTCCAAAACCGAACGCTACTTTAGAAACCGTTAACACTACACCACCGTCAGCCGTCTGAACAGGCTCTCCAACAATCGTATTTACATCGACCATTTCTTTTAAATTTTCCATTGCTGCTTTCATTAACCCTTGAATTGGATGATCCACCGTTCATAACCTCCTTTGTCATATCTTTCCTAGTTTTTCCGAAAGTTTGTGAACTAAACATAAAATTTTATATTGCTTTCAAAAAACTCAAGTTATAAAATTCAGAAAAATAAAAAAATATTCCATTTTATGATGATACGAAAATTAAGAAAGATCATGAACAAGTATCCGCTTACCCAAAAGAAGAAGCAGCCCATAACTGATTTATTATTGGAGATATAGGGTCTTTCGGTTATGAAACAGACTTTCAAGATCTGTGGGGAGTATTTAAAGAGAATGGAACATTAAAATCAATTTTACTCGGCTTCCATGATTCATTTATACCATATAGTAAAGAAAAATTTGTTACCTCTCATTATAAGGCACTTCTTTCCGCATATAAGCTGATAAAACTCTGTGGAAAGTCAACTATTGTTGAACGATTTAAAACTGTTTCAAATATACAGCTCGGTGCTAAAAATGAAATGTATTTTATAAATGTCTAGATGCCGACAACTTACCTAGTACGCCTGGCCAAGAAACAATTAAACTTGCCACACTAGATGTTGTAGAGCGAATTATGCAATTGCGGAGTAACATCATTGAATTTCCTACAAGATCAAACTGCTGAGGAATACACACTATTAGGGGAGCACCAATATATTGGAAAAATCCACGTTAAGAGCATGCAAGATTTCATACAGGTTTTTGGCTAATTCAGTAACATACGAGAACCCTAAAACCTACGCTAGGATAGGGATACATATAAAGTTGCATAAAATTATATAAAAAGAAAAAGGCAGATTCCTTTTGAGGGTAGGATTTCTCCATGTGCTTGCTACCAATCAGGAGACGTTATGTTAATTGAGGATGAACACAATATATAATAAAAATCCCTCGTTTTTTCTTCTTATCACATGATAAAATGATTATAAGTGATAATTTTCGAAATCATTAGAGAATACAAAAGGATTGATTACATGAAAAAAGGATTAGGATTACTTGTAACTATAATGATTGAAGCTGGAATTGTATATAAATCATCTAAGATCTTAAAATGGAGTTTTGTTGATTTAACTTTCTTCGCTGGAATATGTTTTGTCATTATTACATATTACTTTAGCAGTAAAGACGGATTTGCTAGCAACAGTGTTCGCCTTCAAGCTCAAGCTAGATTGGGTATTAAAGTAGCGGAAGAAAAATTTGAATTAAGTGTAAATCCTATTTTAATAGGATCTATTGTTTATACAGTATTATCTTTAATACTTGTAGTAATAAGTTATTGGGATTACTTTATCAAATAATTTTCACTTTCAATAACGAGAATTATGTAAATGAGCTGTCCAAACGGATGGCTTATTTTATTTTTCACCTATCTTCCAATTATCATAATTAGGTGTTCTATATCCTCTATTTTAATAACTGTTCCAATTGGAACGGTTTCATAGTTATTTATTCTCTTTTTTCATTGATTTTTTCCATGAGATTTTGAACAACTATATTCCACAATAAAGAAAGTGCAGTGACAAACAGTACTGCTAAAGAAAAATAAATTTTATCCTTTCATGTATCATATACAATCATACCTAGCATAATCATTATTAACACACCAATACATATCATTATTTTCGAAAACTTTCGTATTTTATAATCACTCTTCTTTCTCAAATTCAAACGAAAAACCTCCACCATAACCATAAGAGACTATTCCCTACTTACTAATTATAGTAAGACTCTCTCCAACTCTTATGGAAAATTTATTATTAACATTTCTCAATCAATAAAAAATTCCTAGGTGTTTATTCACCTCTATTTGTAATTTTTTTAGCTAAACGATTAAATAATACTGAACTTCCATATGCCAACATCCCAATACTAATCATACCAATACTGAAAAATAGTTTCTGCCATAAATTAAATGGGAAAAACCACCCTGCAATAACAAGTACCATTGTGCCAATAATAATCATAAATTTGCCTTGCTTAAGCATATCGTTGCTCCTTTTTCTTTTTCAGATAAAATTAAAACTATAACTATAACGTTAAAAGAGGCAACTGGTAGGTCACCCCCCAATTAAAACTATTAGTTATACATGTTACATATTTTCAGCTGTGATTCCATACAATCTATCTCTATTTTTCTCTCTTCTTTTTTCGATTTTTAAACATAATCTCTAACACTACCACTGTGGTGAATCCTACAGTTAGTTGTAACCCTATAAACAGCAGTTTATCATTTAAAGGAACATCAGGTGCACTCCACAGTAGTACCGGAGGGATAAGTATACCTATGATTACAATGGTTCTCATTATCTTTCCCATTTTGTTTCCCCTTTCGTATTTTTAAAATCTATATGTATTTTCCAACCACTTTACAATTCTACTAATTCACTCTCAGTCATATATCCTCTATGCATTTCCTCTACAATCTTATCATGATTAAAACGTAATACTTTTTCATCACCTAAATAGCCCACTGGATAAGGAACACCTACATAATCAAAATCATGTTTATCTGCTGAAATGATCATTCTTCCAATAACCATAACAGGTTGGTTTAATTCTTTTAGCTTTACAACTGAACCAATCGGGAAAAGCTTCATCGTCATTCGTCATTCTTCATTCTTTTTAGATATATTCTTCGACTTGTTACTCAAAATTTCTAATAGATAGGAAATTCCAATACCTATTCCACCAATAATTAATGCTGCAATAGCTGTTAAAAACCTTTTTCCCATTGGCTGTGGAAAAAAGAATGAAGAAAAAAATAGCACCACGGTAAAAATACACATCAAAATACGTCCTTGTTTAAACATGTGTGCTTACTCCTTTTTTCAGCTTTCAAGAAAAAACCTCCTCCGAAACCTTTATGGGTTATCTCCCTCGAAATTGCTCTTAATAGATATTATTATCATGATGATTTCCCCCTATTGTATTCGCCTTATTTATGTTTAAATTTACTATGCGTTCGTTCATAAAATTTATTAGTCCCAAGTGCACATGCTCCTAAAATAAGAACACCTATAATAAAAGCAACCTTTTTAGGTAATTCATAAGGAGACATTATAGCAACTACAAGAAATATAGCAATTGCAACATATGTAATATATTTTCCAGCCTTAAATGGTTGCATATTCATACGCTCCTCTCTTAATCCTCAAACTTAATGGTATCGCCTACAACATAACCCATGGTCTCCTATAACTAGAGTAAAATCTAATATAAGAAAAGATTTCATTCAACTTCTTACTTATTAACCGTAACTTCTATTGCTAGTTTGGCTGTCTACATAATCAAAATTACATTTATGTGCCGATTCGACCATTATAACAATAATCATCAAAAGTGTTTTAATCCCTCTAGTTTCACTACTACTCCAATCGACAAAAGTTTTATTTATTTCACTTTTTATGTATCTTTTGATAAATTCGTTCAAATAAAACTGAAGACCACACAGCTATTACACCGAATAAAAATATTACGAGTACATTTATTAATCTTGTTTTATTGTCTACTGGCACCATAAAACTCGCGATGAGCGTTACTAATGTGCCAATAACAATTATAATTCTTCCTTGCTTTAACATTTAGTTACTCCTTTTTCTATTGAATTTCTCCATAAGATTTATAACAAATGTGTTCCATACTAAAGAAAATCCAGTAAATATAAGAACAGCTAGTGAAATAACAATTTTATCTTTCCACGTTTCTCCATTTACCATAGCTAATGTAATGAATAATACTGCTGTGGCGCATATTACTATTTGTGTAACTTTGCGCATATTCCCCCTCCTTACACACCTTAATCATCAAACTTTCCTACTTCTTTCATTAAAATTCCTTTTTCTAGTTCCTCCGACTCAATCACAATTGCCATCAATCCCTTTTCTGTACTCGTTTCATGAAATTCACCCTTCTCCCAAAACACAGCTTGTCCCGCTTCCACCTTCACTTTTTCTTTATTTGCCCCGCATACATATCCTTCTCCGTCCACAATAAGAAGCAGTTGCGATACAACTGCTTCATGATATCCAATTATTCCATTCTCTTTTACATGCATAGCACCGATATGTATATTCCCTTGATGGTTTACTATTTTCGACATTACGAAATTAGATTGAAATGCTGTAATTTGCTTTCCTACTTTTTCACTAAAATCAAAGATTTTCACTTCTAGTCCTCCTTATATGTATAAAACCATCCTTACTGTCTGCATCATATGTCCTTCAAAATCTTCTTCAAATTCCTCTAATTGTGCAAAACCTTTCGCTTCATAAAAACGTTTTCCTTTTTCATTCGCTGCTTCTACATGAATGTATAGTTTCCGAATTCCTTTTAATACTGTTAACCCTTTTTGTAATAAAGCACTTCCTATCCCTTTCCCTTGTTGATCTGGTAGCAAATAAATCACACCTAATTCTGCTTCGTTTTGCAGTCTAACAGGTGAAAAATTTGCAAAGCCAATTACTTCTCCCTCTTCTTCTGCAACGAATAAATGTGTATTCTCAAGACGATATTTCATTTTTTCATCAGAATAAGCCTCGTCTAAAAAACTGTCTTGAATCTCTCTCGGAATAATGCCTTCGTATGTATCATGCCAAGCTATTTTCGCTACTGATTGTACAGCATGAATATCTTCTTGCTTCATTTCTCTAATTACATATGTAATCTCGATGTCTCCATTCTCTTTACATTATATTCTGCTAATATACTAGAAGAAATGGCAGAACCATTTTCATAATCCACCTTAATTAATTTTAATTTTTCAATGCTTCCCATTCTTCACGAATCATTCCCATTCGAATAGAGTCATAGTACGTTCCGTTATAATAACGGCATTTGCGCATTCTACCTTCTAAGCTCATTCCTATTTTCTCCGCTACTTTCATCATTCGTTCATTACCAGACCAAGTCGTGAGCCCTACTCTACCAATCTCCATCTTTTCAAATAGTAAATCCCGATATAACGTTAACGCTTCTGTACCATAACCACCATTCCAGTAAGCCGGATTATAAATGACAATTCCCATCTCCAACCAACGCGTCGGTTTATACTCCCAATAAAATCCGACCGTCCCTATAACTTGACCGTTATTTTCTATAATTAAATTGGATAGCGGTTCTTCTTTTAAACGAGTTTGCATCTTTTCCTTATAGGCTGAGTATTCTTGCATCGAAAACGAAAAATACGGTGCATCCCATTTTTTCCATTCTGGATTTTCTTCTTTAAACACGAGATTCCATAATGTTTTTATATCTGATTCTTCAATTGTACGAATTGTTACTCTATCCCCTTTTATGATTACGCTTTTCATAATTTCCTCCTACACTCCTCTTTATTTCATATATAATTATAATATTTTTTCTGAAAAATCAAAACAGATATCGTTTATTATATTGTATAATTTTGTTATAAGATAACAATTATGCATGTAGAAAGCTGGTGATTCAATGAATAATCGATTTAGTATTACTTTATTTCTCACTATTGTTACGACAAATATTATTCTCTATTTCTTCTTACCATCAAATATTGTTACGAAATGGGACTTCAATGGAACACCTACATCAACAATGGATAAAGGCACTTTTGTTATCGTAAATATAATTATATGTTCCTTCGTATTCTTTTTATTTTTAGCTTTATCTAAAGCAGCGAGTAACCAGAAATTTCTCCATTTAATCGGCAACACAATGTTACTATTCTTATTTTTTGTTGATATTGTCATTGCCCTTATCGCTCTTGGCTTTTCACTTCCTCTTGATCATTTCATATTTTTAGCATTAGGGCTTTTATTTATCCTTTTCGGCAAGAAAACTCCATCTGATTTGTGTTACGGGTGAAACCCAACAATTCAGGTGGTGATGAATTGCCGTAGAAGGTAGGCTGAACTCTTTTGTTTCGCTCATAATAATGTTTGAAGGCGAATGTTTGTTTCTTTTTTTCTTGCGATATCATGTAGATAAGGAGGAAATAGATTGTAAGACAACGAAATTAGATAATGATTCTCATTCCTCTACTTGATCCAAAAGGAATTACGATGAAGAAGATGTTCTTGTTCCATTTCTTTCTAAATGTTGATTTGTCAAAAAAATTTAAAAATTCCTCTAAGAAAGGTGGTGAAAACAATGGCTAGAAAGAAAGCAGTGAAAGTATTACGTAAACAAAAGAAAAGAGAAACGATGCAACGATTCACGCAGAAACAGAATATCGGACGAGCTTGTCTGACTGCAAAAGAATTCCGCTTACTGCAACGCATGTCACATAGTTCAAAAGCGTTGCGAAATGTTGGCTTGTACACGATGAAACAAAGTTACTTGAATCATAACAGGATGGCTACTGTAAAAGAAGTGGACACTGCCATGCAAGCCAATATGAACTACCCAGGAGTTCAATCAAACTCTGTTCAAGCGATTCGTAGATCCTTATTTACAGAAGTGAAGAGCTTTTTTAAGGCATTGGAACAGTGGAAGAAAAATCCCGAGAAGTTCACAGGTCGTCCGAAGTTTCCAAATTATTCTCGTTCCACTGACAAACGAATCATTGAAATCTATCAAGTGCCAAAAGTGGATGAGAACGGGTATTGGATCATTCCAATGAATGTTGCATTCAGAAAAAAATTCGGTTCTATTAAAATACGTATGCCAAAAAATTTAAGAAATAAAAACATCTCCTACATTGAGATTGTACCGAAGCAAAAAGGTCGGTTCTTTGAGGTGCATTATACATATGAAATGCACGTTTCTCAAATGAAGAAACCATCCACGACTACGAGTAACGCTTTGAGTTGCGATTTAGGTGTAGACAGATTAGTAAGTTGCGTAACCCATACAGGTGATGCCTTCTTAATTGATGGAAAAAAACTAAAATCCATAAACCAGTACTTCAACAAAATGATATGTAACCTCCAACAGAAAAATATGGACAATGGAATTTCAAAACGTATTGTAACGAATAAAATGGCTGCACTTTGGCATAAACGAGAAAGACAAATAAACGGTTACATTGCACAAACGGTAGGCCTATTGTTCAAAAAAGTGAAAGAATTCGATATAGATACGATTGTTATAGGGTATAACGCTGGTTGGAAACAAAAATCTCATATGGGGAAAAAGAATAATCAAAAGTTTGTTCAAATCCCATTTCAAAAATTGATTGCTGCGATTGAGAATAAATGTGTAAAAGAAGGCATCCGATTTTTCAAACAAGAAGAAAGCTATACTTCAAAAGCTAGTTTTCTTGATAAGGATCCGGTTCCAGTTTGGTCTAAGGATGATAGGACGCAGTATCGCTTTAGCGGCAAACGAATTACTCGTGGTATGTATCAAAGTAAAGCAGGAACATGTATTCATGCTGATATTAATGGTGCGCTGAATACATTGAAAAAATCAGGAGTTATAGAATGGGATGACAATCTGAAAGTAAAAACGCCGATTCTATTAGAAGTGCAAAAACGTAAGGCTGTTACTTCGCGCATAGCTTAGTGGGTGCGTCAACCATCCATGTGTACTTGACTTGTCGGGGCTTGTAGCACACGCCGGATTCATCTGAGTGGTGGCTTCTTCCACAAGGGAGAACTGCTCTTTTTCGAAAGGGTGGTGCAAGTGGGAAAACAATCGTTCGTTGTCAGTACCAACCAAAAACAGACTTGGGGTGTTACCATAAGGTGGCATGAATGCTAGAGCGTCAAACTGTCTAGCGATAGACGAAAAGACCTAGCGTTCGAACTCAAGCCCCCACTGAAAGGCTTTATCTCAGTGGGGGTAGTTGACATTAATAGGCTATTTCAGTTCCAAAATTGATACGACTAAATCAACCGTTTCATTGGAGTGGAATGATAAGCACCTTGAAAAAAGAGCTTCAAATATTTGTAGTATTTCAATGATAATAGCAGGTATTTTCCTAGCGGGGCTCCCATTTATCATTTCTGCTCCGTATAGAGGTTATGCTATACTAGCAATTATTTTAGGAATGACGCTTGTCATTTTACCGAGTACGATTTATTTACTTATTAAAGACAGCAAACAATCTACTCATTTAAAAAGGTAATAAAAAAATAGGAGGTTGCCTCCCTCCTATTTCAACTAAATATTTTCTTTTTCACCTTTTCTATCTCAACTAAAATCCCTTTCTCTATCCAGCCTTCTACTCCATCTTTTTTAATTAAATCATAGCCTGAGCAGCTACCATCAATGAGAGAAACAATATCCCCTTTTCTTACGCTTATTTGTGCACAAGAAATATCGGTTTTCACTGTGTATTCACCTGAATCTAGTTGCTTAATGTATTCATCTTTCACAGAAAGTAGTGTATTCGTTTCCTTTTGCCTGCATATTGTGTAATCTTGCTTCTTCTCAATAAGCTCTATGTAATAATGTGGATAGGTAACCCCGCCCTGCATTGTTGCATCGGCATGAAAATCTGCTATTACTTCATATTCTGGAAAATAGTCTACATATGTATAAGAAAACTTATCACTTGCACTTGTCCTCTGAATGATAAATGCATTTAATTGTCCTGCCTCTTTAATCGCATTTCCGCCGTCAATTGCTATAATCTTTTTCTTCTTATCAATAACTGGATTGTTAGACGGTGCCTTCTCTGAGTAGTTTACAACAGGCCAATGACCAACAACTACATACTTATTTGCTTTATGTGATTGATTGAAAAACTCCGGCATTGCTATCGCATTTTTTCGTTCTGTTTCTTTCCAATCCTCTCTATCTTCAAGGCCAGCATGTACAAAGATATAATCTTCCGTTTCAATAGCTGTTGGTAATTCTGTTAGCCACTTTATTTCTTTTGAGAAATGACCCATCAATATGTTTTTCACTTCACAAATATCACTTTCTTCATGAACGGTAACATCCAATTGTGCTAGCCATTCATTGAAAATTGTATTCTTTCGCGTACATAAATAATTTATTAATGCAGGATTTTCATTTACAAGCGCTTCAACTACAACTTCACAATTCCCTTCTATTACATACACATTTGGCTTACTAGCTACTAGATCCATCACATAGTTTACGACGCCAATGCTATCTCTTCCTTTCTCACAAAGATCACCATTAATAATTAAATAATCTTCATCTTTAAAATTAACTTTATGTAGTAATTCCTTAAAAAGATCTATTTCTCCATGAATATCAGAAATAATAATGACTCTTACATCATTTGGTATAGATAATTCCTTTATTTTTTCCAAGTTTAAACGCTCCTAACATTCTCTGAATTCAATATTCCATTTTAAATTTCTAATATTCGACAAATCATATCGCTAGACCTGTCCCTAGCTCAAATCTGAAAAAGAAAATAGGTTCCATATATTTTTACACACGGAACCTACTTAGTATTATAACTCTTTATAAAAAGAATAGCTTACCTTATCAAAACCCTCTCTTTCATAAAAACGATGTGCATCAATTCTTGGAAACGCAGATGTAAGAACGATAGAACTGCACCCTTTTTCTTTCCCCCATTTTTCTACATATGACAGCAGAACATTACCATACCCTTTTGATCTGTGAGCTTCCGCAGTTACAAGATCATATACAAAAACATGTTTCTCATTATAAAAATTCGTACAAATCGCTACACCTGCTAAACTAACCACTGCTTCCTCTTCATTACATAGCGAAAATAGTTTATAACTTTCTTCTTTCATTTTTTGAAATAAACAACTTGCTTCTTCTCTTGAAAGTTTTGTTCGCAGCTGCTGTAATACGGGAAATACTTCATGTAAATCTGCTTCTGTTACTACTTCTTTAATATTCATTATGATTCTCTCCTTACTATTTATAAAATTTTCTAAATGCTATATCATCATTATAGAAAGCGACTGCCCTTAGTTTAAGTGACAGTTCAATTCTTTTTTATAAGGACAGTTTTAAAGGAGCGTTCATAACATGGATTTTACTATTCCATTACAATTACAAAGTAAGAAACCCATTTACTTACAAATTTACAAATATATGAAACAAGAAATCTCTCTAGGATCACTACGTGCTGGTACACGCCTTCCTTCTCATAGAAATTTAGCTATGCAACTTAATGTGAGCCGTATTACAGTTGAATCCGCTTATCAACAATTACAAGCTGAAGGGTATGTAGAAAGCAAACCGAAACGTGGGATTTTTGTTGCGGAAGTTGATATTGATGTCATTCAAAAGAAACAGCAAATTGCGTCAAACATTGCTAACAATAAAGAAAGCGAACAATATGATTATGATTGTAGTCAAGGGCTTATTGATCAAAAGGCTTTTCCGATAACAAACTGGAAAAGAGCATTACACGAAACTTTATTTCAATATGAAGATGAATTATTTGCTAAAGAAGATCCACAAGGTGAGCTCGTTCTACGAGAACATATTTCAAAGTATTTATATCATGCTCGCGGGGTACATTCTTCACCTGATCAAATTATTGTTGGAGCAGGTACGCAACCTCTTCTTTGGCTACTCCTTCAACTACTTGGTTCAAAAAAAGAATACGGAATCGAAAATCCTGGATTTCACCGTATACCTGCCATGATTCAAAGTTGTGGCCTTCCTGTTCACCCGATTCCTTTAGATGATAAAGGGATTCATATTTCCGCTTTACGTGAATCGGGGGCCAATGTTGCATATGTCACTCCATCTCACCAATTCCCACTCGGAATCATTATGCCGTTATCTAGAAGACTCGAGTTATTAAAATGGGCAAATGATTGTAAGGGGTATATTATTGAAGATGATTACGACGGAGAATTTCGCTATATAGGAAAACCTATTCCTTCTTTACAAGGGCTAGATTCAAATGAACGTGTTATTTATATGGGAACTTTCTCGAAATCTTTTTTACCTTCTTTACGAATGGGATATATCGTTTTACCACCTCATCTTTTAAAAGTCTATAAAGAACTTGGTGGTATGTTTAAACAAACTGTCTCTACAATGCAACAACTTACCTTCGCCACCTTTATTCAAAATGGGGATTGGGAACGTCATATTAACCGAAGTCGTACGTTATATAAAAGAAAACATATTTCTTTAATTAAATCTATTACAAACGAAATGGGAAATAACGTTCATATACTCGGTGAACAATCCGGACTTCATATTGTACTTCACGTTCATAATGGGATGAACGAACGAGAACTTCTTCATGCAGCTGCAAAACAACGTATTAAGTTATACCCTCTCTCGACATACGATTCTGTTCATAATGTAAGGGAGGAATCGTATGTATTACTCGGTTTTGGCAGTATTCCAGAGGATTATATCGAAACTGTTGTCAAATTACTGAAAAAAGCGTGGTTCCCTAAATAAAAATAGCTCCACGCAAGTTATACTTACGTGGAGCTATTTTCATGCACTATTTTTCTGATCTCATTGCCCTTCCCGGACGTTTGACACCAGTTGTTTCTGTTGAATAGGAAGCTTCAATAATAGCAGTTGGATCTACAGAGAGAACGAGATCTTTCATTTTCGGATAAATGAAACGGTTTGTAATACAATAAATGATTCTCTTATGTTCTCCTAAAAAACCACCTTCTCCATGTAGATACGTAACGGATAATTGCAATTCTTTCATAAGTAGATCGCCTATTTCTTTATTTTTACCAGAAATAATCATAACACTCTTTCCTTGATTAATGCCATCTAATATGAAATCAATCATCTTCGTAACAATATAGAAAATTGCTAATGAGAACATCGCTTGTTCAATTGAGAATAAAATGGCAACAAAGATGAAAATAACCGCATTTACTGCAAGTAAAAATGTACTAATCGGCACTTTAAAATGTTTATTCATCCAAACAGCTAACATTTCTGATCCATCAATTGCTCCGCCCATTTTTACTACAATCCCTACACCAACACCAAATAGAACTCCTCCATAAAGAACAATTAACAATTCAGAAGTTGTAATTGCTGGAAATGGTTTCAAATAAATCAATCCAAGTGTTGTCACAACATTTGCATAGGATGTACGGATAAAGAACTTCTTTCCCATTACTTTTGCAGTAAATAATAAAATCGGGATATTAATTCCTAAGAACACTCCATAAAGCGGCAATCCTGCAACTTTATTCGCCATAATAGCAATGGCTGTTACCCCGCCATCTACTAATCCATTAGGCGCTAAAATAAGCTCTAATGAACCCGCTACAATAATTGAGCCAATTGTTAATAATACGTATTCAAATACTTTCTTCATTCATTACCCCCAAAACTTATATATTTTCTTAGTATTATTTTAACGTAATTTTACTACTAATTCAAAGATATCAGTTTATATACACAAAAGTTTCACCTTTACAGTGATTTTTTATATAATTTATTTATAGAAACACACTTACATAGTACAGTAAGTGTGTTCCAAACATTTATTTAAGTTTTAAGTAGGAATTCATTTTCATTTTAAATATTTCATCAACTGCCCTATTATATCCACCAGCACTGCGAAGTGACTCTCCAACTTTACGACTATTTTCCTTAAACGTTACATCATACATTACTTTCTTTACAGTCTCACGTAACAATTCAGAAGTTAATTCTTTACGATTAAGCCTTATTCCTGCCCCTACTTCATTCACTCGTTTCGCAACTAAAGGCTGATCTCCTGTTACCGGAATTACAACTAACGGGACACCGTAATATAGTGCTTCACTCGAACTATTCATACCACCGTGTGTCACGAATACATCAGCATGCTGTAATACTTCTAATTGTGGCACATAATTATACAACTTAAAGTTATTCGGAATGTTTTCAAACTGACTTATATTTATCTTCTTACCAACAGCTAATATGACTGTCGCTTCTACCCCTTTAAACGCTTCAAAACATTTTTCATATAACTCAGGTTGTTCATTAAAAACTGTTCCCATAGAAATAAAAATCAATTTTTCACCTTTTAAATCTTCCATAGGAAAGCTACCTACTTCTTTTCGAGTAGCAATTGATGGACCGACAAACTTATACGATTCATCGAATACACCTGAACGTGGTTGATATTCCTTTGAAGTGTATACGATGGTAATATCACCAGGGTGATTCATAATATCGTACATACTATTACATTTCATTCCATACTGTCTATTCCATTTTTCCATTCCCGCTAAACAAGATTGATATAACGGATTCGTTTCATCTACTTGTCTCGATTCTTGTTCATCGTTAAAAGTAATGTACTGATTAAAAGCAAACGTTGTACAAGAAGAAACGCTAGGTAATTGTAAAACATTCGCTATAATACGTCCTACTGGAAAATGATTATCGTATAGTAAGTAATCGTACTTTTCTCCTTTTGTTTCTTCTACAATTTGGGTAACAATACGCTCTGATGCTTCAATCATATGGGATAGCATAGTCAAAGGACTCCCACCTTCGTTTACTCGTTCCATAATATTAATTTGAGAGAGAAAATTCTCAAACTCTCGGAATTCTGCGCCTGTTGCTTCAACCTTCTTTCTATAATCTTCAATACAATACGAAACAACTGTTTCCCCTCGCCGAATTAACTCACTTACAATAGCTATAGTGGGATTTATATGACCTTCTCCAGGGAAATTTATTACGAGTACATTTGCCATCATATTCTCTCCTATCTAATATTATTAATAATTAATTATATTAATTAATTTAAAACTATTATAAAGGAATCTATTCTACTTCTTCATATTTTTCTCTTCATTTTATTATTGAGAAATATTTTTCATAACCTATGTTATAACCCTATTGAAAGTACGCTTAACACTTCATTTATTGAAAAATACGAGATTTATATTCGGGCATTTTACAGATTTATCATTAGAAATATTATTTTGATAATTCATACAAAAATAGAAAAATATAATTTCCACACTAACTTCTCATCATAAATGTATTTAAGTTCTATGTTGTCCCTATCATTATCCACTTCATACACATTCTGTTATATAATGAATTTATCGAATTTACAGAAAAAAGGAGCAACTTCATGCTACAACAACTCTTCGCTTCACCTATTTTATCTGTTCAAACTTTACATCCAGGTTATGAAGACCATGCAAGCGATGTGTTTCTCGTCCAAACAGAAGATGAAGAAGTCATCGTTCGTACTTCTAAAATGAATGAAGAGCCAAATAATGATTTTTGGTGGGGATGTAAAAACCTATTTGGAATTGATCCAAGGAACGTACATCATTTAGAACTTATACACGAATTATTGAAAAAGCATACTAACTTGCCCATCCCCACTATTTTGCAAAAACATGTTTTAAATGGCCGGAAGTTTGTTAGTGTCGAAAAACTAACAGGAAATACGCTGCAATCCTTTATCGGACAATCTGATTCAATTTTATTCAGCCTTGGAAAAGGACTAGCAGAAATTCATTCGTTTCAAGCAAAGTTTATAGGAAATCCATCAGGTACTTTCCAAGTTCCACTAGAAGAATTTAAGTCTCACATATTAAAAATCAGTAAAGAACTTGTAAATAGGTTTTATTCCAATAATGCGAGCATCCGTAACGCATTTCCTACTTTTGAACAACAACTTGCTTCCTTACCGGTACCAAGGGAAGCAACGCTCGTTTTAATTGATATGGATCCTACTCAGTTTTTATCAGATGGTACAACTATTACAGGTTTAGTAGATACAGAAGCTTACGCAATTGCTCCTCGAGAGTTTGAGTTTATCGGACTAGAATATGTACTTACCGAAAAAGAAGCGCGTGCCTTTAAAAGTGGTTACGAAACAATTATGCCTATTCCTCAACTTGAAAAGTGTAGACAGCCTTACCGTTATTTATACCGACTGTTGTCTGTTCA
This sequence comes from Bacillus sp. TE9106W, assembly GCF_054062215.1. Lineage (NCBI taxonomy): Bacteria > Bacillati > Bacillota > Bacilli > Caryophanales > Bacillaceae > Bacillus > Bacillus sp. TE9106W. Next base: position 178,353 of record NZ_JBSSFA010000003.1, read on the forward strand.
AGGGAGTGTGGAATTAGAAAAGTGGTTAAGTCACCCATCCTATTTTTAAATACGAATGTGAGGGATTATGAAATGGAAATTCAGAAAAAGTGTTCTTTAACAGAATGTGAAATACAACAAATGAAGGATTTAGCTCATATTTGCGGGCAACACGATCGAATTGATTATTCGTCAGATTTACATATAAACTTTTTAACTGCCCGTAATAAAGAAGAGATAAATGATTTTCTATTTTATGACGATACAAAATTAGTCGGTGCATTAAGTATGTATGACTTTGAAAGACCTACTAAACTTGAGTTAATAGGCTTTGTTCATCCGAACTATAGGAAACAACGTATAGGTACTACTCTTTTACAAACCGCAATGAAAGAAATACGATTAAGAGGGGCAGACGAAGCTCTTCTTATTATGAATGGGGAGTCTGCTTCTGGGAAAGAATTTGCAATACATATGGAGCTGCCTTATTTACATAGTGAATATAGTATGGAGTTCAAAGGAAAAGAAGTTCAAAAAACAACGAAGAATGCTATACAGCTTACTCTTGCATCTTCAAAATCACTTCTTGATCTTATTGAGCTTTCTAGTAAAGCGTTTGGAGATTCAGCAGAAAATACCGCTACATGGTTACAAAAGATGATGAATTCATCTTCCCATCAAGTTTACAGCGTCCTTATCGATGAAAAAGTGATAGGAACAATTACAGTTTCTAAAGAAGACCAATCTACTACACTATCAGGATTCGCCGTTCACCCTTCTTATCAAGGGAAAGGATACGGTAAAGATATTCTTACGTCCATGATACATACCCTTATTACAAAAGGAGTTTCAACAATTAAATTAGACGTCGAAACGAAAAATAAAAATGCTTTAAAACTATATACACAATGTGGTTTTGAAATGAAAACGAAGCATGACTATTATAATGTAATGAATTTTGAGGTGAATACATATGTCTAAAAAGCTAATTTATTCTGATTATGATATTTTCGCATCCATTTATAATAAACATTGGGGGCATTATGCTGAACACGCTTATCTACTTTTGGAAAAACTCGTTTTACAATATGCACCACCACATTCTCATATTTTAGATCTTTGCTGCGGGACTGGTCACCTTACTAAGAAATTAATTGATAATTCTTTTGTAGTAACTGGTATAGATGGTTCTGCTCAAATGATTGAATACGCACGTCAAAACGCTCCAGACGCAGCCTTTATCGTAGATGATGCTCGCTATTTCAACATAAATGAGCAATTTCAATATGTTATCTCTACTGGCGATAGCTTAAACCATATTTTAAAATTAGATGAATTAAAAAGTGTTTTTCGTAATGTTTATTCCGTATTACATAGCGAAGGTACATTCGTATTTGATATGAATACGGAAAAAGGCTTTCTTGAAAATTGGACTGCTTCGTTTCATATTTCAGCAGACGAATATGTTTGTACGATTGATTCTACATATGATAGTGAAAATAAAAAAGCAGAAATGAACTTTATACTATTTCAGCATGACATAGATAATAATTGGACAAGAAGTGACTTTTCATTTGAAGAAGCTTGTTATTCCAATGAAGAAATAATTTCTTCGCTAGAATCCGTAGGTTTTAAGGACATTCAATCACACGGTACAAACAGAGCATTTTTCATTTGTCAAAAATAAAAAAACTGAATCATAACGATTCAGTTTTTTCTTAGTATATTTACAATAGCAGTCGTTTCATTATTTTCTTTATACACACGTGGAATTCTTCTATCTAACATACATGTAATTTCATAGTTAATTGTACCTAACATATCCGCTATTTCTTCTACTGCGATGTTTTCTTCGCCTTGTTTACCGTAGAATACTACTTCGTCTCCCACTTGTACTGGCATTGCTTTTGAAACGTCTAACATGAGCTGATCCATACAAACACGGCCAATAACAGGTACTCGAACTCCATTTATTAATGCATGCCCTTTATTAGATAACTGACGATTATAACCATCAGCATAACCAATAGGTACAGTGGCAATCCATTCTTCACCAGTCGTTACATACGTATTCCCATAACTTACACCGCGATTTTTCTTCGCATGCTTAATATGGGCTACTTTTGATTTTAACGACAACGCAGGCTGCAGAGAAACAACTGAATGATCTACCTCTTTTGAAGGATACATTCCATAAATTCCGATACCTACACGAACCATATTTTGAAATGTATTGCTAAGTTCCATTGAACCTGCACTATTTGAACTATGAATATATGGAATATGAATTCCTAGTTCTTTTGCTGTATTGACAGCTTTCTCAAATAAACTTGTTTGCATATTCGTATATGATTTATCGATTTCATCTGCCGTAGAGTAATGTGTAAACATTCCTACTACCTCTACATACTCCATACGTTTTAATTCCTCTAAAAATGGTTTAACCTCTTCTTCCTGTAAACCAATGCGACTCATTCCTGTATCAATTTTCACCTGAATTTGCGCTTTCTTTTGAAGACGTTTTGCGATTTCATTTATACCTTGTAAATCTTCACTTCTATAAACAGTCATCATAACGTCATATTGAATTGCTTCTTCCGCAGCCGCTACTGATGTATAGCCTAAAATTAAAATCGGCACGTTAATTCCTGCTTCTCTTAACTCTATCGCTTCATCTACAAATGCAACTGCAAGCTGATTTATTCCTGCTTCAATAGCAGCTTTTGCAACTTCAACTGCCCCATGACCATACCCATTCGCTTTTACAGCAGCCATCATTGCAATATTTTCATCATTCACACGTTTTTTAAATTCTTTTACATTATGTTTTACTGCATTTAAGTCAACTTCAACAATTGTATCTCTTCCATATTTCAAACTCATTGGTCTAACTCCTAACTCAATAATTGCATTCCATTCTATTTCACGTTTCATATGACCTTTTACAATATAATACTTTTCAATATGCTAGTCAAACTACTAGAATTTTCGGAATTTTGAGCATGATATAATACCCTCAAGAAACTATTATATACGGAGAAGAGGAGAATTACAATGTTTGTACAATCTGCATTGCATCAACTTAAAGTTGCTGTTGATACTTCTATTCAAATGCTGGATCCATATACTGAAATTGATTTGAAAATAGCTCCGATTCAATCGAAGCGTTCATTATTTGAAATGTGTGCACATCTTTCTCTTATTTGCCATGCTGATTTACTCATTTTAAATGGTAGTACGGAAAAAGAGTTACGTACCTTTTATTTAGAACATACACCAGAAACAATTACGTACATGCAACAAATAATGCTTGAAGGATTCACCCTTCTCTCTAAAACATTTCTTTCCTATTCCCAAGAAGAATTAGCGGAAATTAAGACTGCCTATTGGGGTGTTTCTTATTCACGTTTTGAATGGTTGCTTGAAATTGTTGCACACTTTTATCATCATCGTGGACAAATACATATTTTATTATGCGAGCACATTAAAGATCCTAACGTACCTTTATTTCAATAAAGGTACGTTAGACGACATAATGCTTTTCTAAGGCAAATAAAATACCACCTTCACTCGCCTTCTTTGTAACAAAATCAGCTCTTATTTTTAACCCTTCTCCGCCGTTCCCCATCGCAATACCTAATCCTACATACTCTAACATCTCAATATCATTTCTACCGTCACCAAAAGCAATGGCTTCTGATTTGCAAATGTTTAGGTGTTCTAATACCTTTTGAATTGCAGTTAATTTCGATACTTTACTATCTTCTAATACATTTATAACGTAATTATGAAAACGCTCAAACGTAAGAGCTGGATATCTTTCAAGAAATTTTTGAGCTTCTATTTCATCTGCATACAGACATAAACAATAGATTTCTTCTGACAAATCCCTGCTTTTTTCTGGATACTTCTCTAAATGCAACGTCTCGCTAAGCGCTTGCATTACACGTCCATTATGCGCGGCTATTCCGTTCATTGCAAAATCCTCTGTAAAATAAGAAACACCGTGACCATGTAATGCAGCAAACTCTGAGATATCATGAACGATTTCACTTGAAAGTACTGATTTATGTATAACTGTTTCCCCACACTTGATATGTGCACCATTTGCAGAAATAATTGTATTTATGCCCAGCGCATTAAATTGTGAGCATAAACTATACGGTCTCCCTGTCGTAACAACTACATGAATCCCTTTATCTATTAACCTACGTATCGCTTCTTTTGTACTTTCGTGCATACTTCTATCAATCTCACTTAAAATTGTACCGTCAACATCGAAAAATACAACTTTGTACATAATTCTCTACATCCCGTGCAAATGATTTGTATCATTAATGAAATGTACCGTTTTTTGTTCACCGTCAATTTCAATTAAGCTTATTCCCGTATCTCCCATTTTAAAATAATAGTCCATTGAAATTGGCATTTTGAAAAACGCACGTAATAGACTATTTATTACACCACCGTGTGCAACAATTGCAATTCGGTCATATGTATTCTCCGTCACGATTTTAGAAAAGATGCCTTCTATTCTCATTCTAAATTCAATAAATGATTCCCCGTTTTCAAAACGATCATGAAGAAACTTTGGCTCGGGATATTTCTTAGCTTCTTCAAATGAAAGACCTGCTTGCACTCCATTATTGAACTCCATTAATTCCTCTTCTAATTGAATTGGACATCCAATTCCCTCTGCTAACGTTTCACCAGTTTCTCGAGCACGTTTTAATGTACTTGCCCAAATGAAATCTGGCGGAAAATCTGCTTTCACTTTCTGTACAAGTCTTTGCACCTGCTCTCTTCCCTTTTCTGTTAATTCAAAGTCAGCTCGTCCTTCATGTACGTTTAAAATATCAGCTTCTGATTCTCCGTGGCGTATTAGTAGTATTTGCATGTTTCTTCACTCCTCTTTTCTCCTTAAAACCAAGAATAAATTTTAACATATTATTAAAAATTTTCAAAACAACAAAAGCAACCCCCATTCATAAGAGAATGAAAATTGCTTTTATTACTAACTAAATTTCTTTTAAACACTCTTTAGACTTTCCTCCTACTCCCCAATGCGAACTTGGGATTTCATTCACTAAAACACGGACGCGTCCAACGTCTATATCCAAGTTTTTCGCGACTACTTCTGTAACATCAAATATTAGATTTTGAATTTGCTCTTGCTTTCTACCTTCTATTATTTGAATTTGTATAATGGGCATTTTTATCTCTCGCTTTACTATTTATTCACAAAACATCGCTACACTTCCCAAATCATCAAATTGTGCAATGATAGAATCTCCAGATTTAAATGCAATCGCTTCAGATAATGCTCCACTTAATACAATATCACCTTTTTTTAATCCTTCATTTTGTAAACCAAGTTTATTTACCGCCCAAGCGATTGCCTCTGCTGGATGTCCCAGCACAGCTGCTCCTGTCCCAGTCGTAGCAATCTTACCGTTCTTTGACATAACCATCCCTACATTTGCTAAATCTATATTCTTAACATCAATCCATTTGCTTCCTAACAAAAATTTTGAAGAGGAACAATTATCTGCTATTACATCAGGTAATGTAAATTTAAAATTCAAATATCTACTATCAATCACCTCTAAAGCTGGCGCAACATATTTTGTTGCCTTTAATACATCATCAGCTGTCACATTCGTTCCCTGTAAATCCTCACCTATTAAAAAAGCAATCTCTGGCTCTACTTTCGGATGAATCAACGTTTCATATTGCAATGGCTCCCATTCGAATGCAAGCATATCGTGCAACAAATATCCGTAAATCGCTTCATCAATCTCCATCATTTGTTGTTTTGCCTTACTCGTTAATCCAAGTTTCACACCAACTCTTTTAGAACCTTCGCTCATTTTTTGTTCAATTAAACGTTTTTGCAGTTTATAAGCATCCTCTACTGTTAAATCAGGATGCTTATCCGTTACTTTTACTACTTCTTTTCTTTCCTTTTCAGCTTGAAGTAAATAGTCAATAATTTCTAAATCTGCCCCTTTCACTAAAGCCATATGTTACACCTCCATTTTTATCTTTGCTAATTCTGCAGCTACATCTAAAATCATATCCTCTTGTCCTCCAACTACTTTTCTTTTCCCCAGTTCTATTAAAATATCACGTGCGTCTACATTAAAGCGTTGTGCCGCCCTTTCAGCATGTAATAAAAAGCTAGAGTATACCCCTGCATATCCCATTACTAGACTACCTTTTTGAATTTCTTGTGGTACTGGTAATAAAGGGGCAACTATCTCCTCTGCGACATCCATCATCTTATATAAATCTATATCTAGCTTATATCCCATACGATCCAAAACAGCGAGCAATACTTCTGTTTGGGCATTTCCAGCTCCTGCGCCAAGACATCGTACACTTCCATCAATACGTGTCGCTCCTTCTTCAATTGCAGTAATTGTATTTGCTACTGCAACCGAAAGATTATTATGACCATGGAAACCAATTTCAATATTTAAAGATTGACGCAAAGCACGGATACGTTCACGTACTTCATGAGGCAATAAAGCTCCTGCAGAATCTGTTACATAAACTGCTTCTGCACCATAACTTTCCATAAGCTTTGCTTGTTCTACTAACTTTTCAACCGATGCAGAATGTGCCATCATTAAAAAACCGCACACTTCCATACCTAACTCACGCGCAAATTGAATATGCTGAGCGGAAACATCCGCTTCTGTTACATGTGTTGCTACACGAACTAGTTTCGCACCAATATTTGCAGCTTGCTTTAATTCATGAATCGTTCCAATACCAGGAATTAACAAGACAGCTATTTGAGCTTGCTTACACTCATCTACCGCAGCTTCAATGAGCTTCATTTCATTCACTAATGACTTCCCATATTGTAAAGTAGAACCACCTAAACCATCTCCATGGCTCACTTCGATATAATGCATACCTGCCTCATCTAATGCCCTTGTTACAGATCGAACTTGCTCTTTTGTAAATTGATGTTTCATTACATGACTTCCATCACGTAAACAAACTTCCGTTATTCTCACTGGTCTTTCACTATTTCGCCTCATTCATTACACCTCTTTTCTTCTCTGAGATGATTTGCGTTGCAAATTCTTCACCTACTTTTAATGCTGCAGCTGTCATAATATCTAAATTACCGGCATAAGGAGGAAAATAATCTCCAGCTCCTTCAACTTCTAAAAATACAGTTACACGATTCCCATCAAACATTGGCTCTTGTTTCAAAGAGTAACCAGGAACATACGTCCTAACCCGTTCTACCATCTTATGAATTGCTTCATAGATAGAAACCTCATCCATATCCTTAACTTCACAATAAATCGTATCTCTCATTAATATAGGTGGCTCTGCAGGGTTTAATATAATTATCGCCTTCCCCTTATCAGCCCCACCAACTTCTTCAATTCCACGCTTTGTCGTAATTGTAAATTCATCAATATTTGCCCTTGTACCTGGACCTGCACTTAAACTGGAAATTGTAGCAACGATCTCTGCATATGTAACATTCGCCACCCCATTAATAGCATGAACAATCGGGATTGTTGCTTGTCCCCCGCACGTAATCATATTAACGTTTTGCTTATCTAAAAAATTATTATTTCGAATAGCAGGACAAACAAATGGCCCATATGCAGCCGGTGTTAAGTCAATTACTATTTTTTCAAGCTCTTCTAACGTTTTCGCATGATATCTATGTGCTTTAGCTGAAGTTGCATCAAATACAATATCAGCTAAACTGGGATTATCAATAATTGCCTGTATTCCATTATCAAAAACCTCGTATCCGGCTTCTTTCGCCCTCTTTAAACCATCCGATTCTACATCTATTCCAATCATGGCATTGAGGTCTATGACTTCACTTTTTCTTAATTTATACATTAAATCCGTACCAATATTACCTGATCCAATTATGGCCGCCTTTACTTTCTGCACATCTATCCCACCTTTTCATAGCATTTTAACCTATATGAATGTAACTGAAACCGATCCTAGTGAACCGAAGTCAGCTTGAATGCTATCTTTACTATTCACTGAGACTGCACCAGATAACGCACCTGGTAAAATTAACTCTCCTGCTTTTAATTCAATATTAAATTCATGTAGTTTATTAGCTAGCCAAGCAATAGCTTGTGCAGGATGCCCTAATGCAGCAGCACCAGCCCCCGTTGCAATTAAACTATTATTTTTATAAAGTGTCATTCCAGTTGTACGTAAATCTACTTTATCGATGCTAGAAAATGTGTTCCCAATTACAACTTTTGCTGACGAGCCATTATCCGCTACTGTATCGGCCAATTTTATTTTCCAATCGGAAATACGACTATCAATTATTTCAAGTGTAGGTACAACATACTTCGTTGCCATCAGTACATCAATATATGTAATATTAGGCCCTTTTAAATCTTTCTCTAAAACAAATCCTATTTCTGCTTCTATTTTCGGAGCTACAAAAGAACTTATTGAGATTGTACTTCCATTTTCTATTTTCATGTCATCTAACAAATGTCCATAATCCGGTTCATTTACCCCTAGCATCTGCTGCATCGCAACACTCGTAAGTCCAACTTTCTTTCCGATTACATAACGCCCTTTCTCCAACTTTCTTTCTACTACTTCAAGTTGAATATTATATGCATCCTCAATAGATAAATTAGCATATCTCTCAGTAAAAGGCGGTATCCCTACACGTGAATCTTCAGCCTGTAATAGTTCATCAGCTAATTCTTTAATTAACAATTGCTCTCACCTCATTTTTAAAAATTTATATATATGTCCAATCCACTACATTGTAACTAGCCCCCACCCATCGACTTATTTTCATAAACATTAAATGAGGGCTCTTTGTATGTTAAGTTAAAATATTATCCTTATAATTTCATCGTTACCGTTTTAGCTTCCGTATAAAATTCGAAACTATGACGTCCACCTTCTCTACCAATTCCACTTGCCTTCGAACCGCCAAATGGCGTACGTAAATCTCGGACATACCAGCAATTAATCCATAGTAAACCTGAATCAATTTGTGAAACCACTCGTTGTGCTCGTCTAAGATCATTTGTCCAAACAACTCCAGCTAGTCCATAAATGGAATCATTCGCAATGCGAATTGCATCCTCCTCCGTTTTAAATGGAATAACAACTAGAACTGGACCAAATATCTCTTCCTGCGCTACACGCATACTGTTATCAACATCATATAGAATAGTAGGTTCATAAAAGTTTCCTTCTACTAGACTCTCTACTCTTTTTCCACCATAGGCTAATTTTGCCCCTTCTGAAGTTCCTATTTCTACATAACGATTAACTGTTTCTAAATGAGATTTTGATACAAGCGCTCCCATATCTGTCTCTTCAGAAAGAGGATCTCCAACTTTTATTCTTTTTACAGCCTCTACAAATTTCTCTAAAAACTGTTCATATACACTTTCTTGCACTAGTAATCTTGAACCAGCTAAACAAATTTCTCCTTGATTTCGATAAATAGCTTCAATTGAGCCTTGTACTGCTTCATCTAAATCCGCATCTTCAAATACGATATTCGCTGATTTACCTCCTAGTTCTAATGAAACAGGTATTAAGTTCTCTGATGCATTACGCATAATTGTCTTGCCTGTATTACTTTCTCCAACAAATGAAATTCTTCTAACAGCTGGATGTGTTGTCATTTTTGTCCCAACAGTATTTCCCGGACCTGTAATAATATTAAGTACACCTGGTGGTAGTCCTGCATCATTTGCAATTTCACCAAGCATAACTGCACTTAATGGAGTATAAGAGGCCGGTTTGACAACAACAGTATTACCAGAAGCAAGTGCCGCTGATGCTTTCCATGTCATTTGCATAAATGGCAAATTCCAAGGAATGATTAAACTTGTCACTCCCGCAGGAGCATACTTTGCATATGACATAAAATTATGTTTGTCATAGTGCTCGTGCACCATATATTTAGCCATTTCAGCAAAGAAGCGAAAATTATGAGCCGAACGTGGTATATCGAATCCTTTACTTTCTTTAATTGGCTTTCCTACATCCAGAGTTTCTATATAAGCTAGTTCATCCACTCTTTCCATAATCAAATCCGACATTTTACATAAAATATTTGATCGCTCTTCCACAGGCATTTTACTCCAAATGCCGCTTTTAAATGTACGTTCTGCCACATCAATTGCTCTTTTGGTGTCCTCTTCATTTGCCTTTGCAATAGATGCAAGCTTTCTATTCGTTGCTGGATTGAACGTATCAAACGTTTCACCACATACAGAATCCACATACTGTCCATCAATAAACAATTTCGCATCTTTCACTTTCAGTTTGTCCGCTAATAATTCTTTATTCACCTTCTTTACCTCCTACTCCTCAATTTCTAAAACCATCTCAATTTCAATTGTTGTATTATTAGGTAACTGAGCCATACCGACTGCTGAGCGAGCATGTTTCCCCTTTTCTCCAAATATATCTACTAATACATCCGATGCACCGTTCATTACTTTTGGCTGATTAATAAAATCTTCCGTACTATTTACAAAACCAAGTATTTTTACAATTCGTTTTACCTTATTTAAATCACCTAGTTCATTTCTCACAACACTTAACAAATTCAACATCGATTGCCTTGCCGCTTTATATCCCTCATCAATTGAAATATCTTTTCCTAATTTCCCGTGATACTCATCTACACCTTGTCCAGCAGTAAATAATAAATTACCTACTCTTACACAACTAACATAATTTCCAACTGCTGGGCGAATAGCTGGTAGTGTAATTTCCAACTCACTTAGTTTATCCTCAGGTGTTTGTACTCTCTGCATATGCTACACCTCGTTTTTTTATATCAATATTTAAAAATTCCGCAGCATTTCCCCCAAGCATTGCTGCTTTTTGTTCCTCCGATAAACCGACTGTTTCATCAATTACTTTACCCGGATCAACTTCTCGCAATAAAAATGGATAATCTGAACCCATGAAAATCTTTTCATGCCCAAACCTTTCAATCATATATTTCAAATTAATTGGATCATAATTTAAAGAATCAAAATAAAATTTCTTTGCATAATAACTAGGTGGATGTGTAGTCAATCGTAAATGCGGCCATACTTTCCAGCCTTGATCTAACCTTGGTAAAATGTATGGAAAAGATCCGCCACCATGTGCAAAACAAACCTTTAGCAGTGGAAACTTCTCCATTATTCCACTCCATATTAATGTAGCTGCCGCAAGTGCCGTTTCACTCGGCATCCCAACTGTATACATAAAATTATGATGTGGCATTCTATCACGCCCTAATGTTTCCCAAGGATGAATAAAAATCGGAACTTGCCATTTTTCAGCCATTCGAAAAAATTCAATAAACGATGGGTCATCTAAATTTTTTCCATTTACGTTTGTACCAATTTCAATACCATGTAAATTTAATTCCTTTATACAACGCTCCATTTCACGAATCGCAGTTTCTCCATCTTGCATCGGAACCGTTCCTAACCCTACAAAACGATCTGGATATGCTAAAACTGTTTCTGCAATAAAATCATTTTGAATACGTGCCATACTTTCGGCTTCCTCTGGTTTTGCCCAATACGAAAATGTAACGGGAATTGGTGATAGAACTTGAATATCAACACCTTCACGATCCATATCTTCAATTCTTTTCTTAGGACACCATACTTGGTCTGTCACGTCTCGAAAATTTTTACCTCCAACCATAATACTTGCACCACATGTACAAGTCCGATTTAATATCGGCCAACGACCGCCACCAAACTTCTCTTCAAAATCTGGAAAAGTTTCAGGAATAATATGTGTATGAAAATCTATTCGCACTTCCATTCCTCCACTTCCTCTGGCATAATATGACCGCAGTTTTTACATGCTCGAATTTCTTTATTTGAATTAAAACTATGAATCGCTTCTTTTACTTGTTTTTCAATATCACTTAATTGGACGCGTACACGATGCATTTCATGATTACACTCATCACAGAACCAAACGAAATCCTCAAGTTCTCCTTGGCTACGTTTTCTTTCAATTACGAGCCCATATGTGTTAGCAACGCGATGTGGCGAATGCGGTACCATAGCTGGTAGCATAAATACATCCCCTTCTTTTACTGTGACGACTTCCCTCTTCCCTTCTTCTGTAATACATTCCACATAACATTCACCTTTAATTTGATAGAAAAATTCATCTGAAGGATCTACGTGGAAATCACGTCTTCTATTTGGACCACCTAATATCATGGCGATAAACTCTGAATCTTGCCAAATAACTTTGTTATTTACTGGTGGCTTCAATAACTCCTTATTCTCATCAATCCATTTTAGTAAATTAAAAGATTGCAATGTTTTAGACATACTATTTCCTCCTTATAATTCCTTTTTATTTATATCGTTTTAAAAGACCAACCGAGTAAAGAACTAGACTTTTGCAAATCCCCATGATAGACATAATCTCTAATTCTCGTTGAAGATATTCGCTCACCTTCATCACAGCAAACATCTTTCACTATAGAAATGTTGAAGTGTTCTCTTAGCAGCTCAATATTTCCCTCACGATTTTTTCCAAACCTAAAATCTTGACCAATAAAAATTTCTACAGGGCTTAACCTTTTTATATCTTGAATAAAGCAACTCGCACTTTTTGTTATATAAGACTCATCAAACCGAATTACAATCACATGTTCAACACCAAGGTTTTGAATACGTTTCACTTTCTCATCAATAGTCGTTAATACTTGCGCTCCTTGAAAATATGAGCGTGGTGGTGGATCAAATGTGTACACAACATTTGATATCTTCAATGCTTTTGCCTTCTCAACCGCATTTTTAATTACGGCTTGATGACCTTTATGCACACCATCAAATGCTCCAATTGAAACAATAGATTCCGTTAATTCAGGTATACACTGCTCATGTATATAAATGATACTCATCTCTTTTCTTCTAAAGTTAAATTTCCAAATAACCAAATTCCTTTGAAATCAAATTTGCCGTATTCATCACACTTTGAATTATGATTTCACGGTTACTTCCTTGCATATACGATATAGGTCCAACAATATTAAGCGCCGCAATAGTTCTCCCAGTATAAGATCGAATAGGAGCTGCAATTCCATACAGTCCATGCTCATTTTCGTTATCACTAATTGAATAACCTTGCTTACGAATTTTCTGTAACTCTGTTTGGAATTGTTTGACACATGTAATGGTATTGGGTGCTCGTCGTAAAAGCCCTTTTTCTGAAGTATATTCTAAGGGTGATGAATGAAATGAAAGCAGCATTTTCCCTGTGCTTGTACAATATGCAGGTTCTCTTGATCCAACATGTGTTGAAATTTGAACGGACTCCTTCGATGAAACTTTCAATATAAATACAACATCACCACGGTCAAACATACCGATATGCACAGTACCACTAAAATTTCTTACTAGCTCTTCAACAAGCGGAATCGCTCCACTATATATCTCTTGCTGAAACATGACTTGATTTCCCCACTCTAACAATTTCCAACCTAATCTATATTTTCTTTGCTCATCTTGTATGAGCATTCCTTCTGCACACAACGTACGAACAAGATGGTGAACCGTACTTGCATTCATATTTAGCTTTTCCGCTATTTCCGAATTACCTAGCACAGGCTCATCGCTTGTGAAACAATTTAGAATTTTGCAAATTTTACTGATAGAAGCGATCAAATCATATACCTCCCCTATTCCAGTTACAGTTCTCACGTTCTAGATATTGTTAAAAATATAAGAAGAATTACATCCTAACAGTAAAATTCTTTCTATCATCTATTGCTCCTTCCTTTTCCAAATAAAAAATGTAAGCGCAAACATTTTTATTTAACTTAAGGCCCCTTCAGATGAACTCGATTGCAACGCATTGTTCACAAGTGAAAAAGTTTGTTGTTTTTTGTACGCATTATAAAACATTCCCATTTTACGCACCGGATCTCCAGAATAATAACGCTCATATTGTAATAACCGTTGTCCAAAAGCCTCACCACATAAGTCCCATGCTAATTTAAACAAACGAACCCGTTCCTCAGAGGATACTCCTTCACGCCCGATATAATACTTTTGCATATCATCATGAATCTCGGGGTTCATAAAATCAGCACCTGTCGGTGACATTAATAATCCACCCGCACCTATAGTTTGAATAATCTCAATAGCCCGCGGATACATCTTAGGTAATAAACTGCGTATCGTATCAAGTGGTAACCTCGCAGGAATAACTTCTCCATATGAATTCGTTTCATACTCATATTCAGCTACTTGCAGGAGAGCACGTATCGTTTCGACATCTTGCATAAGCTCTGCTAACTGGTTTTGTACATTTAAAAAACCATCTACTCCAATAGAATCTGCTAATTTCATAGCTACTTCAGCTGCAAAAGATAGTTTTACTAACCCTCTTACCCCAGATTGATGTGCTGGTTGATGACCAATTCCGGTTTTAGGATACAATTGATTCCCAGCTTCCACACTTTGATAAATAAATACTTTATCCCACGGGATAAACACATTATGAAATACTAGTAATGCATCCATTTCCTCAAACCTTGATGCGAGTGGATGATCAAATAAAGATCGTTTTCCATCTTGCATTGGCTCACGACATAGAATTCTTAGACCTGGTGCGTCAATTGGAACTGCAAAAGAAATTGCATGACGTTCATCACCTGGCTTAAAACTTGGATAAGAATATATTATTACCTCATCCGTAATCGGCGCCAGTGTCGCTAACATTTTAGCACCACTAACATACATTCCTTCCGCTGTTTCACTTACTACCCCTAAATGCATTGTTTCATCTTCTTGTTGATGAGAGGCCTTACTCCGATCATTTTGCGGATTAATAATTGCGTGTGTTAAAAACAAATCATTATCCCTTATATGTTTATAATAATTTTTTATATTCGCTCCCCATTCTGGATTAAACTTCTCAAAAAACCACGAATTACTTGCCATTGAAGTAACCGTTACATTTAAAAAATCAGGCGTTCTACCCATTAAACCATAAGTGGCTTTTGCCCACACTTCAAATAATTCGCGGCGTACTTTTAAATCCTCATAATTTCTCGGTACTAAAAATGCATTTGATACCCTTTCTCCTGTCTCTTCGCATATATGAGTAATCTTATCTTGATATTCTGAATTGTGCTGCATATCATATAAGTTCGCAATTTGTATAATTGGTTCACGAAAAACATCTTCATTTACTACATCCGTTACTTTTCTTCCTCCAATCCAAATTTCAGGATTTCTTTTTCGCAACCCTTCAATATACTGTTCCCCTGTTCTAATTGCCATTCTTTCCCCTCCAATTTCCAATAATAATATACTAAAAAGTTTAGAAACTTTACTAGATGACTGAATTTTCAATCATTATATCAATTCTATTTCTTACAGATTCTCCTTTATTTCATATTATGAAATCTTAAAAATTTTTTAGTGTAAATGAGTAAGGAACGGTCCCCCGTCCCTTACTCATTTAATTTATAAATTAAAAAATAAAAAGAGAAATGGCATCCCATTTCTCTTTTCACTCTTATTGTTCTTTTTCTGTATTATTTAAAGGTAGTTTCTTCGCTTGTTTTTCTTTAAAGATTTCTCCAATTGCCCCGAGAGTGCCGAGTGTTTCAATTGCATTAGATGGAATAAAGACTTTATTTGCTGGCCCTTTCGCAACTTCAGCTAATGATTCAAATGATTTGTAAGCAAGTATACGCTCATCTAAATTTGCTTCACGAAGTAATTCAATTCGATTTTGTTCTGCTTTCGCAATTTCCTCAATCGCTCTTGCTTCCCCTTGTGCTTCTAATTCTTTTGCTTCTTTAATACCTTCCGCTTCTCGAATACGTGCTTCTTTATCCCCTTCAGCCATTAAGATTTTACTTTGCTTTTCCCCTTCAGCACGAAGGACTTTATCTTGCTTTGCAGCTTCAGCTTCTAATATGATCGCACGTTTATTACGTTCTGCTTTCATTTGTTTTTCCATTGACGCTTGCACATCTTTTGGCGGGTTAATATCGACAACTTCAACACGTTCAATGCGAACGCCCCATTTTTCTGTTGCTTCATCAAGCGCTAAGCGAATTTCAGTTGAAATTTTTTCACGACCAGATAACGTTTCATCCAGTTCCATTTTACCAATGATTTGACGCATCGTTGCTGAAGTAATGTTACGAACACCATATTCATAGTTCGAAATACCATATGTCGCAAGTTCAGGCTCAACGACTTGATAGAAAATAATCGTATCAATTTCTACTTGTACATTATCTTTCGTAATTACTTTCTGCGGTGGTACATTCGTTTGCTGAATACGTAAGTCATGATATACACGAACGCGATCTACAATCGGGATTAATAAATTTAATCCTGGCTGCATCACACGCTGAAACTTACCAAACCTTTCAACGACTCCAACTTTTTGCTGTGGAATAATTTTGATTGTCAATGCGATAAATGTAACAACAATTAGTGCGAAAATAATCGTTAACGTTAATGCTACCATATTTATTCACTCTCCTTTTTCACTTGTAATATAGTACTATTTCTCTTTATAACAACAACTTTTTCTCCAGTATCAATTGGAGCATCTGCAACAGCTGTCCAAGTATCTCCATCCACCTTCACAATACCATTCGTTTCATTTGTAATCGCTTGCATAACAATCCCTTTTTTACCGACTAACATATCTACTGTATCAGTAAAACCTTTTGCTTCTCGAAAGTTTTTTGATATTCTTTTCGTAAAGAAAGTCAACGTTAAACTTACAATCGCACCAGCAACAACTTGTAATAGTAGTGCTTCAGGAACAAACAAAGCAATAAGACCTCCGACAACAGCTCCAATTCCAAGCCAAAGCATGTAAAATGTAATCGACAACATTTCTGCAATAAATAAAATACCAGCTATGATAAACCAAATTACCCATGCAGCCATATGCAACCCTCACTTTCTTTCTCGTTTTCTATATGTATATGAAGAAAAGAATGGTTTATCCGCCCTTTCTTATACGTGGGCGTTTACTATAAGCTATTGTACATATTCTCTGTTAAAACAAGTATTAATAAAATACTATATTAATATATTCTTCATTATACATGAAAATCCCTTTCAAAAAGTGACAAAAAATTAAATTCTTTCAAAAATTTAATTTCCAAATTATAATTATTCTAACTACTGAAATATTACTTTTTGGGAAGGTGGTGTGCTTATTGCAACAACGTTCATTAACTTACTATTTAGGATCGAAAATATGCATTACTCTCGCTGACATCGTATACATAATGATTATTACAACTCATATGTATATCACAACTAAATCCGCTACATTAACTGCTCTTTTTCCATTATTACAAGTCATAACTAACCTTATAGCAAATACATCTGCACCACTTATAATGAATCGCTTTTCATCTTATTCATTACTGTTTACACTACAATGGTCAAAAACTGCCCTACTAATTTTGTTAATGCTATTATTTCCGGTCCTTTCCACAAACATTGTAACACTATTCATTTTCATTTTTTTCATTTCATTATGTAGTGGCTGGAGCGCTCCATTACTATACGGTATTCTACCGCGCCTTACACCAAAAGAAAATTTAGTAAAAGTAAATAGTATTTTTTCCTTTTCCACACAAATTGCCCAAACCGTTGCTTATTCATTTACAAGTGTTATCGTTCTTCTTATCGGCGCTACTTCTACACTCGTGCTGAATAACATTTTGATGATTTTCGGATGTGTTGCACTACACTTTTCATTACGTTCCATACATAGTGAACGAGTAATAGAGCCTTCTTCTTCAAAAGCTGCTGCTTTATTGGAAGGTTGGAAACTCTTATTTCAAAATCCTGCTCTCCGTACCGTTACATGTATGGACTTAATTGAAACTTTCGCAGGGACGATATGGATTGGCGCTATTACGATGGCTTATGTAACAACCGTCCTTCATAAAGGAGAAGAATGGTGGGGATATATTAATACAAGTTATTACGTTGGCACGTTAATTGGCGGGCTATTAGCGTGGAAAATGAGTACATACATTCAAAACAATTTAATACGCTCTATGGCGATAGGCTCTCTTATGTTTAGTATTCTTACATTTTTATACGGTATGACAAGTAGCGGCTTTATTGCGCTATTCCTATGTGTTCTAATGGGGCCATGTTATCAAATTAGAGATATTTCTCAAACGACAGTGTTACAATCTAGTGTCGAGCCTACTCTATTATCCAAAATGTATACAGCTCATGGTGCACTCCTCTCGACGGCTTCTGGTATTTCTATGCTTAGTGTTGGCATTATTACTGATATGTTTGGTGTTCGTACAATTTATATCATTTCTGCTTTTCTTATTTTATGTTCTGCTTGTTTATCTTTTAGTCTATTAAAATATCATAAAACAAATCAAAAAAATATTTCAATGTAATCAATAAAGCAAAAAGGACAGGAATTCCTGTCCTTTTTGTATATTTTACTTATGACAATCCCGGGATTTTTCTATGGTTTGTCGCTTGTTCAAAAGCAAATGCTAGTTTAATTAATGTCCCTTCACTAAAAGCTGTACTTGCAAGAGTAATTCCAAAAGGTCTCCCGCTTTCCATATATCCCGCAGGTATTGCTATAGACGGATAACCTGCTTTTGCACATATAGTGGAGCCTATATAAGAAGGGAACAGAATCGCATCAAGATTATATTTTTCCAGTGCAAAATCAATGCCTTGTTCTTGAGAAAAATATATATCTTCTAATCTTGCGTTTATATATTCAGGATTTCTTAACGTATTAGGAACATCTTTTCTTCTCTCCAACTTAGTTTGTCCATATTTCAAAGCCCTTTCTGCTATATTTTCATTAAACTCCATTAACTCTGAAATAGAATGTACTGGAATAGTAGAAGGTAATTTCGAAAGATAGTTATCTAAACTATGCTTTAGTTCATAGAGCGATACTCCCCAGCTCCATTCTCTATGAAAAGATGGAATATGAATATCCTCTACGACTGTCGCACCCTTACTATGCAATACTTCAATCGTTTCCTTAAACAATTTTTCATCATACTCACCAGTTTCATAATATTCTTTTGGTGCGTTGTTATATACACCAATCTTTGTTCCATTTAACCCATTAACATCAAGGTATTTCGTATAATCAGGTTCTCCTATCCCTTCACTTTTATGAGTAGCTACATCTTTCTCATCTACCCCAGTTAAACTCCCTAGTAAGATTGCTGCATCTGTTACGGTTCTAGCAAATGGACCGGCTGTATCTTGCGAATATGTGAACGGAATAATACCTCTACGACTAATTAAACCAACAGTCGGTTTAATACCTACTACAGAGTTTTGAACAGCTGGACTCAATATAGAACCATCTGTTTCTGTTCCAACAGATACTACTGTAAAGTTAGCAGCAACCGCTATGGCAGACCCTGTACTTGAGCCTCCAACAAACATGTCATCCTCATCTGTACCGTAAGGATTGATTGTTTGCCCACCTCTTGCACTATATCCAGCCCACATGTCAAAAGACATTCCATTTGCTAATTCTGTCATATTTGCTTTTCCTATTATTACTGCCCCTGCTTCTCTCAGCTTCGTAACGAGAAATGCATCTTCACTACTTATATGTTGTTCTAGCGCAATCGTACCTGCGCTTGTATGCATAGAGTCGTTCGTTTCAATATTGTCTTTAAGTAAAACAGGTATACCATGTAATGGACCTCTTATACCTTTAATCTTTCTTTCATGATCTAACGCTTCTGCAATAAAAATAGCGTCCGGATTTATTTCTAAAATAGAATTAATTTTCGGTCCGTCTTGATCATACTTTGCAATTCTATGAAGATAATACATAACTAATTCTTTTGAAGTTAACTTTTCATCTTCCATCGCTGTTTGTATATCATGAATTGTTAATTCTTTTTGTAATAGTGTATTGAACTGCATCTCCATTTTCATTCTCCTTCTATAACCCTTTATTGATAGCATGTCTCTATTACTTTTTCATTTTCTCCGCTCCTCACATATACAACTACAATCCCTCTATAAGAATTCAACTTACCAATATAAAAACCTTTTATTTCCTGAAAAATAAAAAGAGTCTGAAACAGATGAACGTCCGCTTCAGACTCTTTTCTTACTTTACATATACTTCATCTAACAAATGTAAAAACTCACCTTGTTTCCCGGCTAATTCAGGGCATTTTGCAATATCAACCCAGTCGTAGCAAAATACTAATCCTTCATCTTCCTTACCAGCACTTACAATATGTTCCCAACTATCTTTTACATCTGTTAGTAATGTTACGTGGAAGAAATGGCGTTTTTGATATTCCTTTTTTTCTTTCACATGTATGATGTAATCAGCTAGGAATCGTTCTATGCATAAATGACGTAATCCAGTCTCTTCTTGTACTTCACGTAAAATCGCTGCTTCTAATGTTTCCCCTTCTTCCACTGTTCCTCCTGGTATTTGTATACCAGCTTCAGGTATATCACGATGTTTAAAAACAAGCAGTTGCATAACTCCTTCTTTTTCTCTTGTCACATATGCATGTACTTTTTTATTATATAACACCATCATAACCCTTCTCTCCCCTCAATTTTTCACTCTGCTACTTCTTCAAGCGTGAGTTGATTTTCATATAAATATGTAGCTTGTGGATTCCCCACATACCTCACATGCCATGGTTCATATCGATAACCAGTAAGCGACTCCTTCTCTTTCGTATATCGAATGACAAAACCAAATTTATGGGCATTTTCAGAAAGCCACTGCCCTTCTTTCGTTTCACCAAAAATTGTCTCTAACTGAAACTTAGCAGATTGCGATGTAATATCCATAGCAAGCCCCGTTTGATGTTCACTCGTTCCAGGAACTGCACTCGACATTGCTGTTTTTGCTTCTCCATCTTGTTTTTTATACATTGTATTTAACGCTTTTTGTCGATCAAAAGATCTAAATCCAGAAACTGCAAATAAGAAAACACGCTCCTTATCCGCTTGCTGAAACATTTCCTCAAGCGCACCGGCTGCCTCTTTCCTCATTTTTTTCTTTTCTTGATCACCTTCACTTGAGTAGCGCACTTTCGGAATAACTAAATCTGGCGGTTTATACCCATCTGGTAAACGCCTATTTTTATTCACAAGCACAAGCATCGAATTCGGATTACTAATTACCGCAATATCCCCATCCATATTCGCAATCGTTTCTTTCGCTTTCGGAAATATGTTATTTACATTTACCTCGCGCGCCTGCTTATCCTTATACATTTTATAATTGATTCCTGCTACTCCAACAATGAGTATCATCGCTACGATACCAAGTAGTATCCATCTTTTTTTCATATAACGACCTCTTATTTTAATAATTTGGCCATTTCATACTCATCAATGTTCTTTCCATCGATAATAAGAGAAGCTCTTTTGACACCTTCTTTCTCAAATCCAGCTTTTTTATATAGTGCCTGAGCTCTTGTATTGTGGGCCATTACCGTTAATTCTAAACGCCATACATCTTGTAATCTTGCCCACTTTTCGACCTCTTTAAACAATCTAGTCCCAATACCTCGCCCGCTATACTCTTGCAAAATACCAATTACAATACTTGCTACATGTCGCTTTCTTTGAATATTATTTCCATTCACTAAAATAAATCCTACTATTCTCTCTTCTTCAACTGCTACGAATATTGTTGTATATTTATTTTCTATAAAGCGATGAATCATTTGTTCTTGTTGCTCGGCTGTAAATTTTCTTTCTCCTGGTTCGTATAACATAAATTTCGTTTCTTCATCTAATTGCTTACTTAATTGCAAAAATGATGCTGCATCTTCTATTTGGATCTCTCTAATCACTTCAATCACCCTACCAGTTTCATAATAAAAAGCTTTCCTTGTAAAAAGATTTTCTCTACTTTCTCGAAAATCCCTTTGTAAATCTCCCAGTATAATTTGACAAATTTCGATATCACTATAACAACGGAAAATTATGTCTATTTTGTGACGTCTCATCATTACAAAGAAAAAACGTAAGTATTACACTTACGTTTTTCAGACTCCCACTAATTTATGTTTCACTTTATCCATTCACCTTTTCTGCCTGCCAGAAATATTCCCCAAACGCTTTAGCAAGTACATCAATCGATCGATTTAGTTCTTCCTCTGTATTATCTACGCCACCAACTTCAATTAATATTGCTTGCCCTGACAGATCTTGATTATAGACTCCATTGCCTGTTTGGAACCCTTTTTGAATGACACCGCGGCTAACTCCTGGATACTTCTTATTAATTGTCTCATGTAAAGCCGTTGCTAATTGTAAATTCTTTTCATAATTTTTATTACCTTTCCCTATTACGAAAGCAAGCTTTGCATATGATTTATCTCCAATTGATTTTGTCGTTACATTTTTCCGAGCACTATCACGATGTAAGTCAAAAAAGTACTGCAATTCCTTATTACCAGTCATTGCTTCTTGTACAATTTCCCGTGACATTTTATAAGAACTATTACTATTTAACCCTTTACTAATCAACTTTTGACCAACATCAGTCTTGTCGTTAGTTGCTCCGATCCCTTCATTTGCTAATTGTTCACGAAATCGGTCACCGACTATTGAAATATTCGTGACGGAACTTGTTGCTTTATTCGGATTTGGATCATTTGTTAAATTCAATAACGGCAAATAAGATTCCCAACTATGCGAATGATAAATAAATGCAACTTGTCGTTTTCCTGTCGTTTGAGCTGGTTGCTTTTTCTCTTTATTCGTATCCGGCTTTGGAGCCTGTCCACCTTCTCCAGTCCGTTCTTTTACTACTTCTTCAAGTGGAACGCTCGACTCTATAGGCAAGTTAGAATAATTTGTTCCTTCACCCGCAATAACAATTTCTGTATCGTACTTACCGAAACCAGGTAGCTCTTTGCCGACAAAACTGCGTACATCGTTAAAACGAATATTTGTAGCCATAGAAAAGAGAAACGAAGATATTGAAAAATCTTGATTTAAATTTCGATATTCCTGTGTAAAATAATGATTCTCTTTCCCAAGAACGTACATGTAACCATTCATCGATAACTCATTTAACCAATTATATAAATACGTTGACTTTGTCTCTTTCATAGAGGTTACCATCATACTAATAAGAAAAAAAGTCGCTAGTACTGTAGCAATAATAAATAATACTAACTTACGAACACTCGTGAACTTCACATAAAAAAAGCCTCGATTCATACTATCACCTCTCTATTTCAAGTTATGTACAAGCTCTAGAGAATAGACCGTCTAAATTCCGGCTATATTGTTAATGAGGTGAAATGAATTGAAGCTACTAATAGGAACATTACCCATTGTATTATCATTTATTTTTTATTGGCTCGCTAAGCATTCTACAGTCCGCGTTGTGTTACATATTTCAGCGTACTTCGCACTTTATGTACTCGGTACAATTATTTCTATTCATATATATGATGTTTTAATGCAAGATTTAGTTTTTATGACAAGCATTCATGGAATTTTACTAAATCCATTTTTTCTTATTTCAGGAGCATATATAGGGATATACACTTTATACTTACTTTTATCTTACACTATTACAAATATAAAAAATGGAGTGTAATGAAATGCGACCACCATTCATCTGTCATACCTGCAAAAAAAGAATTACGCGAAAGAAAGATCTTATTACTACCACATGGTACTTCCGCTTTTATGTATTTCATATTGATTGTTTTAAACGACAGCAAGTTTTCATCTCACGATTTATCCCTGTGAATACACTTATTAATTTCTTTCTTATTATATATGGGCTGATTGTTGGTAGCATTCTTATGACTGCAGAGCCATCTTTCATTTGGCTTATTTTCTTACTTCCCATTTTATATCGGTTTCTTTCATATTATTATGTTGAACGTTTTTTCTCTAAATGAAAGTTAGACTTTCCTCTAGGAATACTTAAACATTCCCACTCATTTTCTTTTAACATTTTACCGATGTAAATCATTTGTCCAATATGCAAAGCATAATGAGAAATTTGTCTTTCAATTGCTTGTATGACAGTATGTGCTTCACCGCGAATATATACCGTCTGTATTAAATGTTCCGGCGTTAACACATTCATCGTTTTAAAAACATATTCCCATCCTTCATTCCATGCTGCGAGTACCTCTTCCTTAGAAGAATAACCACCTTCAAATTCAGCATCTCGGTTACGATTTATTTTTTCACCGTCAGATGTTAGAAAATCCGTCCATCTAGAACGCATATTACCGTGTAGATGCTTAATTATGATTGCTATGCTATTTGTTTCTTCATGATTAGACCATTCGATTTGTTCATATGATAATTGAGAAAGCACCCTTTCTCCTTGCTTCTTTGTTGCTTTAAAATTTGAAATGGCACATTGTAAATATTCTTGTCCAATATCCATGTTCTCCCGCCTTTACACTAACTAATTTTTGTTCCATTTGGTAATTCCATATTAGGCTGCAGTAATACAACATCACCAGCTTCAGGTACTCCTCCTAAAACAAGCACTTCTGATTTAAATCCAGCTACACGTTTTGGCGGAAAATTTACAACAGCAACGATTTGCTGACCAATTAAATCTTCCGGATTATATCTCTTCGTAATTTGAGCACTTGACTGCTTTATCCCAAGTTCCCCAAAATCAATTTCTAGTTTAATCGCTGGAACTCTCGCTTCTTTAAATTCCTCTGCGTGTGTTACAGTTCCAATTCTTACATCCAAAGTTAAAAAATCTTCAAAATTAGCCATTTTATCATTCCTGGTTTGAAATTCTTATAAAAATCTATACATTGTTGGCGAACCAAGTCAAATGCCAACTACCGAAAAGGAATCTCACCTTTTTTCCTATCCGTAAGGGTTGTAACCTTTTCATCCACCTATTGTGAAAGAGTGACGGCAGGTTCCTGTTAGGATCGGTCTGTTTTTGCATACTACCATTCATCCAAGTCAGTAGTATGCAAGAGGTTATAAGAACGAAACCAGTCCCCCCCTTCTCATTTAAATTTTAAATACGAATTGTTGATTGCTCATATAAACAGTTTTGTGAAGAATGCTCCACAATTTCCAATTATGATGTTCTTTCCACGTTTGAATTGTTTGTAACCATTTTTTATATACTTTTTTCGTATTCGTATTCTTTTTACTTTCTTCCATAGAAGCAACAAGAATACCTTCTTTATCCCAATTCCGTAAAGTTTGTTGTGTTTTTCCTAATATGTTTGTAGCTTTCTCAATTGAAATATAATTTTTCATTTTCATCACCTAAAAATATTACGTGTTGAATTCCATAAAATAAACAACCTTAAATTATATTTTTTTATATTTATTTACAAATTTTTATTTACTCTTATTTCCTCCCAATTATTACTTAGACAAAATATAAAAATCCCCTTTAAAAAAAGAAAGGCGCCTAAGCACCTTTCTTTTGTAATTCACTTGATTCATTTGATTTATAGAAGAAGAAACCGAGAATGCCGCCGATACATGATGGGATTAACCATCCTATTCCTTCTTTATATAATGGTAACATTTGTAACACGTTAGAAATCGCGTCAATTTTAATGTTCGCACTTTCTAAACCGTTAAAGAAACTAATTAACAACGCACCTAAAATAGCTCCAATATAAATGGTATTACGCTTCCCAATCCATTTATGGAAGTAAGAAAGTATGATTAATACGATTGCAACTGGATAAATGATCATTAACACTGGTAAAGTAACTGCAATTAATTGTGTTAAACCTAAGTTAGATACAATTAAACTAAAAACACATACCATTGTTACAATCGTTTTATGCGAGAGTTTCGGGAATAAGTTTGTAAAGAATCCAGCACAAGCTGATGTTAATCCAACAGAAGTTGTTAAACAAGCAAGTATAATAACAAGCCCTAATAAAATTTTACCACCTGTTCCATATAACTCATTTACAACATTCGTTAAAATAAGTCCACCATTCTCTGATATCCCAAGTGATGTACTTGTTGAACCAAGATAAGCAAGTGATAAATAGATTAATGTTAAACCAAGGACAGCAATAATACCTGATATTACTGTTATTTTTGCAATTTGATTACTCTCTTTTATTCCTTTAGAGCGGATAACTTGTACAACGACAATTCCAAATACAAGCGCGCTAATTGCATCCATCGTTAAATATCCTTGAATAAACCCACCAAAGAAAGCATTTTCTTTGTATGCCGCTAGCGGCGCAGCTGGTTCTCCAATTGGATCAATAATTGCCTTTCCGACAATAACAGCAACAATCAATACTAATACTGGTGTAAGAAATTTCCCGAACCAATCCACTAATTTAGATGGATTTAAAGATAAATACCACGTTATTCCGAAGAAAATTATCGTAAAAAGAAATAGCATGTACCACTCTGAAACCAATGCCTCTGATAAAAATGGCTTCATACCCATTTCAAATGAAACGGCTCCAGTACGCGGAATCGCGAAAAATGGTCCAATCGCTAAATAACTAATTAACGGGAAAACAAATGCAAATATAGGGTGAACTCTAGAAGATAGCGCTTTCAAGTCCCCCTCTACAAACGCGACAGCTGTAACAGCTAATAGGGGTAATCCGACTCCCGTTACAAGGAATCCAATTGTAGCAACCCAAACATTCTCTCCAGCTTGTTGCCCTAAAACTGGTGGGAAAATTAAATTTCCTGCTCCTAAAAATAGTGCAAATAACATTAAACCAATTGCTACCGTATCACCTGGCCTTAAACGTCCCTTCATGCTTTTCATTTGCATAGCACTTTTTCATTGTTTATCTCTATTTTCACAATATGCTATGCATCCTCCTCTCTGCTCAAGATGATAAAATATGCCCCTTACAAAGCAGTGTCTTTCTCCATAATTTCTCCATTCCCCTTATTCTTACTCTAATTATTAATTTTTGATTTTTTTGAATATTTAACTCATTAGAGTGTTATTATGTGGAGTATAGTTGTCAGACCTCTTTGTTTTTATCACACATATAGTAACATATTTAGTTGAAAAATAAAAACATATTTTCAAATTGATTTTTTTGAAAATCAAAATTATCTACATTTTTCATTCTTTTGCACAAATATTGTTACAATCTCACCTATTACGCTATCATTATTTTCAAATAATTTTATACACGTAACATAACAAAATCCGTCTAACATAATTAGACGGATTTTGTTATGTTACTCTATCGTTTCAACTTCACGTGGATTTTTCATCTCTTCCACATACACAACTCTAAATCCGTGATCTTCTAAATCTTTCAATAACACCTCTAATTCACCATCGTTAAACTCTTCTCCTAATGTAAACATAATTCTACGAACTAATAAGGCATCATTATCAAAAGTCATTAAACTTTGGATACCTGTATATTTTTTTAATACTGTCGATAATTTTTGAATTGCGCCATTATAATCCTGTGTCCCAATCATGACAGAATATTTACTAGAATGAACGCCCCAAGCGTCTTCTAATAACTCAAAAACTTTTTTATGCGTTAAAATCCCAAGAAAGACTCCTTTTTCATCAACTACTGATAAATAAGGTAACTTTTTTATTGTAAAAAATACTTTAAAGAACGAAGAATCTTCTCTGACATATCCTTCTTTATCATTTAATAATTGTAATACACTTTCTTCCAGCGAACCTTTATATTCTAAAATATCTACTTTATATATATTCCCTAAATACTTCTCTTTTTTTTCATCTAAAACTGGTACACAACGATAGCCAGTTTTATTTAAATGCTCCAGTGCTTCCCCTATTGTAATTGAACTTGAACAAAATAAAACTTCTCTTTTCGGCACATAATTCCCTTTAATCCTCATAAACAGCCTCCTTATGTTAAAATACTTTCTGTGCCATAACTATATTATATTTTCAGAAAAAAATAAATAATTTATTTTACTTTTCTGAAAACTTTTCATTTTCTTGTCATAATTTATTCACGTTTCATTCACTGATATCTCCTACAATATGAAATATTCTCTCTAAACTTCTTTAAGAAAATATATTGTAACTTACAACGAAAAAAGCTAAAATAAGAATAAGAATTTTCTGAATATTCTAAGAGTAGGTGGTTACATGTCTTTATTGCGCTCACATATATGTAAATTTATCGTTGGTGTTCTCATTATATTTATCATTAGTCCTATTCCAGCTTTATTCATTACACATAAATACTCATACATAACCGGATTTATAAGCATTTTCCATAACTTCGCACAACTTTCTTCGATGACAATTCCAACGATTGATTGGATGCACGAATCTATCTTATTCTCAGCAAATGAGGTGGTTCACACTGCTAATCAATCAACACCGTTATTCCCTTACATATGGGAGATATATTTTTTATCGATTGTACGTTTTACCTTTACTCTTGCGATCGGATTCTTCATCAGCTTAGGAATCGGCCATTTATTTTTTAAAGCACCTCAATCGGTTAAAAAGTTCACTTCTTTATTAAGATGGATACCTTACTCTTTATGTACTGTATTATTACAATGCTCAGTCTTATTATTACTCCTATACATCACAAAATTTATGAAGCTTCCTTATTACTCATCTTTTATTATCGTTTGTAGTACTTCCATGATTATCGTTATGCAAGCAATAAAAAAATGGCTTCCTTTCTTAAGTAATACAAATGAATATGAAATAAAACAATCTTCTTTCCTTGTAGATACATTGTTTTTAGCACTTACTTCGAATCATAAATCTATTTTAGGTTCCATCATTCTCTCATTCGTTTTTATGGAATGCGTTTTTCACACAAGTGGACTATTGCAATTCATCGTTCAATTCGGCGGAAATGCCCCTATTATTGTTACAATTAGCTTATTGCTTTTATATATCCCGTATTGCATACTCTCATTCCTTCAAACACTATGGACGACAAACTACTTTAAACAACAATCATACACTTTAACGAGAAGTATTCCAAAACCTTAATTTGAAATAACCCTCTAGAATCTGAAAGTAGGGGGTTATTCCTTTTGTATAGCGGACAAAATAACAGCAAATTCAAAAACCATTGCAGAAACATACCAATATTTACCCTTTTTCTTTGACTATTCTTTTCATTTGGATTTATTATAAAAGTATAACATAATTGCAGGAGGTGACATCTTTATTCCAAACGACGGAATAGAGAATACACTTGGACATATTAAATATTTTTCTCATCTTTGTTCTTATCCTTATTTCCGGCTTTTTCGTTGCATCAGAATTTGCTGTTGTAAAAGTACGAAAAAGTCGAATTGACCAGCTTGCAAACGAAGGAAATAAACAAGCCTTAGCTGCAAGAAGTGTCATATCTAATTTAGATGTTTATTTATCAGCTTGTCAGCTCGGGATTACGATTACTTCTTTAGGGCTTGGTTGGCTTGGTGAACCGACTGTGGAACATTTACTACGACCGCTCTTTGAGAAGGTTAATATTACTGGAACAATGGCAAATACTTTATCCTTTATTATTGCTTTTAGTGTGATTACATTTTTCCATGTTGTATTAGGTGAATTAGTTCCAAAGTCATTCGCAATTCAAAAAGCAGAAGCGATTACACTTAAGTTTGCACGACCACTTATTTTATTTGATAAAATTATGTACCCATTCATTTGGTTACTTAATAGTACTGCTATCTTTTTCACAAAACTACTCGGTTTAGAACCTGCGAAAGAAAATGAACTTGCCCATTCTGAAGAAGAACTACGACTCATTTTAGGTGAAAGTTTCAAAAGCGGCGAAATCAATCAAACCGAATATAAATATGTAAATAATATTTTTGAATTTGACGACCGAGTTGCGAAAGAAATTATGGTTCCTCGTACAGAAATGATTTGCTTATCTACTGAAAATACGTTAGAAGAAAATATGGATATCGTCGCAACTGAAAAGTATACACGCTATCCTATCATCGAAAAAGATAAAGATGATATTATCGGTATGATCAATACGAAAGAAGTATTTCACGATCAAACGAAAGGCATTCATAAGCCACTTGAATCTTACATACATCCATTACTAACTGTATTTGAAACTGTTCCAATTCGTAAAACACTGGTACATCTACAAAAGAATCGCGTTCAGATGGCAATCGTTATGGATGAATATGGTGGTACTGCTGGACTTTTAACAATGGAAGATATTCTTGAAGAAATCATTGGAGAAATTCAAGATGAGTTTGATGCAGATGAATCACCTATGATTGAAAAACGTACGCCTAAACTTACTGTTCTAGATGGAAAAGTACTTATTTCTGAAGTAAATGATATGTTTGGCTTACATATTGATGAGAGCGACTTAGATACAATTGGAGGCTGGCTATTATCGCAAGCAGTTGACGTAAATATTGAAGCTGGCTACTCCATCGAATATGCCGGTTTTCAATTTAAGGCATTAGAACTTGATGGACATCAAGTGAAAAAAATTGCTGTACATAAATTAGATATAAAAAAGGAGTTATAAAGTGACTGTTTTCTTAACAATCTGTATCATTGCCTGTTTCATTATTTCATTTCTAGCTTTTATTTATCCTATTATCCCAGGCATCTTAGCTGTCTGGGCTGGATATTTCATTTACCATTTTGGTATAAATGGCGGAGAACTAACGATTTCTTTTTGGATTATTCAAGCTATTTTCACACTATTCATTTTCGTTGCTGATTTTATTGCAAATGGATATTTCTTAAAGAAATACGGGAGTTCTAAATGGGGCGAACGTGTCGGAATGATTTCGATCATTGCCGGATCTTTCTTCTTCCCACCATTCGGACTTATTATCATACCGTTTTTAGCGGTATTTATAACCGAATTAATGCATAAAAAAGCGCCAAAAGACGCTTTTCTAGTAGGAGTTGCTACTGTAGTTGGTTTTTTAAGCAGTACAGTAGCGAAAGCCATTCTCCAAATCATTATGATTATCATATTTGTTTGTTATATTATCTTTTAACCATCCCAATTGCGGGATGGTTTTTTAATATGAAATACCTACTCGACTATTCTCATATTTGTTTTCACTACACAGATTCCATGTAAATTGCGCTGTATCACCAACTGTTATTTTTGCTCCTCCTTCTGGTAATACATCTTTTTCAGTTCGATATACCCCTGTCACATCACCGTCAATTAAATGCGTCGGACAAACGACGGTCCAACATAGATTACTATTATTAAGTGCCTCGTATGCAGCTAAATGATCTTCTGCTGCTGTTGTTGACTTCCTTTTTGATTCCGTTGATTGGAAACGATATAAATTTAGATTTGTTCTTGCTTGTAAAATACCAGCTGTTCCTATTGTAATGATTTTATGAACGCCTTCTTCTTCCATTTTCTTTATAATTTGTGGCATACTCTTCGCTAACGTCCCATTTTGATCCGTTCCAAGTGCACTAATTACTATATCACTTCCTTCTATGGCTTTCTTTATATCATTTTCGTTCAATACATTCCCTTCTATAACTCGTAACCTTTCATGATGTATTTCTATTCTATTTAAATCACGCGCTAATGCAGTCACTTCAGCTGAATCCTTTAATGCTAATTTTATTATGTTTGAACCTACTCTCCCTGTTGCTCCCAATATACATACTTTCATTTGTTTTCCCCCTCTTTCATTCTTTCTCTATTTTTCAATAATCTCAATCAATTTACAACAAAAAAGCTTCCTCATATATAAGAGGAAGCTCTATTATTACATTATTTCTTTTCTTTAGAATCCGTAGACTTCTCAGTTCCACTTGTTTCTTTATCCTTTTTGTCCTCTTGTTGTGTTGTTGTATCCTCTTCTTTATTCTTATCCTCACCTTTACTACAACCTACCATTAATAAAGAACTTGCAAGTGCCATAGCAGTTAATGATTTAACCCATTTGTTCATTTGCGTTTCCTCCTTGTGATAGAATATGTACAACCTTATATTACTCTCTGTTTTTAAAGTAGAGATTGATAAATAGTAAATAAACAGTAAATCTTTGTAAATTTTCTGATAATAAATATATAGACTAAATCATTTTTCTCCACGAAAAATAAAAAACTAAGGCGCCTATCTTTCCGCCTTAGTTTCTTATGCAAATTTCTCATTTTCATATACATGTTTAATCTTATACTCTTTCTTGACGACATATTGCCATACACTATAGGCATATCGATTCATTTTCAGGAAACAGTTTTCTAAAAACGAGCGGAATTCTGGATTTGCAACTTCAACTGCCACTTGAGCAAACTTTAACGCTAACCGTTTTAAATGCGAAATATAACAAGTTGCAATATACATATCTCCTGTATATTTACTATCGGTTTCCTTCTCCATTTCATGAAAATGAAATGCGATCGGTTCACAAGTTATATGCTGTACATTCTCTCCTTCTTGAAAATTCACTTGTTCATTATATGCTTGTAACATATATGGTAAATGATGCTGTAATAGCTCCTTTAATTCTCCGTCTCTTACCTCTCCTGTATACTCCCCAACCTTATATATAAGCATATAACTATACCTCATTAATTCTTTCATACAATCCATGAAAGTGCCTCCCTTCTTTTTGTCTATATGCTATAAATATGATGCTATAACATTTGCTATTCTTGCTAAAAACCAATCCCATTTACTAATTTTCTCAAAATCTTCTTCCGAAAATCTTTTTGATTTATGAAAGTCTTCTTTTAATCGACTCCATACGTCCGCTGTTACTCCCTTATCATAGATAACACAATTGGATTCCATATTTAAATAAAAACTTCTATTATCAAAGTTTGCGGTACCAATATCAACAATTTCCCCATCAATGATTGTTACTTTCCCATGAAAAAAACCATTCTGATATTGATAAATCTCTGCTCCAGCATGTAACATGTCTTTCAAATACGGATAGGCAGCTTGTTTTAACAATACTGCATCACTTTTAAATGGTACGAGAATTTTCACATTGACACCGCGGTTTAATGTATCTTTTAACGCTTTTATCATTTCTTTACTTGGTACAAAATATGGTGTAGCAATAATTAAAGACGTTTTAGCCTGCTTTATAAGCGCTCCATATTTTTCCCATAAACCTTTTCCGTCTGAAAATAAATATTGATACTTTACATTCCCTATTGCAGGTAAACTTTCATGTACAGGCATTTTTTCTCCCGTATCTTCTTTCCAGTCAGCAGAGAATTTTCTTTCCATATCCGTGGCACCATTCCCCTTGACTCGTACATGATAATCACGCCACGGACCAAATTTCGGATTTTGTCCAAGGTATTCCTTTCCAATGTTAAAGCCGCCGACGTATGATACTTTTCCATCTATCGTAACAATGCGTCTATGGTTCCGTTGATGCAACGAGTAGAATATATGTTTCAGTTTAGGTTTTTTACTAAATGTAAACTGGACACCATTGCTTTTTAGTTGACGAATTATCTTTTTCTTCAGCTGATATCCACCTATTCGATCGACTGACAATTTCACTTCTACTCCAACCGATGCCTTTTTCTCGAGCAACTGCAAAAACTCTTTGCTTATTTCGTCTTTACCTACAATATAAAAATGGATATATATGTACTTTTCTGCATTGCGTATATCATCAAATAATTTCGTATATAATTCTTCACCGTTCGTATACAGTTGAAATTCACCCAATCTAACTTGTCCTAATTCATATTCACTAGCCATTTTTTTCCCCATTTCCACATCGATGTTCATCCAAATGAATACACCTATTAAACAAAGGATTACAACGAAAAAGTGTTTCATGGATATTTTCCTTTCTCCACTTACTGTTATTTCTATATCTTCCCTTTTTTAATACAATATCATTCAAGAAAATATGTCATTGCATGATATATGTCCATATCAAACGATAGCTCATTTGCATATTGTATGTTGTATCTTAAAATAAAAGGAGGAAATAACAATGGGCTTCGCACATGGTAATGGATTCGCGCTATTAGTCGTATTATTTATCCTCTTAATCATCGTCGGTGCTGCTTGCTTCTGCTAAGTAGTTACTGTCACATGATATGTGGATGAAAAAACTATAAAAGCGGACACCTACTTTTAGGTGTCCGCTTTTCATATGAAAAACATTTCGGTCTGTTATAATACCATTAACGACTAAATATTCAACTCAAAAAGTTAGTAATGTAGCTACTTTCTTACTCTCTGCCTTACGTATATGACGTTGTTCTGCACGCAACACTGCAATGCGATGTAATTCTTTCTCTTCTTCTGTTTCAGGGATTACTCGCGGCACAGGAACTGGATTATTTTCCTTACTCAGTGCAACAAAAGTAACAAAAGACGTTGCTGCGATACGCTTCTCACCTGAAATTAAATCTTCCGCTACTACCTTCACAAATACTTCCATAGAAGTTCTACCCGTCCAAATTACGAAGGATTCATAACTAACACAATCTGAAGAGCGAACTGGATGTAAGAAATCCACCCAATCCATAGAGGCTGTGACACATTCTTTTCTTGCATGCCTCGTTGCTGAAATAGAAGCAACCATATCCATCTCGGCTAATATCTTTCCACCAAATAGCGTATTGTGATCATTTAAATCTGTCGGAAATACTCGGCTCGTTTTAAACACTCTGGATTCATTTGCTGTTTTTCCCTTTACTTCAGTCATTGTTATCACCTCTTTGATTATTTAACCCGCTATTTGTAGACAATAAGAATCCCACCACAAAATTCGGCTAGAGCAAAGAAGTTTGGCAAGAGTTCCCTTCCCCATTCACACTTGAACAGTATGATCCTATTACAACTACTCATTTAATATTAACAACATTCAGAACCTTTAGTCCATAAAAAAGAACCGATGTTATCAATCGGCTCCTCTAAATACATATTGTTCTTTTGGTTGTTCAACTTTATTCCATTTCGTTACTTCTAAAACAGGGATATTCGCATGGAACGGCTGATAAAATTCAGTAGAAATTTCTCCCTCTATTTGAATCCAATCATCGTTTTTCCATTCTACACCTTCTGGCTTTTTCACTAACATACCATATACACCAGAATCCGCTACACAATGTATAATACCGAAACGGAATAAGAAGTATTGTTCTTTTTTAGAAGAATCATCTTTGAAAACAAAACCTTTAAATGATAATTTTTTCCCAGTAAACTCACCAGGGTAATTGTAAATCGTCTCCATTCCTTTTAGGAAGTTTTCATCATTTAAAGTAACACTATCCTTTGTTACAAACTCTTTCTTCCCTTTCTCCATTACACCACGGTATCCTTCTTTTCCGTAATATATACTCGTGTCAGGTCTTAAAAATTGCCTTCTCATAAATGGATCTGTACTTTCTGCTTGTGCAACAGGAAAATGAAACCCTTTTGCCTTAACTATATCTGAATCTAACGTTGCAATTGGGAAAAATAATCCCGAAACAATTGGAAAACAGAACAATGTGTACGAGAATGCTTTTTTCCACCATGTATTCTCATCTTTTGAATGGTCATGCCCGCAATGGCTATGATCACAACTACAATCCTGTTTTCCTTGTTCTTTCTCGTGTTCTTTTTGGAAAACGATAATAATTTGAACGATCGTTAAGAAACCTAAAATAATAGCTGCTGTTGTTGATAAATAGGCATACTTCATATTGATATACTTCGTAATATTACCTGAAATATGAAGCTGCGCGATTAAGATTGTAAAACCTAATAATATATATGCTCGAAACATAACCTACCACCCCATCGCATAAATGAGTAGTGAGCTTGCATAAACAACAAGTGTAACTGTAACTGTAACGACAATTACAAATTTTGTTTTAAATGTCGCAAGCATCATAAACATATTTTTAATATCCACCATCGGTCCATATACAAGGAACGCAACAAGTGACGCTGTTGAAAATGTACTTTGGAATGATGAAGCAATAAACGCATCCGCTTCTGAACAAAGTGATAAGATATATGCAAGTCCCATCATAACAGCTGGTGAAGAGAACGGCCCTTGTCCTATAGCAAGAAGTGTTGAAGTTTGTACGAATGTTTGAACTGCAGCTGCAATTAACGCTCCTAATACTAAATATTTTCCCATCGAGAAAAATTCCTCAACAGCATGCGTACATACATCCCACATTTTTTTACGTAACGGACGCTTATGATTCACTTCTGGGAAGTGATCATCTCGTAATTGATGTTCTTTAAACATAAATGATAAGATAATTCCAACGATGATTGCTACGATAATCGCTACAATAGAACGATACCATACCATGTGCATACTACTTCCAAAGGCAACGTATGTTGCAAATAATACGACCGGATTAATAATTGGACCAGTTAACATAAATGCAATCCCCGCATATGGCGGAACACCTTTTCCGATTAATCGTCTTACAATCGGAACGATTCCACATTCACATCCAGGAAACATCATACCTAAAAAAGTAGCCATTAAAACAGACAGAAAACGGTTTTTCGGCATCCATTTTGCTACCATATCTTCTGTCACAAACATTTGAATGAATCCTGAAATAAATACACCAATGAGCACGAAAGGAAGTGCTTCGATCAATATGGAGATAAAGATTGTATTCATTTGCAGGAATGCTTTCGGTAATTGAAACAATTCCATGATGTATTTCCTCCAACTTTTCATTAACAATATGTAATTTTAACCCCATTTTATTAATTGGACAAGACTTATACGGAATTCATCCCTTTCATATACATTACATTTTATAAGTTATATTCTATTCAAAATTTGGGATTTCATAGCAAAAAAGCTGCTCTAGCGCAGTTACACAACTATGCTAGAGCAGCTTTCTTATCGTTAAAAGTAACGTTTCTTCCAAAATACAAATGCTAAAGCGCAAGATAATGTTGCACATATTATGAGTACAATTACAAAACCTTGAGCCTCACCTTCAAATGGAACCTTTACGTTCATTCCGAAGAAACTAGAGACCATTGTTGGTAATGATAAAATGATTGTAATAGACGTTAACAGTTTCATAACACTGTTCAAATTATTCGATATAACAGAGCTAAAAGTATTCATCATTCCACTTAGAATATGACTATATATTTCCGCCATTTCAATAGCCTGTTTATTTTCAATTAATACATCTTCTAATAAATCTTGATCGTCTTCATACATTTTTAAAAATGTACTGTTACGCATTAATTTTTGAATTACAATTTTATTTGCCTTCAATGATGTTGTAAAGTATACTAAACTTTTTTCAAGACCTAGCAATGTGAAAATCTCTTTATTTTTCATCGACTTATTTAATTGATGCTCTAAATCGATTGTTTTTCTGTTAATTTGCTTTAAATATCTTAAATAATAAGTAGAAATCGTATATAAGAGCTGAAGTGCAAAGCGTGTCTTTTTAAACGTATAAAATTCTTTGATACGTTGATTAATAAAACGTTCAAAAATTGGATTTTCCTCTAAACAAATTGTCACAAAACAATCTGGCATTACAATCATACCTATTGGAATCGTGTCATAAATCGAATTTCCTTCTTCATCATGTCTAACTGTTGGAATATCCACGATTATTAAAGTATTATTGTCTTCCTTTTCAATACGAGAGCGTTCTTCATCATCTAAAGGGTCTTTAATGAAATCTAAGTCTACATTTAAAGTTTGTACTAGATATTGAATTTCTTCTTCCGTTGGATGAAGTACATTAATCCAGCAACCCTTTTGCATTTCCTCAACCTCTTGTAGTTTTCCGTTTCGGTCTGTTAAATAAATATTTAACATACTATCACCCCGATTCTTTTTACATGTAGGAATCTACCTCTCTTACAGAACAGTTTTTGAACCACCATTCTCAGCATATGAAACATACGTTTAAATTTCAATAGAAAAATTATTTTGAAAACGTTTTTATAAGAAAAATATTAGGAACAAAGAAAAAGACAGAGTGCTCTCTGCCTTAAAAAGCTTATGTTGCCTTTATAACATATTTAGAAAGCATCCACAAGTTAAAGCCAACTGAAATCGTATAACCAGCGTATGTTGAAATAATAAAACTTACATAATCGAAATAAGGAAGCAATACAATATTTAAAACGATCTTCACAATAATGCCAATTACTAATCCTAGCACTGTTTTCTGTTGTTGATTAATTCCTTGTAACATCGCTGCTGTTACTGTAAAAAGCGAAAATAGTATACAAGCAGGAGCATAATACTGTAAAATCACTCTCCCCATCTCTGGATCATTTCCGGCACCAAATAAAAGAGTATATACTGGTTTTGCTAACAACATCATTCCAATTGCTGCGGGTACCGTAATACCTACTACTAACAGATTTGTCCTTGTAAAATGTTTGTACAGTAACTTCACATTTCCTGCTGTATAGGCTTTTGTCATCTCAGGTACAAGTGACATACTAAAAGCAGTCGCAACGGAAACTGGGATAAGTACAACCATCTGAACAAGTCCAATTATTGCATTAATCTTCTCCGCTTCTCCTTGCATATATCCTATTTGTATAAGCAATTTATTAATTGTAAATGTGTCAATTGTCTGATACAACGGAATTGCTAAACCAACTACAACAAATGGTATTGAATATGTGAAGAGCTCCTTATATAGTGAGAAAAAAGATTTCGTTGTTTGCGGTATACTCGCCATTTCTTTTTTCTTTAAGTGCTTTCTCCTCCTTATGTAATACGCACTTAAAACAGTTAGTCCACCTATTGCTCCCATAAAGGCACCAAACGTTGAAATACCAACAGCTAGTGAGATAGAAGCTTTTAAAATATATAAAACGACAAAGCTTCCTATCAAAATGGTTAATACCCGAAAAAATTGCTCTACAACTACACTTAGAGCAGAAGGACCCATCGATTGAAACCCTTGAAAAAAGCCCCTTAATAAACTCATTACTGGTACAAGTATTAACGCAAAACTTACAATTTGAATATTAGTAGTGACCGCCGCTACACTATTCCCCGTTTGATCATTTCCATCGATTACAAGTTTAGCCAAATGCGGAGCTAACATATATAACGTAAAACACGAAATAACTCCCATTATAAACATAAACACAATTCCACTTTTCAACACTCTCTTAACCGTATGATAATCATTTAATTGATCATATTTTGATACCATCTTTGAAACCGCAAGTGGTAGTCCCATTGTCGCAATGCTGAGCATAATTGTATATGGACGATATGCATACGTGTATAAAACATACCCACTCGTACCGACCATAGCTGTAAATGGTATAACATATATAAACCCTAACATTTTAGATATCATCGTTGCCATCGTTAAAAATATCGTTCCACGTATAAACGGTGACCCTTTCATCACATTCCTCCGCTACGCTTTATTATTATACATTATGGACAACTCTTTTTTTTTAGAACCGAACCGAAACAAATAAAAAAAGCCAATGAAAAATCATTGACTTTAACGCGCTGCTTTTTTCTTTTTGAAATATTTTAAACCGAAGTATAGAGCAACAAAGAGAATCGCTCCTATAATTATGTAATGTGTGTAATCCGATGCATACTCTTTAATATGTCGCCAATTTCCACCAAGCTTTTCACCTAAATATATAAATAGTATTGACCATGGAATAATCGCAACTACTGTATACAGTGTAAACAGTTTTAACGGCATTTTAGCTAATCCTGCTGGAATAGAAATTGCATGACGTACGACTGGGATAAAACGCGCCGAAAAGATTACTCCTGCTCCGTAACGCTTAAACCAATTTTCTGCTATATCTAAATGATGTTTATTAATAAGTAAATATTTCCCGTACTTCTCTACAACTGGACGTCCTCCATAGTATCCAAGCCAATATAAGAAGATTTGAGCTAATGTACCACCGATTGTTCCAGCAATAACTGCACCGACAAAGCTAATCTTACCATCTGCGACTAAAAATCCAGCATACGAAAGTACAATTTCACTCGGGATAATTTCAATCATTAAAGCTAGCGCTACTCCAAAGTAACCTAAACTTGCAAAAAATTGCAATAACTGATCTATTATGCTTGCTAACATTTTATTTTCTATCTCCTTTTTTCTTCACATACCATCCCATTATTACATAAAGGTTGCATTCTGCCAATATCTTCATTCCGACAATATCACCGACATACGCATTATTAATCTATTAATGTTTCTTTCTGAGGTTCTTTCATGTAGGCAAACATTTCTTTGATTTGCTCTTCTGTATTTCTAGCAATCGATAAATTAGGCAATTCATTCTCACAAAAAAACTCTACATCTTCTGTTTCAATACTAGTTTTCTTTTCACCACCAATAATTTTACAGCCAATAAAAATTTTATATACATGCGTTGCTGAAGGCGATGGTTGATGTTTTTCTTTATCAAATATAGCGAGTAGCTTAAAATCATCTACTTCAAACCCTGTCTCCTCTAAAACTTCTTTTGCTGCTACTTCTGTCGGCGTATAGCCGATATCAGCCCATCCACCTGGCAGTGCCCATTTCCCATCACTTTTTTCTTTCACAAATAATAACTTTTCATTTTGAAAAACGACTGCTCTTATATCGACTTTAGGTGTTTGATAGCCTGTCTCACTTGCAAATAACTTCTCTACAACTTCCCAATCTGTCTTTGTGTAATGTGACATCATCGAAATGGAAATATCCCGTAATTGTTGGAAGCGCTCTATATCATATACATCCTTAGAATACGTTAAACCCGCTTGAGCTATAGATTGTATTTGCTTTACCCAATCAATCCATTTTACCTTCATGTTTCCACATCCCTATTCTTTATTAAGTAAATATTACGTCAATTTTATTCATACATCTTTATTATACAAAAAAAGAGATTGATAATGTTCCAATCTCTTTCAAAATTAATCCAATTCATGTAAATGATCTTGTATATACTTTCTTCTTTTATTTATATATTCCTCAATCACACCAGGTTCTTGATCAAATATTTCTAATTTTTCTTTCATATATGGATCTTGTAGTAAATAAGGACGTATTGCTTCACATAAACTTTCTACTT
This sequence comes from Bacillus sp. TE9106W, assembly GCF_054062215.1. Classification (NCBI taxonomy): domain Bacteria; kingdom Bacillati; phylum Bacillota; class Bacilli; order Caryophanales; family Bacillaceae; genus Bacillus; species Bacillus sp. TE9106W. The sequence continues at coordinate 219,364 of NZ_JBSSFA010000003.1, forward strand.
TCGGCATCATAAATGAAACCGTAAATTGTTCTTCTAATATTTCTTCCAAAATACTTCGGTATTGTTTTCTAAATACAGGTATATCTAACAATCTTGCACTTAACGTGTTATAACCTTGAATACGAATATATTCATGATTAAGCGGTCTCCCTTGTACATCACGCCCCCAAGTCGCATCATAATCCCACGGTATCACTTCAAATAAATTTGTTTCATCGTTATGGTATAATGCATAGTTATGAACAAAACCATCAAAGTTTTGTGTAAAAATAACGCCTGCTAACCATCGTAAATACTTATCAACATTTAGAAACTTCCCAATTTCTTTTTCATACGCTTCCCTCGACAAAGCGTTCGCTTGAAATACAAATTCACTCAATTGTTCTTCACTATGTTCATTCGAATATTTAAATTCATAACCCGCAAAAAGCTCAGTCTTAACATCTTTATCTCTTTCACTCATTAAAGAGAAATTCGCATCATCATCTATCGCATAATAAATAGAACCACTAGGTAATCCTCTATTTTTCAAAAAGTTTTCATCAACTGATTCTAACTGTAAATATACTCCTTGAATTTGACCATTAATTTTTATAAATACATGTTGTGATTTTGGTGAAAGTACACCAATATCATGAAAAAAATCTAAAGATAATTTATTTCGTATGAGAGACGGGTCCATAAACTCAGAATTTAAATGAAACTCTTTCGCACCTTGAAATTTTTTTGGCTTATAAAACATAACATGATAAGACTTTTTCTCAAATTCACGAATATGAGCACCCCGATATACGATATCAATATCATACTTCTTTTTTCCATAAGTTAATTTTGCTGGCACTGGACTGTCTGACCAAATGTCTTTTTTCAATTCCACTACGTACATTGGATGAATAAAAAAATCATATGAAGGTAGCATATTTTCACATCCCTTCTCAGTTCTCTTCATTCAATGTATGCACTTCGCCTTGTCCATACATCCGCTATCAACCATTTATATAAAAATACACTCTTGTCCTGTTCAGAAATATACCTACATACATATCCTGTTAAGGAAAAAGAATACCTTTTCAATTAAATACATGATAAGGAGGATTTCTATGAAACGTGATATTAGAAAAGCTGTCGAGGAAATCAAAAGTGCTGGGATGGAGGATTTCTTACACCAAGATCCAAGTACATTCGAATGTGATGACGACTGTTCTTCAAAAATTGAGTGTAGCGATGATTGTAAATGCCCAAGAACAAGATGTACTCGCGTGAAACATTGTACGTTCGTCACAAAATGTACTCACGTTAAAAAGTGGACATTCGTTACGAAATGTACTCGTGTTCGCGTTCAAAAATGGACATTCGTTACGAAAGTAACACGTAGAAAAGAATGCGTTTTAGTTACAAAACGCACTCGCAGAAAGCATTGTACATTCGTTACAAAATGTGTACGCTTTGAAAAGAAATTTTACTGGACAAAACGATGTTACTGTAAAAAATGCGAATTCTTCCCGAATGGACACGGTGGCTCTTGTGATGATTCATGGGATCATGGTAAAGACTGTCACGATGATGGACACAAATGGAATGATTGCAAAGGCGGACATAAATTCCCATCTTGCAAAAACAAGAAATTCGATCACTTCTGGTATAAAAAACGTAATTGCTAGTTTTTATCCCTACAAAAAAGGCCGTTTTGCGGCCTTTTTTACGTTTATTGAAAATGACTTATATCTGCAAATTGCTTCACTTCACCTTTACCTTCTTCAAATTCTATTACACTTAGACTAGCACTATGCATAAATGGATCATCCCACACATTTTCTATTTCAATACCTGCAAAATGTCCTACAAGTAGTTTTGCCGCTGCCGCATGGGAGACAATTAATATACTTTCTCCTTTATGCTTTTCTAATAGAAGCTGCATCCCCTCAATTACCCTTTTATGAACAGCTTCAAAATTTTCACCCGATGTTGACTGAAAAAGATGTGGCTCATACCAAAACAATTGTATTTCGTCTGGGTATTGCCTTTCTATATCATTAATTGTCTGTCCTTCCCATATACCCATGTTAATTTCATAGAAATGCTCATCCGCGATTATCGGTATATCACGTTCGCCCTTTATTAACTCTGCAGTATGAAGGGTTCTTTTACTCGGACTACTATAGATCGCATGAATAGATAAATCTTTCATTCTATCTCCTAATTACTTAGCCTGTAACATACCGTTTTCAGTTAAAGCTGAATTTTTCCGTCCTTGCATTCGCTTCGCTACATTCCATTCCGTTTCACCATGCCTTGTTACATATACTGTTGTCTTCACTGCAATTCCCCCTTACCATGTTGGCCGCAATTCCCACGGTTCTACTTGTCCTACAATCCATTCATCACATTTACTTTCAATTCCTTTTATTACTCCATCCGATATTTCTTCATGAGTAAGCCATCTTCCGTATGTATCTTCTAATATAAAACCTAATATTATTCTATGATAGCTACATCGCGTACCGCCTATTTTTTGTGAAGCTATTCTTGATGCTTAACTACCTAAAATATGGAAAACGTTATAAACTTCAGACGACAAGTCCAATTCTCTACAAATAAGTGATAACGCATCTTTTGCACTTGCGTGTATCCACGCGACAACTAATGTTATTGCGCCATTCCTCTCAATTGTGCTTTTAATAGCTAACTTTATATCGTCATCATGATGATAATCTAACGGAAGGCATGTGATACTTTCAGGTGTAGTACTCTCCCGTTTAACATTTTCTAATTTCACTTCATCTCTTCCAATAATAGAAACATGAAACCCTTTCTCACCAAGCCACATAGAAACCCTCTTTAGCATTCCTGTTCCACCAATTACTAACGCATGCAAATTTCTTTGCCCCCTCAGTAAAACGTCATATGAGGTTTATCTTCCCTATAATAATTAAGCCTTTCTTGCAATGTCCCTGAATGAAATTCAAACTTATGTCCGTCTGGATCAACAAAATATATAGATTCACAATCTCTTACATCCCGTTCTCTTCCTTGTAAAATATGAACATCATTTTCTTCTAATCGCTGCAGTAGACGTTCAAAGTCTTTCTGTTCAACAGAAAACGCAATATGTGTATAAGATTGATGAATCTCGTTTCTTGGAATATGTATTTCTTCATTAAGCGCTATCCATACTCCACATATATTAAAATATGCAAGTTTTCTTCCTCTAACTAATAATTCTCCTTCCAATACTTTTTCGTAAAATGTAATAGAATCTTCTAAATTAGATACTGAAAAACAAAGATGATTGATTCCTTTTAACAACTTTAATTCCTCCTATATAAATAAAAGATGAGTGAAAATTCACTCATCTTTTATTATACTATTTTTTTGTAATATATGCCCATTTATAACTGAAGTCCCCACCAAACGTATGATTTGCAATACCTTTTACGTATGGTTTCTCTAAGTATGCGGTACTTTGTTGGTACGTAGGAGAAATGGCAGCATCTTGACCAATTAAGATTTTTTCCGCTTCTGCAAGTGCATTCCAGCGTGCTTTATCATCTTTTAATAGCTCTCCTTTTGATTTTGCTACTAACTCATCATACTTCGGATTAGAATACTCCATTTCATTAAATGAGCTTCCAGTAACGAACATATCAATATAAGTCATTGGATCTGGATAGTCTGGACTCCATGCAGATAAAGAGAATTCATATTCAAATTTCTTTTCTAACTCTAGCTTCTGCTTATATGGCTGTTGTTTCAAATTCACTTTAATACCAGGTAAGTTTTTCTCTAACTCTTCTTTAATAAAGTCTCCTACTTTTTTCCGACTACCGTTGTCATCATTTAGTAATTCTACTGTAATTGTATCTTGGCCAAGTTCTTTCTTCGCTTCTTCCCATAATTTTTTTGCTTTTGCTGCATTATCTTTACTGTCACGGAAATTTTTATTTACAGAACGGAAATCTTTCCCATCTGGTCCTGTCGTAAATTTTTCAGGTACTAGGAAGTATGCTGGCAATGATCCATCATTTAAAATAACATTTGCAATTCCTTTTTTATCATATGCCAGATCAATCGCTTCACGAACTTTTTGGTTTTTAAACGTTGCATTTTTCTGGTTAAAGCGTAAGAAATACATACGCGGATCTAACTTCGTTTTAAATTCATCTGGTTTATTCTTTTTATATTTATCAACAAATTCAGAACTTAAAATAACTCGGTCTGCTTGATCACTATCATATAAATTTACTCCCGTGCTCGTTTCCTTTACAATATTCACATTAATTTCTTCTAATTTCACAGTATCTTTATCCCAATAATTAGGATTTTTCTTTAACTGATAACTTCGTTCATGTTTCCATTCACTCATTACAAATGGGCCATTGTATAATAGTTTATCTGCTTCTAATGCATATTTATCCCCTTGTTCTTTCACATATTTTTCATTTAAAGGGAAAAATGTTGGGAATGAAGTAAGCTCAAGGAAATATGGTGCTGGTTGTTCTAATTCTACTACTAATGTTTTATCATCCTTCGCTTTCACCCCTAATTGATCTAACGGTAATTCTCCTTTATTGACTTTCTGTGCATTCTTTACATCAAATAAAATAAATGCATACTCAGCTGCCGTTGCTTTATCTAATGTACGTTGCCATGCATATACAAAATCTTGTGCTCGAACTGGATCGCCATTAGACCATTTCGCATCACGTAATTCAAATGTATATGTTTTTTTATCTTCACTAATTTTCACATCTTTTGCCATACCTGGAGTTGGTTTATTATCCTTATCTAAACGATATAATCCTTCCATTGCATTTACAAAGGCACGGAATGATACAGAGTCTGTTGATTTTGACGTATCCATTGAAGGAATTTCAGCTGTTTCTAGTAAGTTTAATACTTGCTTATCCGCTGCTCCCTTACCTGCTTCTTTCTTCGTTGTAGATGCCTTCTCCCCATTTCCGCAACCTGCAACTAATACACTAGTCGATAATGCAACTGCAGCAATCGTTGTTACCTTTCTCTTCATTCTTCCTTCCCCCAATCTATATGTATAAATGAAAGCCAGTATAATATATATTATTATACAAAAGATTCAGATTATTTCAAATATTATTTTCGTATACACAAAAAAGAAGTGGATAGATCGTTCTTCCATCCACTTCTTTCTCTATTGCTTTTACTTGCAATCCATCCTCTATATCAAATGGGTTTTGAACTTTAAATATTTCGTCCAATATCTTCAAAAACTCTTCTTCATTTTTAGATTCTCCATTAATCATAAGTGAGTACGGCTCAATCTCACCCAATTTATAATCAACAATAAATTGGATCGTAACCTTTTTCCTTGGCATATCCGGACTATCCCCTTGGAACTCTACCAATTCTAATCCTTCCGTGCCACGATAATATGCCCAACCCGGATTTCTAAAATAATTTTCAAACGATTCACCAATGGAAAAGAACGGATATTCATATAGCGAGCTTGTACGAACTTTTTGAATAATATCTCGATCAGTCGGGAAAAAGAAATGGCTGAAAAAAATACTAGCAACCGCTAAAATCGTAACGATTGTTGCTCCCATTTTACTCGTCCCACCCCTATCACGAATAAGGTACTTTTCAACCGATTCATCTTGAATTTCTCGTGCTTTTATTCGATATATACGCCTTTCTGCAAATTGATAATATAATCCATTCGCAAAAATCGCCATTCCAAATAAAATAAAAACGAGTAATAGGAACGTAAGAGGCACCATATTAATGATCGGCAATGCTACGTTGAAGCCCATATAATAAGAAAACGCATCACAAGCTAATAATAACAATATAAATAAAGCTGCAGGTAAATAATACTTACGATATCCGAGCCAACCTACATTAAAAATAGCTGCCCAGCCATTCCAGCTCCACCTAGCAATTCGCTTTTCCTCAAGCTTCCATTTCCTTTTGTAATACGGATATTGTCTCCCTACATATACTTCTAATTCCTTGTCTATTAGCGAGCTTCCTTCACTCTGTTCAGTATGTAAAGTCCGCTGGCAACTTTCACAATTCAACTGATTTCCCTCGCAAAGTTGCCCACAATTTATACATTTCAAAACAATCCCTCTTCCCATCCATACGTCATTTCAAAATACCTTCGTGTTTTAATAACCACTCTTTCCTCCATAAACCACCCGCATACCCAACAAGTTTCCCGCTCTTCCCTATTACACGATGGCACGGAACGATAATTGAAATTGGATTACGACTATTTGCTCCTCCTATTGCTCGTACAGCTTTCGTATTTCCGACTTTCTCTGCAATATCTAAATATGAAGCACTTACGCCATAAGGAATCGTATAGAGCGCATCCCATACATTTTTTTGAAATGATGTTCCCTCAGCAGACAGCGGAACTGTGAACTCTTTTCTCTTCCCCTTAAAATATTCATCTAACTCATTTATACATTGATCTATCATTTCATTTGTACGTTCTTCTTGTCTCTCATCAACAAATATAACAGACGTAATTCCTTTATCGTTCGCTGTAATTTCTAGCAAGCCTAATTCACTTTCATAATAAGCCTGATACATATGTCATCCTCCAATTCAATTCATATTTGTTATTGTAACACGAATAGACAAAATTTTTCGTATAAGCGTTTTATTAGTGAAAACAAAAAAGAGAATGATACAATATAAGAAAATTCAATCTAGGAGGCTATTGGATGAATTCCGAACTTTTTTCACCTTATACAATTAAGGACGTTACATTAAAAAACCGAATTGTTATGTCACCTATGTGCATGTATTCATCGGAAAACGAGGATGGCCAAGTAACGAATTTCCATCTCATTCATTATGGAACGAGAGCGGCTGGTCAAGTTGGTTTAGTTATGATTGAAGCAACAGCCGTATTACCTGAAGGGCGAATTTCTAATAAAGACTTAGGTATTTGGGATGACAGTCTAATTGAAGGCTTACATAAAACGACAACTTTTATACATGATAACGGTGCAAAAGCTGCCATTCAACTCGCTCACGCTGGAAGAAAAGCTGAATTAGAAACGGATGCTCTCGCTCCATCCGCAATTCCGTTTAATGAAACTATGAAAATACCAGTAGAAATGAGTATACAGCAAATAAAAAATACCATATTAGCGTTTCAACAAGCTGCAGTACGATCAAAACAAGCTGGATTTGACGTGATTGAAATACACGGTGCTCACGGTTATCTGATTAATGAATTTCTTTCTCCACTTTCCAATAAGCGGACTGATGAATATGGTGGTTCACCTGAAAAGCGCTATCGTTTCTTACGCGAAATCATTGACTCGATAAATGAAGTTTGGAACGGACCATTATTTGTTCGTATTTCAGCAAATGATTATCACCCTGACGGGTTAACGGTTCAAGATTACATTCAATATACGAAATGGATGAAAGAACAAGGAGTAGATTTAATCGATTGTAGCTCTGGGGCTGTTGTACCTGCACGCATCGATGTTTATCCTGGGTATCAAGTACAATACGCTAAACATATTAAAGAACATGCTAACATTGCAACTGGTGCCGTTGGATTGATTACGACCGGGGCACAAGCAGAGCAAATTTTAACTAATAACGAAGCAGATTTAATTTTTATCGGACGTGAGTTACTTCGCAATCCTTACTTCCCAAGAATAGCGGCCAATGAACTTGGCTTTGAGTTAGAAGAACCGTATCAATACGAGCGAGCACCTGGGAAAATCAGTACAAATAAATAAAACCGAGAAGCTTTTCTTCTCGGTTTTATTTATTCTATCGTTGTAATTTCATTCGAATTATAAATGTGGATACCTGATTCTTCTCGCAATGCAGTTATATACATCCCTTTCGCCACATCTTTAGCTGAAATTGGTTTATACTTTTTGAATGCTCCTTTAAATATAAAAGGAATAATACGAGATAATTTTTCCGCCATTCGTTCACCAAAGCGAAATTCTTGTCGATTTCCTACTAATAAAGATGGTCTAAAAATGTGAATACCACCGATTACTAACTTTTGTAATTCCTCTTCCATTCTTCCTTTCACTTGTGAATAAAAGAAAAACGATTTAGGATTTGCTCCCATTGAGGACACAACAAGGAAATTTTGCACCCCTTGTTTTTCAGCTAAACAAGCCGCTCGTAACGTATATTCATAATCTACCTTTTTGAAATTTGCCTTCGTTTTTGCCTTTTTGATTGTTGTTCCTAGACAACTAAATACGTCATCTACAGCAAAGAACTCTTTATATTCCTCTAATGCCAAATAATCCACTTGTTTTTGCTGTAACTTTTCATGTTGCCATTGGATTGGTTCTCTTACAAAAATAGTAACCGAATCGTAGTAATCTGATTCAAGTAATAGACGCGTTATCTCTTGTCCAACTAAACCACTTGCACCAAGTACTAACGCTGTTCGCTTATTCATATATGCATATACCTCTTATTTTACTTTTCTCTCCTTCAGTAACGTACAACTTTTAGGAGTTTCCTTCTCTCATTTTACCACAAGTAAAGCACTATGCGTACGCATAGTGCTTTACTCACTCTTTTTTCTCATCTTTCTCTCGTAATTTTGTGACTGTTGATGCATCTCCTAAATTACTTATTAATCTGCTTAAAAAAATTAAGACTACGGCTAACGGTAATACTACCGCTAATATCAATAAAATAGCTTCCATTAAGTAACCCAAGCACTCATCCCCCTCTACACCCTCCTTTCATATATATGAACACAGCGTTGTCACATATGCATGTATCCGCAAAAATAACACATCTATATTTGACAACTTTATAACAAAATCAAATCGGAATGATTATTATTTATTGCAACTTTATAAAAGATGTATTATACTAAGTTCGCAAACTAAAACGTAATTATTCCGTTTTGTATTAAAATGATATTTTTCTTCTATAATTGGGGAAAATATATCCGTAAAAAAAGAAAAGAGGAGAACTTCATGCCTAAAAGATTGACTATATTTTCATTCTTACTTATTTTCACTTTAATTTTTACTGGCTGCTCAAATACAAAAGAAGGTAATGCCAAGAAAGACGGAAAGCTAACTGTTTATACAACTATTTTTCCTCTTGCAGATTTCGCAAAAAAAATTGGTGGCGACTATGTAACTGTTGAAGCGATTTACCCACCTGGTGCAGATTCTCATACATTTGAGCCAAGTCAGAAACAAACAGTACAAGTTGCAAAAGCCGATTTATTCGTTTATAACGGAGCTGAATTAGAGCCATTTGCTGAAAAAATGGAAAAATCATTACAAAAAGAAAATGTTAAAATTGTAAATGCATCAAAAGGTATTGAACTGCGTACTTCTACTGAAGAAGAGCATCATGATCACGGAGACGGCCATAAAGAAGAGGAACATCATCACGATAAAGATCCACACATTTGGTTAGACCCTACTCTAGCAATGAAACAAGCAGAAAAAATTAAAAATGCACTTGTAGCATTACAACCTGACCATAAACAAGAATTCGAAAAAAACTTTGCAGCACTTCAAACAAAATTTACTGATTTAGATGATCAATTTAAAGCAGTTGTTGCGAATGCAAAAACGAAAGATATTTTAGTTTCTCATGCAGCTTATGGATACTGGGAACAACGCTATGGCCTAAAACAAATTGCTATCGCTGGTATTTCAGCTTCTGATGAACCTTCTCAAAAACAGCTTGCTGATATTACAAAAACAGTAAAAGAACATAATCTAAAATATATTTTATTTGAAACATTCTCTACTCCAAAAGTAGCATCCGTTATTCAAAAAGAAACGGGTACAAAAGTTTTACGCTTAAATCATCTTGCTACTATTTCTGAAAATGATGCGAAGAGCAATAAAGATTACTTCACTTTAATGGAAGAAAACGTAAACACATTGAAAGAAGCTACTAACTAACCAACTTTTGATAAGAAGAGGCTGTCTCAAAAGGTCTTTAAATAAGACCTTTTGGAGACAGTTTTTTATTTTAACTTTAATATAGATGAGAAAATCTTTAAGAATCAAGAGTAGTTCATTTTAGAGATGTAGTTTCAATTGAAACTACATCTTTTCATGCTCATAAAAACTCTATATCCACTTCACATTTACATTTACATTAGATTCATCCATAATTTTCTCATATAATATAGCTATTTTTTCTTAATATTAAGTATTTACATTTCCCCTTCCTTACCTCATAATTTTAATCGGGAAAGGGAGGAAAAAAATGGTTCAAATAAAAGTAACGCCCGAAGAATTGGAACGAGTTGCAAAACGGGCAAACGATACAAAGCATGCATTAGAATCTATACATAATAACTTATGCAATCAAATTGATTACATGTGTTTTCAATGGACAGGCGCATCAAATCAAAATTTCGTTCAAATGTTTAACAATGCAAGACCATCCGCATTCACAGCTATTAATGCGCTTGTGCATGTTGAAGAAGAATTAAAGAGAATTGCTGAGAAATTCCGCGTTGCAGATAGTGAAGATGTAACATCCCCAAAAACGACTAAGTCTAGTAAAGCACCTGAAAAATCTTTCTTAGGAAAAGTATGGGATGGTATAGTAGACGGTGCGGGAGATGCTGTTGGAGATACAATCGACGGTATAAAAGCATTAGGTGACTGGGAAACTTGGAAAGGCATGGGCTACACTGTCACCCATTTAGATGAAGCTTTACCTGCTATGTGGAATGCGTTATCAGATTCCTTTAACAAAGATGTGATAAATGGAGATGCAGAGACCCGTGCAAGATGGGGATCTTACGCTTTAACACAAATTGGATTAGGTCTTCTTGGAGATAAAGGGGTCAGTAAGGCTGCAAAGCTAGCACAAGGGGCTAAATTCTCTCAAGGTATCTCAAAAGCTGGACAATTATTTAATAAAGGCGATAATTTGGCTTTCGCAGGCGGTAATGGTGGTAGATCTGTATTTGATAGTGCTAATTTTAGACAAGCGGAAGAAAAACTTTCAACCTACCAGTTTGCTAAAGGTGATAGGTCCCAACCTGTCACAAGTGTAGGTGAAGCACAAGTAAAACGTTATTTAGAGAATACTGGCGGAACAGTGGCAGAAATCAAACCGAGATATACACGTGAACAAATCGAACATCTAGCTGAAAGTAACTTTGAAAATCAAATAGATTCTGTTTTGCGGGATGTAGATATATCACGTGAAAAGTTTAATGAGCTAAAAACAAAAATGTATCATGAACTTAGTCCAGAAGAAGTAGTAGCCATGAAACAGATTAGAGACAGTGTTCCCGCACCAACTTCTACTACAATGATGCAGAAAGCAATTCCGTTAGAAGATATAAAAAAATACTTAATGGATGAGCGATTCAATGAAGTCGGGGGATGCGTTGCAAAATTTGAAGATGTAGCAGACATTCAATCATCACATGACTTATTTCACTCATTACGTTTAGATTATCACAAAACCAAATTTACTACCGAAAGTGATTTTGGTGTTATTAGATTTACATCGGATGATGCGGAAAAACTATATATTCCTTATGGCGATAATTTTAATGACCCAATAAATAAAAAACCTAGCGATTACTTACAATATCCTCAAACAGGAAATGGATTTGTAATGTCTGAAAACGGACGTATTATTCCAGAATATGAATCTCAATTTCCACAGAAATTAAGACCACATGATGGAGCAGAAATATATGAAGTTGTAAACGGAAAGGAACGATTGGTAGGAATATATAGCGAGCTAGATAAAAAATTTATTCCAGCTGTGACTAAGAACTAAGAAAGGAATTATGGAAATGATTAGACGAGATGAGTATGCAGTTTATAAAGGGACAGAATATAGTATATCCAAAATCGGTAATCGGTTTATATTAACTTCTACAAATCAAAAGGACTTACAAAACGGTTTTACACCCTACGAACGAAATCCCAATTTATTTATAAAAGAAGTTGAAAAATCCGAGTTAGAAACAGCGTATGACATTACACCTTTTGCCAAGCATAAAGAAATTATGTTTCGAATTATTGGAGAAAATAAAGACAAGGGAACTGTTTCAATATATACGATTGATCCCAAAGTAGGAAAAGAATTAGGAATGTCTTCACCTGGTCGTGGGGAATTCGTAAAAGATGTAAGACTAGAAGATGTTGAGTTAATTGAAAAAGTAGAACCTATCTGGGGATTTACACTAGATATAGACAATTAATTACACCAAATAAAAGCAGAACCTTATAAGGGTTCTGCTTTTATAATCCATACCTATTTTTGTATCAATATCAAACCCAAAACCAGCATATTTATTTTAACTAGCTATCCAAATTGATAAATAGAATGATCAATTTGTTACTAAAACACAATCCAGAATTTCTCCTGTAGGATATTACATACAACAGACAATACAAAACCAAGTGCCCTTCAACGAGCTCAATGTGCAGTGAATTGAAATATTGAGCTCACTAATAGAGATGCTCTTATTAGCATAATGAAGCATAAACATTAAAGAGGTTGTCCCCAAAGTAGCTATTCAGCTACTTTGGGGACAACCTCTTCTTTTTTATGTGTTTCTGCTTGACTTGACCAAAATAACAAGTAAAATTATCCATATTAGCTTTTAAGCTATATTAATTTAGAAGGTGAGTTGGAATTATGACTCTTCACATTTGTGAAGTAACAGAAAAAAATTGGCGTTCGGTAGCTGCTTTAAACGTCGCAAAAGACCAGCAGCAATTTATTGAAAGCAATGCGTTTTCTTTAGCAGAATCATTATATGAGGGAAACGGAACGTCAGTAGGTTTATATGATGGAGAAACACTTGTAGGATATGCAATGTATGGATGGTATTGTGAAAAACGTAAAAGCGTATGGTTAGACCGCTTTATGATTGACCAACAATATCAAGGAAAAGGATACGCAAAACGTTTCCTTCGCTTGCTTATTCAATTCTTACAAAATAAATTTGAATGTAAAACAATTTATTTAAGTTTACACCCAGACAACAAACTTGCAATGGGATTATATGAGTCATTTGGCTTCCGTTTAAATGGCGATATTGATGATGAAGGCCCTGTTGTAGGTGTTGTAATGGAGTTACTTTTAGATGAACATACAAACCTGTGAAAACAGGTTTTTTTAGTCCTTCGTTTTTGGCAATCTAGTATTTTTCTACAAAACACTTAGTTAAGTCCAAAAAATAAGCCTGCAATAAACGCAGACTTATTTCACACACTCCTCGAAATGTGCTTGGAACCATTCTTTATTAATATCTTTTCCGATAAAAACAACTTCACTTACTCGATCTTCGCCCTCTTGCCACTCTCTATCATACGAAGCAGCAAATAACGTATGTACACCTTGAAAAACGATACGTTTATCCACTCCATCAATCGATAAAATTCCTTTGTAGCGATATAAGTATTCTCCCAGTTCTTGAACGACAGCTGACATCCACTCATTTAGTTTTTGTAAATCTAACGGACGCTCTTCACGTAGTACAAACGATTTTACACCTTCTAGATGATTATGCTCTTTATGAGGATAAATTTGTAACGTATCTTTCGTTTTAAACGTTTGAATTTTTAATAACGATGGAATATCTACATCACAGTGAGTCGACTGAATTAACTTTGCAGTCGGGTTTATTCCTTGCAGTTCATGTAAGAGGTTTTCTTTTTCGCTCTCTTCAATTAAATCTAACTTATTCACTAATACAACATCGGCAAATGCAATTTGTTCTTTTGCTTCTAGTCCTTTTTCAAAATGTTTATGTATATGATAACTATCTACTACTGTTACAACACCATTAATTTGGTATGCAGATTGAATAACAGGATCTAAAAAGAATGTTTGAATAATAGGACCTGGATTTGCAAGACCAGTTGTTTCAATTACTAATCCATCAAAGTCCATTTTCCCTTCTGCTTTTACATCCAGTAATTGTTTTAACGCAACGAGTAAATCTTCCCGTACAGTACAGCATAAACAACCGTTTGTCATTTCCATAATTTCTTCTTCAACATTCATAATCAACTGATTATCAATGCCAATTTGCCCTATTTCATTTACAATTACCGCCAATTTCTTACCGTGATTCTCTGTTAAAATACGATTTAATAATGTTGTTTTCCCAGATCCAAGAAAACCAGTTAATATTGTTACTGGAATCATTTCGTACATCTCCTTATAGCTATATGTTTTTACATTATAACATATAGAAATAATCGTTTTTGTAGCAAAACATATTTATTGTTTGTACGCCCCTCTAACTATATAATAATATGTAGTAAGAAAGCCTTTTCAAAAAAATAATCATTCATCAAGGGGGTACTATAATGGAACGAGTTCAAATGGCCGAAACACTCGAATTTTCTCGTATTATTCAAGGCTTTTGGCGTTTAGCAGAATGGAATATGACGAAACAAGAATTACTTTCTTTCATTGAAGATTGTATGGATATGGGAATTACTACTTTTGATCATGCTGATATTTATGGCGGTTATACGTGTGAAGGACTGTTCGGAGAGGCATTACAACTAAAGCCTTCTTTACGTGAAAACATGCAAATCATCACAAAATGTGGAATCGCTCCCCCATCACCGAAATTTCCAGAGCGATATGTTGCTCACTACAACACTAGTGCAAAACATATTATTCAAAGTGCAGAAGCATCACTTAAAAATTTACATACAGATTATATTGACGTATTACTTATCCATCGTCCTGATCCTTTCATGGATCCAAATGAAGTGGCAGAAGCGTTTTTACGCTTAAAGCAAGAAGGAAAAGTTCGTCATTTCGGTGTATCTAACTTCTTACCTTCTCAATTTAATATGTTAAGTTCATACTTAGATTTCCCGCTTATTACGAACCAAATTGAAGTATCTGCACTGCAACTTGAGCATTTTGAAAAAGGAACAATTGATTTATGTCAGGAGAAACGAATCAACCCAATGATTTGGTCACCTCTTGCTGGCGGAGAAATCTTTACTGGTCAATCAGAACGCGCTGTACGTGTACGTGAAACCGTTCAAAAAGTCGCTACTGAACTAGGTGTTACTAGCATCGATACTGTTATGTATGCATGGTTACTTGCACATCCAGCTAATATGATGCCGATCGTTGGCTCTGGTAAATTAGATCGTGTTAAAACGGCCGCTCTTGCTACAAAAGTTAACTTAGACCGTCAACAATGGTTTACAATTTTCGAAAGCTCTAACGGACATCCTGTACCATAATACACAAAAAGAAGAGCCGTTTCTTTACAGCTCTTCTTTTTCATATGTATTTCTCGTCATAGCAAAGACACACATATCTCTTAATCCATTTCCATCTACTGCAACACTCGCACTTTCTAACGTACCTTCTAATTTGAAGCCCAATTTTTCAGGGATCGCTCTACTCTTCTTATTTAAAGCATCACAACGAATTTCTATGCGGTTTGCTTTTAGTTCAGAAAAGGCGAAATCCGTTATCCCCTTTGCAGCCTCTACCATATAGCCCTGTCCACTAAATCTTGAATCAATCCAATACCCGATTTCAAATTGAGGTATATCCCAATTAATACGATGCAATCCAGCTGATGCAATAAACTCACCTGTTTCTTTCGAAAAAACTAGTAACCTTAAATCCTCACGCTGCAAAAATTGAATATGCGATTTTCTAATGCTCACTTCTACTTCTTCCTCTGTTTGCTCTTTCTGTGCAAAAACCATCCAAGGTTTTAATTCTTGCATAGATGCTTGTATGGCATCGTATACAACTTTACCGTCACCCGGTTTCGGCATTCGAATACATAGCCTTTCGGTATAAAATTCAGAAGGAAAATCGAATAATAATGGATTCACTGTAAACACTCCCTATAATTCTTTTATATATAATAATATCCATCTCAAACTATACAGTAAAGATAATTCTGAAATTTACATATTTTATTCATTCACCTCTTCCGCTACACGAACCCCAGATTCAATTGCCCCTTGAATCCATCCATGATATAACGTCGTATGGTCTCCAGCGAAGAATATTCTTCCCTCTGGTTTGACAATCGCTGGTTGCAACTCTGATTCTTGACCTGCCTGAAATAGCGCAAACCCTCCAAGTGCATATGGATCCAATGTCCAGCTTTTTGATATACCAGACAAGAATTCATCATATACTTGACCACCTAATATCGTTGCTAAGTTTTGTAATGTATAATAAATACGGTCACCCTTTGACAATCCATCCCATAACAACGCATCATAAGACCATGTATAGCTTCCTAGCATCATAGCCGGTCCCTTCTCTCCAATTCCATAGCTTGGATAATAAGCGTAACGAATTGGCAAATCCGTTATAATTCTGCCACCTAATTGTCCTTGTTCTTCCCAAAATCGACTTTTAAATTGAATTCCTATTTTTGTTGCTGGCATATAATGCAATTCGCGAATTGCTTTCCACTTTTCATGAGATATAGAATCAAAGGGCTCAACTTCCACAAAACGCATTGTCGAAAACGGAATGGTAACAATAACTAAGTCCCCTGTAATACTACTATATTCAAACGTTTCTTCGTTTCGATAGAAAGCTGTCACACCGTTATCACGTTGATGTAGCTTCATTAATTTTTGATTATATATAATATTTTCTTCTAATTGTGGTAAAAAGGACTTTGGTAATCTATCATTCCCACCTACTATTTCACAAAATCCACTCTCCTCTTGCATAATATATAAAAAACGTAATGTCTCAACAAATGAACGTTCTAAAAAACCTTCTAAATCTAATAGAACACCGATCATCTCAATCGTTACTGGCGAAAAATATGTATTATATTGATACGGATGATACTTTAAAAATTGTCCTGTAGAGTATCTCCCAAAATCCTTTACTACAACATCCCAATTTTTCTCTGGGTTCTTTTTTATAAAATTTATAATAGGCTGTACCGCTAACAATAATAGCTCCTCAGACGTTTTCCCCACTTCATTCATTTCTACAGGATACTTTAATATACTTGGATCTTTTTCATATTGTTTTAATGTCGTTTTCCGGCCATTTACGTAAATGATATCAGTCTCATTCCTATTAATAAAAGGGCTCACCTGTAGCCCAAATTTTCTTATATATGCCATCGTTAATGTATGCGAATACGGAATTCTCATTGCCCCTACATCCAAATATAAACCGGTATCTTCCATTCTAACTGTCTCTATGCGGCCACCTACCCGGTTATTTGCTTCAAAAATCTTCACTTCATGTCCCGCAGCTTTTAATAAAGATGCCGAAACTAATCCAGCCATGCCAGCCCCTACTACAATAATTTGCTTCGGGCTCGTCGTCTTCTTTAATCCTTTATTTATAATTTTTAACGTTTCATCCATCTCAGTGTTATACATTATATCTTTCTGCACAATTCCACCCCTTACTTCATCAAATGGGCATTAGTCGTTTAGTGCATTTTATTCATAAATTTCCATAAACATAACAACAGAGCAAGTTGAATATTCACTAAAAATACATAAGAGATCGCTCTCACAGCTCTTCACGCTTCGTATAATATAGCAACAGCAAATAAGGAGTGGTTAAAAATGAAACCAACTTACGACTACAATGCTACAAAAAAGTATTTAGAAGAAAAGAAACAACAGCTATGCAACAAGCTTAATAGTTTGCATCTATCTAAAAAAGAGCGTGAACAAATAAAACTTGAGATTGATAACTACGAATATATTTTAAATGTAGTCGAAATGAATCATTATGAACGAGGATTTTCACATTAAAAGTGGATATATAATTTATCCACTTTTAATTTTGAGCATTTCATTACGCATTTTTCGTAAGTAAATATATAATAGGATGTACATTAAGATTGAGAGGTATATTCTATGATCAAATTAAGTGTATTAGACCAATCCCCTATTTCAGATGGTAGTACAGCAACCCAAGCTTTTTCACATACAGTTACGCTTGCGCAAGAAGTTGAAAAACTCGGATATACACGCTTTTGGGTATCAGAGCATCACAATTCTGTAAGCCTTGCTGGTTCAAGTCCAGAAATACTTATTTCTCATATTGCAGCAAAAACGGAGCGCATGAGAGTTGGTTCGGGTGGTGTTATGTTACCTCACTATAGCCCGTATAAAGTTGCTGAGAATTTCCGTGTTTTAGAAGCGCTTTATCCAAATCGTATTGACCTTGGTGTCGGCAGAGCACCTGGCGGTATGCCAATTGCAACTCGCGCACTTCAAGAAGGAAAAATGGTCTCACTTGATCAATATCCAGAACAAATTGCAGATGTTGCAATGTATTTACATGATCAAGTACCAGAAAACCATCATTATGCGAATTTAAAAGCTACTCCTGTGATTCCAACATCTCCCGACATGTGGTTGCTTGGCTCTAGTGGAGAGAGTGCAAAGATCGCTGCACAACAAGGTGCTTCTTTTGCATTCGCACAGTTCATAAACGGATACGGTGGACCCGAGGTAATGGAGGCCTATCAAAAACAATTCCAACCTTCCTATTTAGGAGATAAACCAAAATCAATCGTCGCTATTTTTGTTATTTGCGGAGAAACAAATGAAGAGGCGGAAAAAATTGCTTCAAGTTTAGATTTATCAATCTTATTACTAGAGCAAGGAAAGCGTACAACTGGTACTCCTTCTATTGAAACTGCTCAAAATTATTCATACAGCGCGTATGATTTATTCCGTATAAAAGAAAATCGTCAACGTATGATAGTAGGCGACCCGTCTTCTGTAAAAGAAAAAATCATAAACTTAAGCAAAGCGTACAATACTGAAGAATTTATGATTGTCACAATTACTCATCGATTTGAAGATAAATTAAATTCTTATCGCTTATTGGCAAATGCTTTTAATTTATAATTTTAAAAAGGAGATACATCACATATGATGCATCTCCTTTTCTTACTACTTATTGTTTTCATTCCCTATATATTCAATAGCTTCTTTCAATACCTCATCAAAGTGAATAGGATAATCATGATTTAAGTTAGGTATAACTTTATACTTATGTTCTATATTCTTATCTCTTAATAATTGTACAAATTGCTGTGTGCATTCGAAACAATCTTCATCTTGATCACCGCAGACTATATACCCCTTTATATGTTTATCCTGTAATACTTCCAGCAACTCATTCCATTCTTCAATCTCTGGAAGCCACGGTGCCATAAAAATAAAACCATCCACAGCTATATCTTTTTGTAAAACCGTGTATAAAGCTACTCCTGCACCAGCAGAAAAACCACCAATTATTACTCTTTCTACTGTATGATTTTCTATAAACTTAACGTAATGCTCTTTTAATTCTTCCTTCCCTCTATGTATATCATCCCAAACAAACCCATCTGAAAACTGAATTTGCGAAGACTGTGGTAAAGCTAACGTATAATCTTGTGACAAAACAGATTTCCAATACGGTTCTATTATTCCTATATTTTCTTGATCACCGTGCATTGCAATAAATAGTTTTTCTTTTTTCTTGTCTTCTATATATTTCACGTCTGCTCGTTCTGTTTTCTTTGCTAACTCTTCTCTTTCTTTACATAATTGAACCATTTTATGAAACTCTTCAAATTTATGTAATAATTTTAAATCGTCGTCAGAAATTAAATACTCATATCCATACCAAAAACCCTTTTCTATAATAGCTTCCTTCATTACATGCAACGCTTCTTCTTCAAGTCCTGCTGCACTCGCTAATGCATATTTAAAATTATATATTTGAGCCTCATTTCCTACTATACCTTTAGCATGCTCCATTATATAAGTATACGCTTCCAAACTTCCTTTACTTGCATAGCAATGTAACGTTTCATTTAATAATTGAATGTAAGTCATACTATTTTTCATGCACCTATCCCCCGTAACCTTTTATAATATTTATTTTTCAAACCTTTATACCATTCTGTAATCTCTGTATAAAACTCATGCTAACAATACTCTATTCTTAGCATGATACTTAATCGTTACTCCTCTTTGTCCAATAAGTTTAGTATAAAGTTAAATAAACTGAAAAATTAATATTTTAATCACCTCAAAAAAAAGACAACAATATATTTATTGTTGTTCTCCATACATCTACCCACTTTTTTGTTTTTTTCTATCTGGTTTACTTGAAACTAAATAATGTTTTTCTGAAATATATAAGTCTCTTTTTAATATACAATCTAAGTAAGGACCTAGTTTCATTCCGCATATGAGGCGATCTTCACTACCCTCTACAATTGGAAACATTTCTTTTTCTGTTACATATTGGTCTACTGCCTTTTGCACAATATCAATTTCTTTCACTAGGTTTAAGTTTTCTTCTGTATGTTCAAATACCTCAAGCGTTTCCTTCGTAATCAGAAAAATATTTGTTGGAAATGCAGGTAAATACGGCTTTAACAAATCATAATTTACTGTATAATCATCATTTACTAATACTGTATAAACGATATTAGCATTCTTTTCTAGAAACTGAGCCATCGCTTGTTCCAATTCATCTTTCGTAATTTCACGCTCTTCTTTTCCAGTTTTGAAAAAGCGAAACATCGCATCGCCTCCTTTTTACTATATTATAGCATAAAAGAAAACTGAAAAATCACAAAAAAGCCATTGAAACAATTTTTCAATGGCTTTTTTCTTTATATTCTTATATTTATTTTAAGAACGCACTTAGCATCCATACGTGTTGCTCTAATGTTGTATGAATTGCTAACAACATGTCCGCTGATGTTTCATCTCCAGCTTCACCAGCAACTTCCATGCCTTCTTTTAGTTCTTGAATAAGTGCTGAGTAATCATTTACTAATGTTTGCACCATTTCTTCTGCAGATTCCTTGCTTGTCCCTTCATTCACACTAGATGTTGCAAGATATTCTTTCATTGTCGCTAACGGCTTACCTTCCAATGCTAAAATACGTTCTGCTAATTCATCAATATACGTTCCAGCCTCATTGTAAAATTCTTCAAATTTCTCATGTAATGTAAAGAAGTGTGGTCCTGTCACATACCAGTGATAATTATGTAGTTTCACATATAACACATTCCAGTTTGCTACCTGCTTGTTTAATACTTCAACAACATTTGTTTTCGTACTCATACAATCCACTCCTCTTATCATTTTGTAATGATTATCTTTTCATAACCTAGTTACATGTTACCATACATTTCCTATCCTTTCGAACGATTGGCTTATATGTAACAAAGTTTTAACACCTTTAATATTTCCCTAATATGTATTAATTCATGTATGTTTTCAAACACTTCATACGTCTAATTGTCCAAGCTCATACATATGCATAATAGTAAATCAAGCTCATCGTAGTAGAAAGAGGGATAACATGGACAATCAACAATGGCAAGTAGCAAAGAAAGTCGCTGCTACTTATATTGGAACAGTCGTTGGAGCTGGATTTGCTACTGGACGAGAAATTGTTGAATTTTTTACAGTGAATGGCTTTTATGGAACAATTGGCATATGTGTAAGTGGATTTTTTTTTATTTGGCTCGGCACAAAAATGATGTTACTCTCCTCACAAATCGGTGCATTTTCAGCGCAAGAATTTAACAAATATTTATTTGGGGATGTATTTGGAAATGTCGTAAACACATTATTATTGCTCGTATTATTTGGTGTAACGAGCGTTATGTTATCAGGAGCCGGGGCGGTATTCGAAGAGCAACTTCGTTTACCAAGACAACTTGGTATTCTCATTACAGTCATTGCCTGTCTCATTATAGGTAGTCGCGGATTACAAGGTGTCTTTGAGGTAAATACTCTTGTCGTACCTATTATGATGATTTTTATTATCGGACTTGCTATTACTACTTTTTTTCACGGTACAACTCCTATTAGTAATACTATTCCAGCAGAAAGCTGGAATATGAAGTGGATTACTAGCCCGATTACATATGTCGCCTTAAATCTTTCTCTCGCCCAAAGCGTACTCGTCCCGTTAGCCAGCGAAGTAAAAGATCGAAAAGCCATTTTATGGGGCGGTATTTTAGGTGGTGCAGGACTTTCTTTAATTTTATTATGTAGCCATTTAGCGATCTTATCAGTCGACCAATTTTATCAATATAACATTCCAATGGCTGAAGTCATCAGAAGATTTAACGCAACTTTTCACTTTTTCTTTGTTCTTATCATTTTCGGTGAAGTGTTCACAACTTTAGTTGGCAATGTGTTCGGCATGACAAAACAAATGCAATCGATTACCGGATGGCAAAATAACAATATCATTTTCTTCATTTTACTAATAAGCTATTGCTTTAGTTACGTTGGTTACAGTGAATTGCTCCATATTCTATATCCAGTAATCGGGTGGGTTAGCATCATTTTACTTCCGATTATTGCTTTTAAACAACTTCAAAAAACATAAAAAGCATCCATGTTATTGGATGCTTTTTATATATATTCATTCACAATCATCACATACTTCCCAGTACGGCCCCATTTCCAATGCCAAATATGGCCTTAATTGCAACCGAATCATTCGACTAGGCATACGTTCTAAAACGAATTGAATCCCTTCTTCCTCTTCGTCTAATTCAACTTTTGAAATCGCAATTCTTTGCATAGTAGAAATAGGCATTCCCTCTTTATATAAAGTGATTTTCACCTCATCATATTCATTAAAATACAATTCAACACTCATTTGATTTTTCAACATTTCATCAACAATTTCATATTTATCATTTCGTTCCTGGATTATATATTTCCAGCCACCTTTACCTTCTTCTTTCGGAGCTGCTTGAAATAATGTCATCAAATCCTCGTATAGCATAAGATAACCCCTCTCTTACTAAAAAACGATGAGTATTTTATATACTCTTTATCTCTATCACTATCCATATGTATTGTACCATATATCAACGTTCTAACCGTATTCATTTGCTTCATAAGTATATAAAACACTTTATTCAGTCTTCATTATTATGTGGCTTACTTTATTACTTAATCCCCCTTAAATTTTAAACCTATTCCCAATCATTATTTGCTCACACCAAAAAAGGAGAGTGATTTACATCACTCTCCTTAAAAGAATTTCCCAGTAGCTGCTAACGCTAATACTAGTATTAGAATTGTAAATAATAATGATACTATAAAACTAAAAATAGGTAATGCTTTCTTTTCATTCTTCTTAAAGAGTAACTTTAAACTAAGAAAGATGTTTACTGGTACAAATATAAAATAAAAATATTTAACAATTTGCACTGAACTATTTGAAAGTGTTTTAAAAATAAACACTTCAATGAGAAAAACAATAAAAAATGAAATACTTAACCAAAATGAGACATAACTAAGCCAAGAATGTCTTTTTGTCCCCCAATACACTCCCATACGAATCTCCTTTTATTTGTATTCTATATGATTATAATTATACACAAAGTTAACAAATACCTCTATTTTTCGACAAATATTATACAAAATATATATTTAAACCTCATAAAAGTATTGTCTATTTCTATTTAATTTTACAAAAAAACAGACTACTCCAATAGCATACTGCTATTTTGGAGTAGTCTGTTCTCTATTAAACTTTAAATCTTTCAATTAATACTTGTAACTCTTCAGCCATTTGAGAAAGCGTACCAGCTGCAGAACCAATTTCCTCCATCGAAGCTAATTGTTCT
This sequence comes from Bacillus sp. TE9106W, assembly GCF_054062215.1. Lineage (NCBI taxonomy): Bacteria > Bacillati > Bacillota > Bacilli > Caryophanales > Bacillaceae > Bacillus > Bacillus sp. TE9106W. The sequence goes on from NZ_JBSSFA010000003.1 coordinate 242,982, forward strand.
TCCGCTGATGCTGCAACGTTTTGAGTACTCGTCGCATTATTCTGCGCTGTCATTGCAATTTGCCCAACCGAAATAGACACTTCATTTGCACCTTTTGACATCCCGTTAGCTGTTTCAACCATCGTTTTAATTTGATCTGCAATTTCATTTGTAGATTGTAAAATCTCAGTAAAGTTTTGCTTCGTTTCATTCGCAATAACAAGTCCAGATTGAACTTCCTCATTTACATGACCCATAGACTTTACCGTCTTACTCATGTCATCTTGTATTTCACATATTAATTTACTAATTTCACTAGAAGATACGCTAGACTTCTCAGCCAATTTACGTACTTCATCTGCAACAATTGCAAATCCTCTTCCATGCTCTCCTGCTCTTGCAGCTTCAATTGCTGCATTCAAAGCTAGAAGGTTTGTTTGATCTGCAATATTTTGAATGACTTCTAGTATGTCACCAATTTGCTTTGATTTATTATTTAATAACTGTATAACTTCATCTGATTGTGAAACAGATTCTGCAATAGACTGCATTTGGTTTACTGTTTTTCCTACTAGTTTTCCACCATCTTCTGCTTTTTCACGAGTATGAGCAGAAGCCGTATTAATCGATGATGAACTATTTGCTACATGCTGAATTCCTTCTGTTACATCAAATAATAACATTGCACCATTTTCTACACTTGTCGTTTGCGTTGTTGCCCCGCTCGATATTTCATCCATTGCCATCGTAATTTGCTCAGTCGCTTCACTCGCCTGTCTTACACTTGCCGTGAGCTCTTCTGATGCTGCTGCAACATGTCCAGCCGAAGTATTAATTCTTCCGATTAACGTTCGCAATGCATCAGTCATCTCATTAAATCCTTTTGCAAGTTGACCAATTTCATCATTAGAATGAATATCAATTGTTTGCGTTAAATCTCCCTCACTTATTTCTTTAGAAGTGGCAACTAATCTTTTTAATGGCTTCGTAATAGAAAGTGTCACGAAATAAATAAGAGCCCCGCCTATAACTAATGAAATGAACATAACAATTAACATATTATAAAATACAGGCTGCGCAGCTTCAATTACTTCATTTGAGTACATCGTCCCGCCAATTTTCCAACCAGTTTTTACATTTGTAGCAAATACCATTTGCTTTTCGCTACCGTCATACGTATATGAAAAAGCACCATGATTATCTTCATAAATTTTCTTCGCCCAAGAATCAGCTGCTTTTTCTCCTGACTTCTCTTGAGGATGTGCAATTATTTTTTGTTTCCCATCTAAAATGAAAGCATATCCTTTTTTACCAATATTGATTAACTTTGTTGTTTTTAATAGGTTATCTAAACTTAAATCTATCGCAACAACACCGTTTTTATCTTCTGCTTGTTTTGCAATCGTTACGACAATATGTCCATTTCCCTTTGCTTTATACGGCTCAGTAATTACAATACCACCTTGTTTTGCTACTGCATCTTTATACCAAGAACGTTCTGTTGGATCATAGTCTGCTGCCATTTGTATATTTGGTTCTTGTACAAATTTTTTATCATTTCCAGCAACATATACTTGTTCAACATCTTTATTCAAGTTGATATATTGAGATAACATTTTTCTTAATTCATCTTGATTATCCCCTTGATACATATTACCTTGAATCACCCGTGCAAAATTATTTACATCATTAAATTTTGCCTCAATCATTTGATTAATTAAATTATCTAATATTTTTATATTGTCGTGAGCACTACTCGTAATTTGTGATTCAAAATTCTTTTTAGCTGTTTGATAAGACATGCCTCCGATAATAGAGACAGCCGCAATTAAAATGACGAAAAATGAAATTAGTAGTTTTTTTGCTACTTTCATATCACGAAACGAATTTAATAGTCTACCCATTACAAACCTCCTGCTTTTCAATTTCAAAAGTTAAATTTAGTGAACTATAAATATTTCCCATTCCCTAATTATTATTTTCATAACCTATTATGATGAATACTTTGTAAAGTTTAAACAATTAATTTCTCTTTGTCCATATATATGAATAATATTATTATAAAATTTACAAATACAAAAAGCCAAAGGGAATCACCCTTTGACTTTTCACATTTTTTTATGCTGTTTAGAAATCTTTTTCCACTTATCACGCTCTGCTCTTGCAAGAACAGCATCTTGTTTTCTCATAAAATAGGCTAGTTCTCTTTGTAATTTTTTATAACTTTGCAAACGATTTATCGTAATAATTCCGTTATCAATTGCCTTATGCACTGCACACCCTGGCTCATTTTCATGCTTGCAGTCCCTAAAACGGCACGTTTTTGCTAGTTCTTCAATATCAGAAAATGTTGTTTGAATCGCATCGCTTCCTTCCCAAAGCTGTAGCTCCCTCATACCAGGAGTATCAATAACTAAACTACCACTCGGTAATCGGAACAATTCACGATGAGTTGTCGTATGTCTTCCTTTACTATCTTCCTCACGAATATCACCCGTTTTTGCTACTTCAATTCCAATGAGTGCATTTAATAAAGTAGATTTTCCAACCCCAGATGAACCGACTAAAGCAATTGTTTTTCCTGAAGTAACAAATTGTTGCAACGATTCAATACCAGTATGCTCTAAACTATCAACGACGAAGATCGGAACACCAATTGCTACAGCTTCTGTTTCTACAATTTTCTGTTCCACGTCTTCACATAAGCTACTCTTTGTTAAAACAATAACTGGCATTGCACCACTTTCATATGCTAATAGTAAATAACGTTCTATTCTTCTTACGTTAAAATCATGGTTCAGTGCATTCACTAAAAATAGATAATCTACATTTGCTGCTATTACTTGTTCTTCCGTTCGAGTACCAGCCTCTTGCCTAGAAAAAGAGCTTCTTCTAGGAAAAATACGATGAATAATTGCCTTCTTTTCATTCTCTATTTTCTTTATATACACCCAATCACCAACCGCTGGATAATCACCCTTCGTTACTGCTTCATGCCGAAACTTACCAGACAGCTCTGCCATATATTCACCATCATTACAAATAATTCGATATATATGCTTATGCTCGAGTAAAATACGCCCTACTTCAAAGTTCTCTACAGCTTGTTCCTCAAAAAAAGAATCCCAGCCGAACGATTCTAAAATATTTTGATTCAAATTGATATCCTCCCTAGTGTATAAGCGGAAGGATCGTGCGCTCACTTATATAGTATCGCCCTTTCCATCCACCTTTGTATTTGGTTTATGATTCATATAAGTTATTTTCGCCATAATACATCACCCCGTTCTCATTTTAATTACTCTCATTATATGGAATATTTATTTAAAAAGCTACCTCATTTAACGTAATTTTCAAATAATTTATTTTTCATCATTCTAATTTGCCCACGGTGACTAATCTCATCTTCTAGCACGTGAAACCACAAATAGTACTGGTTATGCGCTACACCGTTAGGCCACTCTCTTTCTGACATTAGCCATGCATCATCTTGTTCACTCAAATACTTCAGAGATTCTTCTCGAACTTTTTGCAAAAGTTGTACATAATACTGTATTTCATGTCCGCGAATCGTTCTCCCCGATTCCCCTAAATACAGTGCGTCTTCCCATATTTCTAATTCTTCCTTTGTAAAGTCACGCTCTTCAAATGAAATAAGCTGATGTGCTTTTTCAATAGCTGCTATATGCTTTAATAAAGCTCCGATGGAATTCCCTCCACTTGGCATAATTGAATCTAATTGCTCAACTGATAGATTGTTTATTTCCTGTAATGTTACAGCCCTCGTATGCTCCAGCATGCTTACTAATTCCCCTATATTTTTTGTATAACCATCCACACTTCTTATTCGGTAATCTATATTCATATCACGCCCCCCTTTCTACATTCATATTAAGGAATAACTGCTTCATATAATAGACTCATATATATCAGATTTTTCTGCTATAATTAAATTGAATATAGAAAAACACCAAACAAACTTTCTCAATATGCTTCTATGAAATATTAAAAGGAATCAATATAAAATAATCGAATCTTATTCACTAAAAGGAGTGGATTCGATGGAAATGTATCAATGGCTAACCGCTGTTCTCGTTGGTGGCATTACCGGTTTCGTTTCCCATCTAATCAATAACCAAGGTAAGTTATTGCTTCCACGCCGTTTGAAAACTTTTTTTCACTTTGGGTTTTTGACTGATATTTTCACTGGCAGTCTAGCTGCACTTCTTGGACTCGTTTTATTCGATGTCACCTTAATAAAAGAAATTATTAAAGTATCCATTGTGACTGCTATTTCTGGTCAGACTTTCTTACTACATCAAGCGCTTGGTGGTGAGCAGGCTAAAAACACACAAATTGGGAAAGCTGATGAGAAGATTCAAGAAATTGACAAATTATTACGACGTTAGTCTATACTTTTTTTTAAAATTATTGCTATAATAAACAATAAATATTTTCTATTGCGTCGTTTGTCAGAAGAAAGGGTGTTTCGTATGACAAAAAAGAAAATAGAAGATTTCTTAACAAACACTGAAAAAGAGGAACTGCTAGAAAACTATAAATGTTTACGAGAAGCCCGCACAAAAAGCGAAGCTAACTATTTTGGTGAAGCAGTAAACCATCTATTAAATAAAGCAAAACAACGAATTATTAAAGATGCAGGCATACATGATGAAAATGCAGCAACCGTTCAATCAAAAAGAAAAGCACTGTTTTAGTTCAATTAGCTAAAACAGTGCTTTTCTTTTTGATATTTTTCACATTACTTTCACATCTATTTCACAATTATAAGTAGTCCTATATGTTATACTCAGTATATCCTTTTCCAAGGAACTATATGCCGATATATTAATCCCTATCTCTATAGGGATTTTTATTTTTAGGCTCTTTTTTTATTTGTAAAGACTTTATGACGCAATTCCTGTTTCACTATTTTCAGTAAGCTTTTCACTTTTTCTAAACAGAAATAAAGCTATAATATATAATAACGCAGTAAAACTACCTACAAATATAAAATTGTGAGATGTTGCAAATAACATTCCTGCTATTGCCGCTCCAATCATTTGACCAATATACATAGAAGCATTTGCAAGAGCAGCTCCTGTTCCTCTTGCTACATTAGACATGTTTTGTAAGTGCCTCATCATTAATACAAACAAAATTCCTGTCACAAAAAACAAAACAAAGAACAATAACTCAACCAATACGATGTTCTTTACATGAGGAAGTAATACATATAGCACCGCTGTAAATATAATTCCACCATAGAAAGAAAGGTTATAACCCATTTTATTTACGATTCTAGGGCCTAAAATATTACCAGTTAAATTTCCTAATCCTAATACGAGCATAGCTGTACCTACTTCATGAACTTGTAAGCCAAATTGAATGGAAAGCCATACACCCAAAAATGAAAATGCAGCAAAATTACCAGTTTGAAAAACAAAATATGCAAAATAAGAAAGTAAAACCTTTGAATCTGAAAGTAATTGTTTATAGCGCTTTAAGATGTTTGTTTTATTTCCACTAATATGAACCGGTTGTATTTCTGGTAATACTACATAAATAAGAATGACAAGTAGTGCTGATAATATACCCACGACAAAGAATGGTGTTGTATAGTGTATCATTGCCAAATACGATCCAACTGGCAGTCCTAAAACTTGAGAGATTGATAACCCTGCTGTTGCAATTCCAAATGCCTTTACAATTTGCTCCTTCTCTATAAGGAGCGGCATAGATGCCCACACTTGTGGAGATACAAAGGCTGCACTTACACCTGCTAAGAATCTAAATGCTAGCATCCATAGAAAACTCGGTGCCATTCCACATAAAAATGTACTTAACGCAAAAAAACTCATTCCTATTACCATCACTTTTTTTCTATTTAAGCCATCTGATATAGGACCAGCAATAAGTGCAAATCCAGCGTATCCTAAAGCATATGAGCTCACCATCCACCCTGACAACTCAGTTGAAATATGATACACCTGTTGTAATGTGGGCAAAAGTGGTGAAATTAAGAAAGTATCTGTACCGATCATAAACATGATTGTAAAGAATACAGCTAGTACTCTTTTCATTTAAATCTTCTCCTTTTATATAAAAAGAGGGAACTATCCCTCCTTCAACTAATCTTCTAAAATAGATTCAATCTCTTTCATGACATTTTCATTCAATGAAACTTCCACAGCTCTTACACTTTCTCTTATTTGCTCCGCTCGTTTCCCACCAGGAATAACAGTATCAATTCCTTTTTTATTTAATAGCCATGCTAATGCTAAATGCGATACTTCGACAGCCTCTTCTTTAGCTACGCCTTTTAACTTCTCAACTTTTTTAAAGTTACTCTTATATGTATTTTCTTCAAATAGATTTACACTTTGACGCCAATCTCCTTCGTTCAATTTAAAATCTTCTGTATATTTACCACCTAATATCCCAAAAGCAAGAGGCCCGTAAGGGATAAATGAAATACCTGATTCTATACAATATGGCAAAAGTTCTTCCCCTGCAGTACGATCCAACATATTATACGGTGATTGTACAACATCTATGTGTCCGTGCTGATTCGCTTCTTTTAATTGCTCTACGTTTACGTTAGATATTCCAATTGAACGAATTTTACCTTCTTCTTTTAGGCGAGTAAGTTCTCCAATTGAATCTATATAACTTGTTTCTGGATTTGTAAAATGTAAATAATATAAATCAATATAATCAGTTTGTAATCTTCGTAAGCTATTTTCCACAGCATTTCTTAAATAGTTTCGTTCATTATTTATATACACCTCTCCATTTAATAGCGGCTGTATTCCACCTTTTGTAGAAAGTACAACTTCGTGGCGTTTTCCCTTCAATACTTCCCCTACCAATTCTTCTGATCTGCCGAAACCGTATGAATCTGCTGTATCAATAAAGGTAATCCCTTGCCCCATAGCTTCTTCTATTAATTGTTTTCCTTCTTCCTCATTCACATCAGCATATAAATTATGTCCCCCTACAGCGTTTGTTCCTAACCCCAACTTTGAAATATTTAGTCCTGCCTTTTGCAATTTTGTATACTTCATTTTTTCTCCCCCTATATTTCTATTGTTCGATTATATTCGAACAATAGAAATATACCACTTTATATGTTATAGTGCAAATATAGTAACTTATACAAGCAGGTGAAAAAATGCGTACTCTCTATCATCCAAATCGAGAAGAAATTCAATTCTCTTCTATTTTATATGCACTTAGTGATCAAATTCGTTTACAAATTGTAACTATGCTACTAGAAAAAAATGAACAATCTTGTGGTTCGTTAAACATTCCAATTGCGAAATCGACTTTATCTCACCATTTCAAAGTTTTACGCGAATCCGGTGTTATGTATACACGCCTTGAAGGTACACAACGTTTCATTTCAATTCGTGAAGATGACTTAAATGCTAGATTCCCCGGTTTATTGGATGTCATAATACATGCGACAGAACCATACTAAAAAACATCTCATAAAAATATGAGATGTTTTTTAGTAATTGTTATTCTTTCAATAAATCTATTAATCCATTCCCTTCAGATGTACGTTCATACCCTAAAGGTACAGTTCTTTTAATAAGCTGTGCATATATTTCTGGTTCTGATAACTTTCTACCATATTCCCTTTCACACTGCTTTATGAGCAATGCCAGTGCCCCAGCAACATGCGGTGTGGCCATAGAAGTACCACTTAATACCGCATATTTCCCTTCAGGATACGTAGATAATATTTCATCGCCTGGTGCTACTAAATCAATTTCTTGATTTGAATTACTAAAACACGCGATTTTCCTTTCTAAATTGACAGCGCCGACTTCAATTACTTCTGAGTATGCACCTGGGAAATCTAGTTCCTCGGTATTATCATTACAATCTCCATTATTCCCAGCAGCACATACGACAAGAACATCTTGCTTTACCGCATTTTGAATTGCCTCATGTAATTCTGGAACGTCTTGTGGGCCACCCAGTGACATGGAAATGACTCTAACTCTTTCTTTATTAGGTCCTCTCCAATTTACAGCATAATGAATTGCATCAATAATTTGCTCATAACTTCCAGAACCATCTCCTGCTAAAACCTTTAACACTAACATTTTAGCGAGTGGTGCGACCCCTAAAACACCTACACCATTTTCAGTCGCTGCAATTGTCCCAGCTACATGAGTACCGTGTCCGTTATTATCAAGATATATATTTGGATCCCCTTCGTAATCTTTCGTGAAATTTCTTCCACCGATAATACGATCCTTTAAATCTATATGATTCATATCACACCCTGTATCTAATACGGCAACAACAATATCTTTTCCTTTGGCACTCTTCTCCCATACTTGTGGAGCATGAATGAGTTGTACACCTGGTGGAATTTCATTTACTTGTTCAACTACCTTATCTACTGTAAAAGGAATCAATTGTATACCTTTTTGTTTATTCGCTGTACTACTGTTCATCGTAATCCCTCCTGAAAATATATTATTTTCATTTCAGACCACTTTTGAAAATGCTTACATGTAACATTCGTTTTAGTTGTTTCGTTTTCCTTCCTTAAAAATATTTCTCAATAAGGCTTACGAAATTTATACTACTCTTTTATTTATCTCGTAATTTGTAGACACCAAAAATCCGATTGGTACAACCAATAACCAAAATAAAAGGACCACTAAATTGGTCCTTTTATTGTCTTTAAAGAATGATATGAAATTTTTAAAATAATATAAATTAGGACTAAACCTCACTCTTGTTTAAAAACTGCTCTATTTCTTTTATTAAATATTTCGCTCCATCTATACTAACAGTAATGTTTCCATTTGCTAATGATATGTTTTGATTTGAAACATCACCTGTTATTTGACAAGCATTGTAAGGTTGATATTTTTGTAAAATGACTTTGTCTTCTTCTACGAAAATTTCAAGCGGTGATTTGATTTGTATTCCCAATACATCACGTAATTCTTTAGGAATAACAATTCGTCCTAATTCGTCTACTTTTCGAATAACTCCTGTTGCTTTCATATTACTTCCTCCCTTACTTTTTATTAAATTTTCCACCTCGCTTTTTCCATTTTATCACTTTTTGGTAATACCTGCCTCTTTTTAGAAAATTTTGTACTCAAGTTAAAAAAACACATTTAACGAATATATAATCTCTCTTTCAATTGTTTTAAATAACGAGATCGAATCAGTAAGAAATATACAACTTGAATTCCTACGAAAATACTTAATACAATCGTATTTTCTTTAAATAGTGAGTACTCAAACATCTGCCCGAGTGCAGTTAACGCTACTGCCCCGTGTAATGTTGCAACACATATTGGAACAAAGAATAAAAGTCCCAATCGGATTGTAACTACTTTCGATAATTCTCCGCTCGTTAAGCCTACTTTTCGAATCATTTCAAACAAACGAGTATCATCCTCCAAATCAGAAAACAAACGGAAATAAAGGAAGCTTCCTGCACATACGAAAAATACAATACCGATAAAGAAACCTACAAATAGAATTGGTCCTGCAATTTGTAAACTTTGGTTTTGTGCGTACTCTTCTGCACTAAACGTTGCATGTTCTTCATAAGGTTTCATCTGATGTGTTAGTTCTTTACCAACCTCAATTTCATCTTTCGTTCCTTCTGTTTTGTATACATAATTTTTTTCCTCTTTAAATCCATCTTGTAATGCATCATACTGCTTGTTAGAGATTACATAAACGTTACCTCTTATTATTTTACTTAATGAAGAAGTATTAACTTTTTTCACTTTTAAAGGTTCATTCAAATGTGGCAAAGTAATTTCTTTTCTTTCTTTCATCGGTGGTCCCGGTATATCGACTGACAAAAATAAAACTTCTTTTTTAGATACTACATGAAAGGATTCTCCTGTTAACTTTGCATATTTCTTATAGTCTGATTCCTTTATAAAAGTGGCGCTTCTTAACGACTGCTCCTCCGTTTTCTTCGTTGAAATATTAGTTTTTGAAGCCTCTATACTATGTTTCTTTAATCCTTCGTCAATCATCTTCAAATGCTGTAATTCATTACTATTTCCTTGCTTGGAGTGGTAATGAAACGCAATTGGCTTCTCCATAATCTTCTTTGTCATTGATGTAAAGCCAACTAATGTACCTATTGCTGAAAATGCTACAGTTGAAATTATCGTTACAATAAAGAACATTCTTGCGTTATCTCTCATACGGTAAGCTAAATCTGACAACGTAATAATATTTGTCTGTGCCCAATAAAAACGTTTACTTTTTTTACATAGTCTAATAATACAAACACTCAACTGCTTGTACAGCAAATACGTACCAATAATGACTACCGTTGTAACAGGAATCATCATGAAAAATACCATTGCACCGTGTGACATAAGCGCTCCTGCATATCCGGCACTAAGTAATATAACTGCTAATATAGAAGAAATAATGGATGCTTTCGGTTCTGGCTTCGCTTCTGCTGATCCTCTAAACAATTTCATAATTTTATTTTTTCGAATCATCCCTGCACTAAACAATGAAATGATCATAAATAATACGAAAAACATAATACTCGTTACAACAATGGCTTTCATTGGAATGTAATAGGGTAAGGAAATATCTAACTTTAATATCATTGGAGCTATAAATATTAATATTCCGGAAAATAGCATTCCAGCAAGTATCCCAAAAATAATTGCCCCTATTCCAATCATAATATTTTCAAAAAAGATAAGACGCTTTAATTGATATTTCGTCATACCTAACATCATTAAAATTCCTAATTCACGCTTTCTCGTTTTTAAAAACATTCCCATCGAATATAAAATAAAGAAAAATGTAAATAAGTAAATAATGGACTGTGCAAAAGACATACTTACGAACACATATCGTCCCAATTCTCCAGCGCTTAATGCCGGATGAAACGCAAAAAACGAATAAACAAAAAAGGCCATAATAGCAAATGCACTACTTAAAAAATATGCTGAATATGTTCGTCTATTTCGCGTCACATTCCGATATGCGAGTTCTCTAATATTCATATTACTTCTCCGCCCTTCTACTAACTATGTTCTTATATTAGTAAAGTACGGAAATACCTTCCATCGATTCAAATGACAAAAACCTTACATTATTGAAAGGTTTCAAAAAAATTGCTTAAACGATGCAGTTTCATTATAATGACTACATTCATATTCATACACACATCCTATTGTATATTCGTTAATTTTGCGAAATAATAAAGGATAGAAGTATGTACCAATATACATATAAACTTATTTACCGCTTTAATATGAATAGGAGGAAAACATAATGACATTACAAGAACAGATTATGAAAGCATTACATGTTCAACCTGTAATTGATCCGAAAGCAGAAATCCGTAAACGTGTTGATTTCTTAAAAGATTATGTAAAAAAAACAGGTGCGAAAGGATTTGTACTTGGAATTAGTGGCGGGCAAGACTCTACATTAGCTGGACGTTTAGCTCAGCTTGCAGTGGAGGAAATTCGTAATGAAGGTGGTAACGCAACGTTTATCGCCGTGCGCCTTCCTTATAAAGTGCAAAAAGACGAAGATGATGCGCAATTAGCATTACAATTTATTCAAGCTGATCAATCTGTTGCATTTGATATCGCTTCAACCGTTGATGCTTTCTCAAATCAATACGAAAACTTATTAGATGAATCGTTAACAGATTTCAATAAAGGTAACGTGAAAGCACGTATCCGCATGGTTACACAATATGCAATCGGTGGACAAAAAGGGCTCCTTGTTATCGGAACAGATCACGCTGCAGAAGCTGTAACAGGATTCTTTACAAAATTCGGAGATGGTGGTGCAGACCTATTACCATTAACGGGATTAACGAAACGCCAAGGACGCGCTCTATTACAAGAATTAGGTGCGGACGAGCGACTTTACTTAAAAATGCCAACAGCTGATTTATTAGATGAAAAACCAGGTCAAGCTGATGAAACAGAGTTAGGTATTACGTATGATCAACTTGATGACTATTTAGAAGGTAAAACAGTTCCAGCTGACGTTGCAGAAAAGATTGAAAAACGTTACACAGTGAGTGAGCATAAAAGACAAGTACCAGCATCAATGTTTGATGATTGGTGGAAATAAATAACATATAAAATGAAGCTAATCTCATTTAGCTTCTTTTTTATGTTAACGATATACCCCTACCCTTTTCTCCAATAAATCTTGCAGGCAATCTTCATGCTGTTTACAAAATAACGGTGGCATGTCGTCTAACGGGAAAAACTTCAAATCCAACGTTTCATCACCATCTATTTTTTTGTCGCCTCCAACTATTGAGCATGAAAAACACATCACAATTGACTGCGCCTTGTCTCCATTTGGATATGATTGAAAATATTTTGTATACACTCCAATAAGTTCATTTATTTCTACATCATACCCGGTTTCTTCTTTTATTTCTCGAATTGCAGTTTCCGCAGCCGATTCTCCTATCTCCATTGCGCCCCCTGGAAAGCCCCAAGCGTTAAAGTCGCCTCTTTTTTGCAGTAATACTTCTCCTTCTTTATTAAATACACAACCACCAGCAAAGTTTAAGAAAACATAATCATGCCCTACTTTTTCGCGTAATTCTTTTATATAATTGGCCATTCTCTTTCCCCTTTTCATACTTCTTTTATCGCTATTCCTTATCTTTTTCAAGCAATTCAATAATTCGATCTAGCTTCTGATTCATATGCATCACTTGTTGTTTTTTTGCTGCACTGCTTTGCAATACTCTTTTAATGAACAAAGTAAATGATAGGAAAAACAAAACGATAAGTCCGATTGCTAAACAAGTATATATCAATGTAAAAATATCATTCTCGAAAAAATTCATTTAGATTCCACATCCTTCCTCTTTTTATTTTATCATACAATTCTGATTTTTAGGGTAATACATAAGAAAAAGAGCATCCTTTACAGATACTCTCTTTCACCGATTAATACGTAAATGTAATTGTAGCTAATGAATAACCTGCCATAGCACTATAAGGCGCTACTTGATAAGACACACGCTTTGCACCTTTTGGCCAGTTTATTTCATTTAACACTTTCTTTATATCTTGCATTGTTCCATCCATGGATTGCTTATAACGTACTTCTACCTTCTCTGGCTTAGAAGCGAATTGTTGCTGTAATTTTTTCTTAAATTCACTGTAATTGTCTGCCCCGTATTGCGCAGACAAATATTTTAAATTTGTTTCTTTTAACATTTGTTCATATGTAGCAGTTTTTGAACTACCAGCTTTTATTTTGTTTGTTAATTCATTAAAGTAGCTTGCAGTTGCTGCTGGATATTTACTACGATCCCAGTCGTGATCTTTACTTAATTGTTCGTCAGACATATTAAAATATGAATATGTTACGCGCCCAGCTTTATCTGGTACTGGATCATCGAATGTCGTATCAAGATGATACCATTTGTTTTCAATGTTTACTAAATTCCATGCGTGAGCTTGTCCATTTCCTGTGCCTGTTACAATGCGGTTTTGGATACCCGCTTCTTTTAGTAATTCATATGTTAATAACGTATATCCTTGGCACACAGCAGAGCGATTCGCTAACGCTTCATATGCTGTATATGCTTGATACGACGTGTCATACGATACATGTTTTACAACGTAATCATGAATAGCTTTTACTTTCTCATGCTCATCCATTCCTGGTTTTACAATCGAGCCGATAATTGCTTTTGCCTGAGATTTTACATATTGTGTTTGCTCTTTTGATTCACGGTACTTCACTTGCAGTGTAAACGTATAGTTTCCTGGTAACCCTTTAATGGAATATCTAGTAGATGCTATATTATATTTTACATACTCATCTGCATCTACAATTTTATTAAACTCGCCATACAATTGATCCATAATATTTCTAGCATTTCTATCTTTTGTTTTATATGTGATTGTAATATTTTCTTCTCGATTATCAATCTGTTTTTTTAATTCTGTTCTGAAATCATTTAATAACTTTGCATCTGATTGTGTTGTCGCTACAGTCGGATTTGTAGCTGCATAAGATACAGATGACGCGTGTAAGCCCCCCATTACTATAGTTGAACAAAGTGCGGCAGCTGTCACATACTTACTTGTCTTTCCCATCTCGTCACTCCTTACATTCTATAACTATACGAAAAAGTATCGTATAGTTTCAGAGTATACAATACTTTTTCGTATAGGTCATATGAGATTATGCATATTTAACATTGTAAAAGGGTTGTTCTTTTTACAAGAACAACCCTTTTCATTAACATGTTTGTAATACACAACACGCATTTTCAAAACGTCGATTTTTCAAGTCTTCATTTCCTATACAGAAATAAAGCATCCCTAAATCTCCCCACATCATATTACAATTTTTAGTATCTGAATCAATTTGGAATAAAAGCGTCATTTGCTGCGGATCTATGTCCATATATTGTCCAGTCTCGTATAATACCTCATCTTGTACAGAGAATGGTTCTCCAAACATTTGATGGTTATCATAGTTGTCTGGGATTAGTTCTTCAAGTAATTGCAAGAAACGGTCTGAATCAGCCTCATCTTCAATGAAAAGCTCTGGCAATTTATACGTTAATTCAAAAGTAATTGCACACTGGTTATAATTCGTTTGCAATTCATCTGCTCTTCGTAATTGCTCTACAGTAACATCATAATAAAGCACAAGCCCCGCTTCAGTTGGATTCACATCTTCTTCAAAGTAATTTTCCACGGTAAAGAAATATAACATCCCCGTCTTAGGAAGATCGTGATTCATACCAATATTTTGTAAATCATTTAAATTAAATTGAGCGATAAACTGTAACGGATTTCCTTTGTGCATTGGGTATTCAAATGCACATGGCAAATCAGGAATTCCTCCCATTTTCGAACTACCTATCACAACAGTTTCCTCCTGCTTTGGCACAACTTTCACACAAGGAAATACAGTGCTAATAAGTTCCTCTTTTAAATGTGTCAGCCCATATTTATCAATTAATACTTCAATTTGTTTATTCATACATTCTCCTTATATTTACATACTTATTTGTATCATCGCACAAAAATTATACTCCATTCTTTGCAAAAACAACAAGCCTTCAAAAAACGGGCTCATCCTCCATACGCGAACAAGTTAAAAAAAGCATAGTATACATTGTTCCTACAAACACGATAGTTCATTATTTCTTCCAGTACATTTTCCCCTCATTCATTTTTATTTTTAATTTAAGGAGGAATTCCACATGGGTTACGGATATAGTTGCTGTGGTTACGGATATGGCGGCGGCGGTTGTGGTTATGGAGGTTTCGCTTTATTAATCGTTTTATTCATCCTTCTAATCATCATCGGAGCTAGCTGTTGGGGCGGCTTTGTAGGCTGCTAGTAAATTTAAAAACTATTGTAAAAAAGCACGTACAATACGTGCTTTTTTGCCATTTTCAAATTTTTTATGTGAAAGGAAGTAGAATTGATGAAAATTGATGGTGTTTTTGAAGGAGGCGGTGTACGCGGAATTGCGCATGTAGGGGCAATTTGTGCGTTAGCTGAAAAAGGCTATGAATGGGAACGTGTAGCTGGGACATCAGCTGGTTCAATCATCGCTGCGCTCCTAGCAGCAGGATACTCTTGCTCAGAGCTAAAAACGATTATAACAAATATTGATTATGATAAATTTACGAAGAGAACCTTTATTGACAGAATCCCGTTTATTGGAAAAGGATTAAGCGCATGGACTACTCTTGGTATTTACTCTAATATTTTTATCGAAGAATGGATCGAAGAATTACTTCGAAAAAAAGGAGTTCACTTATTTACAGATTTACCTGATTTAAACAAGCTTAAAATTATCGCTTCTGATATAAGCAATGGTAAAATGGTTATCTTTCCTGATGATTTACCGAACTATGGATTTTTAAATTATCGCTTCTCTATTGCGAAGGCTGTAAGAATGAGTAGTACAATCCCCTTCTTTTTTGAACCGGTAAAATGGCGAACCCCAAAATGGAAACAACCTTGTTATATGGTTGATGGAGGGATTTTAAGCAATTATCCAATTTGGATTTTCGATTCACCTACCTCTCCTCGCTGGCCGACTTTTGGATTTCATTTCGTAAAAGATGATATCCAAGCTGACCCTGCTCACTATAACGAGCCTATCTCCATGTTCAAAGGACTATTTAAAACAATGATGCAAGCCCATGATTTACGTCATTTAGACAAAGAATCAAAAGCAAGAACAATTACAATTCCAACTGGGTCCATTACTAGTACAAACTTTGAGTTAACAATAGAAGAAAAAGAGTGGCTATACAATTCTGGTTTTAACGCTGCAAATAAGTTTTTACAATCATGGAATTTCAGACAATATATTGATGAATATAGAAACGGAAATCAGGACCGAAAAACAAATCGGTATTTCCGTCAACTTGACTCATAATACTATTATTTTTCATATGAGCACACGTAACGCTTTCAAAAAAATAAGCTTAGTAATATTATATATTACTAGGCTTATTTACTTCCTGCGTAATTTATTATACGTTGCTTACGGATACGTTAAACCGTCAGCTTCCTCCGCAGTAATAACTGTGTATCGATTTCCCGTTCGTAATCCTAACAATTCTGCTTTTTCAATCGCCTCCTGCTTCGTCTCCGCATAAGCAGCTAAATATTTTTCTCCATTGATAATTTGGCAAATTACATATTGTTTCATTACTTTCTCCTCTTACTTTTTCATTAATTGTGCAAGTTTTTTTATACCTATTTCAATTTCTTCTAATGTTGCGTATGAATATGATAAGCGCAAAAATTGATTTGCACTTCTATCATACAAAGTACCTGGATTTAATAAAATCTTTTCTTTCAAAGCTTTGTCAAATAAGCTACGGTTTGAAACGGGTACATTCATATGTAACCAAATATAAAAACCACCTACTGGTTCATACCAAGTTGCTATATCACAACAATATTTCTCTAACATTTTTAACATAAAATCTCTGCGTTTTTTCAACTGAATTCTTACAAACTGTAAATGTTCATCATACAATCCATTTGTAAACCATTCCGCTGCAATTTGCTGGGATATAGAACTCGAACCATAATCTGTTTGCATTTTTATGTCTGCCAATCTTTGAATAACAGGCTCAGATCCAACAATCCATCCGATTCTTAATCCTGGGCTAATGACTTTAGACATACTCCCAATATGTAGTACAATTCCGTTTTTATCATATGCCTTTAAAGGCTTTGAAATAGGCTTATCAAACCATAAGTCTTGATATACCGCGTCCTCTATAATAGGCAATCCAATTTCATTACATATTTCCATTACTTCTATCCGTTTCTTCGCATTCATACTAAAGTTCGTCGGATTATGAAAAGACGGGATTGTATATAAAATAGATGCATTAAATTGCTTCTTATATTTTGGAATATATGATGCATGTAAACCGTTTTCATCCATCGGTATACCAATTAATCGCATTCCTGCTGATTGAAAAACATTAAGCGAATATAAATAAGATGGTTTTTCTAATAAGATAGATGCCCCTTTTGGAAGCAGCCCCATAGAAATAAGTTGCAATGCTTGAATTGCTCCTGAAACAATTAATATAGAATCAGGAGTTACATAAATACCATGTCCTTTTAAATAGTCCGCAATCTTCTCCCTTAAAGAGAGATTTCCTTTCGGCTCTTCATAGCCAAGTGTCAACTTTGCTCCTAAAAGCTTATTCATAATATCTTTCATCTTTTTTTCAGGTAAAAAACTTGGTGCGAGCTCACCTGTTCCTAAACGAATTACATGCGGATAAAATTCAGCTTGATTAATTTCTTGAATAGCAGGCAGATTTGGATAATGAAGTCCTGTTTCTACATAAGACTGCCAATTAGGCGGGGGTGCGTATATTGAAGCATTCTCATTATTATTTACAACAATTGTTCCTTTTCTGCCATTCCCTTCAATATACCCCTTTGCCGCTAGTTCATCGAAAGCCATTACAATTGTACTCCGGTTCACACCAAATATATGTGCCAAATCTCTTTGCGAAGGTAATTTCGTTCCAACAGTCCATTCACCATTAACGATTCTTTCCTTAATATACGTTTCTATTTGTTTATATAGAGGAATCGCTAGAGACATATTCGGTTTCCAAACGAATCTTTCCATCATATCACCTTATATTCTTTTTGGTTGGTAACCTCCCCAACCATATGGATGGATACAAATTTTCATTTCTTCTATACAATATACACTATCATAATAAATTTAAATAGGAGGTAATATGATGAGTGAGGCAATTATTCATGGTATCATTCTTGCATTTGGTCTTATCATTCCATTAGGCGTCCAAAATGTTTTCGTCTTTAACCAAGGTGCGAGCCAACCAAATATTTGGAGGGCAGCCCCTGTAGTATTAACTGCCTCTATATGTGATACGTTACTCATATTGATAGCGGTACAAGGTGTCTCCCTTGTACTCCTTACTTTTTCTTGGCTAACTAACTCGTTATATATAATTGGATTTTTCTTTCTCCTATACATGGGCTTTGTTATTTGGAGAAGTAACCCTTCCAACGATGTAAAACAAGAAAAAAGTATGCCCTTAAAAAAGCAAATCCTTTTCGCCGCATCGGTTTCTTTATTAAATCCACATGCAATTTTAGATACAATCGGTGTAATTGGAACCAATTCTATTCAATACATAGGAAATGAAAAATGGGCTTTCACACTTGCAACTATTATCGTTTCTTGGATTTGGTTTATAAGCTTAGCTGTAGCGGGGAAATTTCTAAAAAGACTAGACTCAACCGGAAAGACAATCGTATTATTAAATAAATTCTCTGGTCTCATCATATGGGGTGTCGCACTTTATATGTTAAAACAAGTTATTTATTCTTAGTGAACGAAAGAGAATTGCATGTTACTGAAAACATCATGCAATTCTCTTTCAAATTATGAAGTAGGTTCCGGTTTCTGTTTTACGTTCTTTGCATCTTTTGCTGGTTTAATCCAAATGATCGCTATAACAGCACCGATAGCAGCGAAAATACTTGTTAAATAAAACACTTCATGGTCAGTACCTTTCATGAAAAAAGAGTATAGAGGCGGTCCAGCTGCTACACCGATAAATCGCATAGAACTATAAAATGACGTAACCGTTCCCCTTTGCTCCTTTTCAATCCCTTGTGTAATGAGAGCATCTAAACATGGGAGTGCCATACCAATTCCTATCCCCATAATAACGAGACAAAGAAGTAGTAAATAAATCCCTTTTATAAATAAAGGAATGATAACTGATGCAGCAGCCATTAAAAAACCAATATAAATACACTTCTTCATCACATTTTGATTATCTCCAATTTTTTTACCAGCCATATATGAACTAAGTGACAGTACAAGTAACGGAATCGCAAGTACACACCCTTTCCATATACCATGAATGTCATACTTTGATTCCAATATAGTTGACAAATAAAAGAGAATTCCGAATAAAATAAGCATAATAATTGCACCTAATGCAAAAATGGCAATCAACCATCTTCCCTTTTCTCGAAACGTAGCGACAATAGATTTGATAAACTCTTTAAGTGGCGGTACTTCTCCTTCTTGTTTCTTTGCCTTTACTAGAACAAGTAATAAAACAATTGATACTATGCATAAAACTGGAATCGCCCAAAATGGTAAGAACCATACAATGGCAGCAAGAGCAGATCCTAAAATAGGGCTCAACACTTTCCCAAATGTATTGGATGTTTCTATGATTCCTAAACCTGTACTAACTTGTTTTTCATCCTTGTATAAATCACCAACACACGGTATAACAACTGGCATTGCACCAGCAGCACCAATACCTTGAATCGCTCTACCAATCAATATCCAAGTGTAGGGATTATCAACTTTCCAAGATACCCAACCAGTTATCGCTCCTCCTATAGCCGCAATCAGCAAACTCGGAACCATTACCATCTTTCTCCCCCATCGATCTGATAAATAACCAGCAATCGGTATAAGTAGAATGGCTACGATAGAGTAAATTGTAATAATCATGGATACTTGAAACGATGAAATATGTAATTTTTTTTCAATTGTCGGCAGGATTGGAATGAGCATTGAATTCCCTAATGTCATAACAAGTGGAACTGATGCAAGCGCAATTAAACAACAGTTTTCTTTTTTTAACATGTTGGCTTCGAAACCTTTCATCATATATTTCTTACCATGTAATAGCCCTGCTGGAACGTAATTTTTCATTCCACCAGGGCTATTACATCTTTACTACTTCCCATTCACAACAAAAGAAATTGGGGAAAACATAGTATTATTCCTATTCTTTGAGTCCAGTTCACAATATATCCATACCAATTAATTGAAAAAAAAGAAAGGAAGAATCCTTCCTTTCTCCTATAACCTTCTACAATTAGCGAGTATAACCGCCACCAAGTTGTTGTTCTGCCATCGCTACTAGGCGTTTTGTAATTTCACCACCTACAGAACCGTTTGCACGTGAAGAAGTATCAGCGCCAAGTTGTACACCAAACTCTTGTGCAATTTCATATTTCATTTGATCTAAAGCCGCTTGTGCTCCATGTGATGCTAATTGATTAGAATTACGATTTCTAGCCATTACCAATCACCTCCTTATTTATATATAAATTGTGTTAAATTTTAATTTAAATACATGGTAATTTTTGGTTATTGATATTTTTAAAAAAGAGTCTCTACAATGAGAGACTCTTTCATCATTTTATATTAAGAAGTTACTACTTCTAAATTTCTATTTGTTAGTACTTTCATTTCTGCTTTTAATATATCTTTCGCATTATGTCCAAACCATTCGAGTGAAGCGAAATGATTAGTATCTCTCACTTCCTGAATAATCTCATCATAATTTACAATGCCTTCAAATAATGGAACCATACCAGTACGATTTCCCGCTGCTGCATATACATTATTCGGTTCGAACACATGTAAATAATCTGCTGAAGATATATTCTTAAAATGGTAATGTTGTATCCACGGTCTTAGTTGCTGGAAGCTGTCAACTGGATCTGCACCAGACTCCCATATATGAAGAAAATCAAGATTTATTTTCAAATTCGGATGATCTACTTCGCCTAATAATTCCAAAGTAGAAGGCAACGTATCCGTTAACGTATTTGGGTGTGTTTCTAAAAGTACATACATATTATGCTGAGCAAATAATTCACAAATCATGCGAATACGATTCACATACTCTTGTCTCTCTTGTTGCGAAAAATCTGCACTACCTTTTTGTCCAGCAAACGTACGAATTTTATTCGTTTTAAACCAGTTAGCTAGTATTGCAAGTTGTTCACATTTCTCTATCGTTTTTTCAAAATCTGCCGATAATGATATGTCTAAGTAATCACTTATCATCGTAATTTCCAAGGTTTTATCCTTTAAACAATTCAATTCTCGTTCTGTCGTTTCATACTCCTGCATATACAAATTTTGTGCATGAGTCCCCCATAATTCAATGCCTTCAAAACCATTTTCATATGCAAATTGAACAATATCAGTAAATGAAATTAATTGATGGCGAAATGAAATGGTACATAGTGAATATTTCATAGGTTTGAACTCCCTTATCTTAAATTCAGTAAAGTTTTTAAAATACTAAAACAGACTCATTTGATTTCATTTCTTTCCATAATAAAAACTGTCTCTCTAATTCAGTCTTAATTTGTAGTTCAATTGCATTCATTTCATCCAGCTTTTCAACAATTGATGATAACATACCTTTATTATTTGTCATTGCCATTTTAATTGCACGATACTGTACATTTGTAAATCCTTGTACAATATCTTCTACCCGATCACACCAATAATCAAATTCTTGCTCCGAATATTGCAACGTTTCACGGAAGTATGCAAAGGCATGTTCATAACTATATTTACGAATTGCAAGTACTGGTATTTGTTTTACTGCCGCTACAAGACCAGAAAGCAAATACCCTTCTTCTTCATTTGCCATTTTTATAATTAAGTTTTTCAGCTCCATAGTCAGTTCATTGTCGTTTCTTTTAAAAGTTTCTATGAAATAACTCGCTACCATTTCTGCTGTTGGCTCCTGAATTTCTTCTACATCAATGAAATATCCTCCACCAAATGGGTTATCTTGAACAGAGTAAAGTACTTTTTCTCTTTCCATATTCCCTTCCCAGCGAAAATCAGGATCTAGCATGAACCACTCTTCTTCTTTCTCTGTCTCCGATATCATTAAATAATGCGGAAACGGTTTTTGATGAAATTTATTTTCCCTCTCTGGTAATAGAGACATATCGACCATTACAATGACATAGCGATTCTCTGGCTTATTTTCTACTAATTGTAAAAATGTTTCTACATTACTATCTTTATCTTTTGCATGGTCATACCATTCGTTCACTTTCATACCATACAACTTTTCATACCATAATAAATAATGATCATGGTTAATATTTTCGGAGTGATACGAAATAATGCCACCTTCTGTTATATCAAAGTCTCCATCCCATAGTCCAAAATAAAATGGGCGAAAATCTATGTCGCTACGCCTTTTTATAATTTCACAAAAACAACTAACTAAACAGTGCACTTTAATTGAAGTCATACTATCATCCACTTTCCTAAAGGTTAGTTATTCACATTTACGTCCTGTAACGGCTGCAACTCCTCCATAAAATCAAGCAAAGATCCTACAGTAAGAAATGCTTTTGGGTCTACCTCATCCTCTGGAACGCATAGCTTTACATCCATTTCTATATATACAATGAGTTGTAACATCATTACTGAATCAATATATAAATCTTGATTTAAACGCATCGTTTCTTCTAAATGCGTTACATTTTTCAGTTCCATTTTTTCTGTCATAATTTTTAATACAGCATTCTTTAACGCTTCCCGTCTCATATTGTAACCTCTCCCATCTCTAGTAACTTTCTACTTACTTTTCCAGTTTTATTTTTCGGAATTTCAGTTACACTTTCAATCTCATGCGGAACTTTATAAGATGGTAAATGCTGCATACACCATTCTCTTATTTGAACTTGATCAATATGAGAGATTACTTTCGCTTTAACAATTTCCCCCATGACAGGATGTTTCCCTCGATATACAATCGCCTCTTGCACACCTTCCAATCGAAGCATCGTTTCTTCTACCTCTATAGGAAACACTTTTAATCCTGAAACGTTAATCACATCGTCCATACGTCCCATAAAATGAAGGCCACGTTCAGATTTATACCCTAAATCTTTCGTGAAAATTTCCTTATCATTCATTTTCACTACGATTTCTTCCGGTTCATTTTCATCTGAACCTATACTTATACTCGCATGAGGTAGCGGGTTTCCTAAATCTAAATGGCTTTTCATATCATGACATATACTAATACAACCTGCTTCAGAACAACCGTATTGTTGCATCATATATGTTGTCGTTTCTTTTAGTTTATAAAATAATGCTTCTGGCAAAGGTGCTCCGGATGTCATAATTTTATGAAACTGAAACGTTCCTTGCGGAAAACTCCCCATAATATGTAGCATAAGTGGTACTGCATATATGATATGTCTTTCTGTATTGCGAACTATATTTAATGCGAATTTAGGGTTTTTATTCGTAATGATGATAGGTTTGCTTCCCCTCGTAATTGCAGATAACGTACCACATATTAATCCGTATGAATGTGAAACAGGAGCCATAACAATCGGTACTTCATCTATTTCACAGTTTAAAGCTTCATTATAAGCCTTAATTTCTGTATCAACTTCCGTCCATGCTCTACGAATCAGTTTCGGTTCTCCTGTAGTTCCAGAACTATATTGCAATAAAGAAGGCTCTTCTGCTAAATAATTCACTGCTTCTAATTTCGTAAAATCGCTATTTTCTCCATATAAAATTCCGATACAATTTGCACGCTTCGCCATTTCAATAGCCGTTTCTTTTGGCGTATCTTCATGTATAAGTAACACGGATGATTTCTTTTCTTTTAAGAAAAACACAAGCGTAATAATATCGAATGGATCTTTCAGACAAAGTGCAAATCTATTTCCTGCTGCTTCTTGAAATTGTTCCATTTCCTCATAAGCTTGTAATCTCAAATCAAAATCACTTTTGCTATACTCTTCTCTATTAACAATTAGCATAATTTCCCCCTGTAGCAACTGATTTTTGTATGTTAAGTTGTCTTGCTCTATACAATGGATTTGGAACTTCATGAACTAGCGATTCCACATCCATATACAATCGACGCTTCGTTAATTGCTCCGCATAGAATGTAGGAGTGTATAACTGAATACTTTCAAATCTATCTTTCAAATGTGGATATTTTCTAAAATGATTTTCAATTTCTTCGGCCACTATCATCCAAAAACTTTCTTCTTTCCATTCATATTTATCCGCAAGTACGAAAGCTAACTCTCCTACATTAAATAAGAACAGTGCATCTAGTACCATCTCTTGTAAACATTCGATACGATCCATTTCAAAGAAATCATTCATTTTTCCATTCGCATACGTTTTATGCATTTTAGTAAAGTCCGGACATTTATTCATTTCTTTTAAGAATGGACGATAAAACTCAAGTCCTTCATGAAAATCCTTTAATGCAATACGGACAGGTAATCCTTCTTTATGAACTAAAATCATATTTTGACCGTGTGATTCGAGTGCGATCCCATGCTCTACAACAAGATGTATAACTGGTATAATCGCTTTTTGAATAAGTAATCGTAGCCAATTCTCTATCCCATATTTGTTTAACCATGCATCAATAATGGGTGTTCCATCTTTCTCTTTTGCATATAATCCGTTAAAAGGAACTGCATCCTCTTGCTCACCTAAATAATGATGAACACTTTCACGCCAAATACACCCTAATGAACCATATGTGGCTTTCTTATTCGTATCATACATTACGCTCGAAAATTCCTTTAACAAAATTACACGTGATTCATCCCTTAAATAAGAATCTTGACTTACGACATTACTTAACCAATTCGATATAGCTGGTGCACTCGCAACTGAATATGGTTTCAGCGTACGGAGTGTCGAAGTGTTAAGTATGTTCAGCGATACCTTTACATATGGTCTCTTTGGATTCGTAACATTTCTTAACGTTCTCATAGATTGTTGCGCACAATAATCATCCGCTGATTCCCCTAAATAAATAATACCTTTATCCTGTATATCCTCAGCGTAATTTGAAATGATAAAATTTTCCCACTGCCAAGGGTGAACAGGTATAAACAAATACTGCTTTGGATCACATCCCATACTGTGAATTCGTTCCTTATACGCTTCTAATTTACGCTCGCCTACTTCGCTTTTTAAAATTTTGTCATAAATCACTTCATTTTCATAACCTACAGTGGCATTTTTCTTATGCGCTGCGATCCATATAAGTTTTATTGGCCTCATAAATTCATATCCATATCGAAAATTGTCTCGATATTGAAACCCAATGCGCGCTTTATAGCTAGGATGATACGGGTGACCGTCAATTAAATGGTTTTCCAATTCATCGTATGATTTTTGAGTATATTTCAACTTATTACATCTTTCATATTGTGCAATCGTATCTTTAAATATCGTTTGTTCTAATTCGTGAATAAAAGAATCTAATTTCGTTTGTTCTACGTTAACAACTCGAAAAACTTCTTCCAAAAATTGCGCCACTGATTGTATTTCTTGTTTTCCATCTTGAACTCTTACTATTAATGAATCTATAGAGATACGTCCAAATGTTATTCGTTCTCTTCCGTAACATTCGTACGTGACACTTTTATTGTCCTCATCAAGTCCTTGTATAAGAAAAAGAATTTGTTCTTCTTTTTCTATACGAACTGGCGTAATGATCCCCTCATAAATTAACGACTCTACTAATTGACGTAAAACTCTTCTTCGTACTGAAATATAATCTTCTGACTCAATCGCTTTCAATATTTTCGTATGATACATATCCATTCTCATAACCCCCTCTACCTTGCAGAAAATACCATTATTTGTATTACGTGAAATTTTAACCTTATTTATGAACGAACAGCCACTTCTCTAACGAGCGGATTCTGTACTTGTACGTAAATTGCTTGTTCTAAAGGATTACTTAACTCGTCGACATCGAAAAATCTCGTTAATAAATTTGCTTTACATGCCAACTTATCCTCTTCCAACAATTCTCTTAAAAAGGTAGAAGGTTCACGATTATATGGAAGGAACGATTCAAGTACAGTTCTTAATTCCGTGAGGAGAATTTCCTCCCTAATTAATCCAGCTGTACCAAATCCGTTAATGAGCCCAAACATATGATTAAAAATTAAGTAGTAACGAAATCTTTCATCTACAATATAGTCGTCATATAAATTTCCAGTACGTTCTCCAATACCAGCTAACTCATTATTAAGCATCTCTTTCATTGAATTACAGAAATAAAAACCCTGATTATCACGGAAATAATATTTGACCGGATAACCATCCTTTAGCTGAACAACGCTATTTTGCTGATGAGCTTCTAATGCAACACCATACTGTAAATACATCCATACCATCGGCTTTAAAGAAATATTCATATATCGTCTAAACCACTCTAAACTTACTTCTTCACAGCTTCTACTTTCTAAATCTGCTAGGCGATGAATAATATTTGATAAACGAGTACGTTCTCCAGGGATAGCGTCTTGCACTAGCCCTGCAATTAATGTAGCGTCATTGGCATGTTCGCTATAAAAAGGATTCTCTCGAATAATCACTTCAAATCCAGATTCTTGTGTTCCATAATTTAATGTAATAAAGGCTGGATCGCAAATGAAATCAAAGCCTGGAAACTTTTCTAACACTTCACCAATCGCCGTATTTAACATTGCCTTCCCTTCAAGACCACTCTCTAATTCCTTTAATTTATTAATGCGCATTGAATTTGTTACTTTTACTGGGAATGAAAACTTAAGCATATACTTTGCGTCAGGATGATATAACGTCCTAAGTGATGATGTTGCCATATAACACTTACCGGTAGGACCGATATATTCAAGTACTCCTTGCTCTATCCAATCCTGAACGTAAGGTTGGTGTAATAACCACTCTGCCTGAAGCGGATGAATTGGAAGTAATGAATATTCATCTTCATTACAATACTTCGATATAAATTCCTTACTAACCATCTCATCATTGCGTAACTCTTCTTTTAAAATTACTGTTGTAGAATCTAATAATAATGATTTTTCATTCACAATACTTTTATGTGCCCGAAAATAATGCAGCTGGCATTCTCCTTTTAATTCTGGAGAATACATCGCACTTTTCCATTCCAAAATACCTTGTCTACTCTTTGGGGTTGGATGCGTTAAATGTCCAAACAATAAAGATTGCTCCGCCTCTATAAAGGATGTATGGAAACCGTATAATGCAGATGTATCTTCTTTTCTCTCTTTTGTAAATTCCTCAATATTTTGACAACTACGAATAACTCGAAGCATAAGTTCAGCAGGGTTCGTCCCTTCTCCGTAGTTGATAGACATCTCTTTTATT
The DNA here is from genome assembly GCF_054062215.1 of Bacillus sp. TE9106W. Classification (NCBI taxonomy): domain Bacteria; kingdom Bacillati; phylum Bacillota; class Bacilli; order Caryophanales; family Bacillaceae; genus Bacillus; species Bacillus sp. TE9106W. The sequence continues at coordinate 270,490 of NZ_JBSSFA010000003.1, forward strand.
AAGAATGTTATAACTGTAACGTAATCTGCTTTCATAACAGAATTACTATCTCCCATTTGGTAATAAAATTGTTCTCCAAACAAATGGCGATCTGTTGGTGATTTATATATAACTTCTCCATACAAAGTAATGTTTTGTGCCGATAACCGACAGCATAAATAAGTAGAGCAAGTATCTCTTTGAAATGAATGGTAGAAAATATCCTCTATCCTTTTATCCTCTGTAATCCATTCTCCACTTCCTGTTTCTCTTAAATAACAATTTAAAAAACTTTGTATTGTTGCATGTTCCGCGATTTGTTTCGCATGCTTCATACTTGCCCTCCTCTTTCTATAAACACTATCGGAATTTCATATTACAATCGATAATTGAATATCGTTATCAATTATGATTCTAATTGATAACGATATTCAATTCAATAGTATATTTCAGAATTTTTTTATGAAATGTAATTTTTATTTTTTTCTTTCTTTTTTTAATCTAGTTAAAAAATACACTAAAAAAATTCTTGTTTTCAAACTATTTAGCTACTATTTTTTATAAATCCATCAAAAAGTGGAGCAAAGTATACATTATTTGGTATACCTTGCTCCACTTTTTGTTTACATAATATTATTATTTATACTAATCTGCATAACTGTTTGTATAACAAATTCAAATCCCTCCAACAATACGCTGTCTCTTCCACCTGTACTCGCTCTAAAAATTTCGTATCCATTTTTTCTGGATTAAATTTTTCATAAAACTTTTTAGAAGGATTATTCGTAACAACCCAAACTAATAGCGATTGCATATTATTGTTTTTACAATCCGATAAGAAAGCTTGAAATAACTTTTGTCCTATTTTCATTCCTTGATACTCTTGTAAAAGGTAAATCGCATATAATTCTCCCTCACAATTGTATGTACCAGTTCTTTCTACTCCTCCATCGATGAATCCAACTATTTCTCCATTTAACGTCTCTGCTACAAATCTAAATTGATGGTTACTTTCTTTTTGAAAAATGTTTTCCCATTGTTTTTCTCGTTGCTCATATGTTATATTTTCTAAAATCTCGTTAGGGAATATGTCTTTATATGTTGTTTTCCAACTATCAGCGTGAACTTTTGCTATACATGGTATATCATCTTTTATCGCTCTTCTAATACGTACCTCCATCATTCTCTCCCCCCTTGTTTACTCATCATCATATCAATTTTCCCCTTAAAAAACCAAAGAAAAAAGAGTGAATTTACTTCACCCTTTTTTCTTACAATTATCTACTTTCCACTTCAACTGAAACAACACGATCTATCTCTTTTAGTGAACTATACAGCTCAGTTGTATATAAATCTTCTGGAGCTAAAATAACCATCTCCAATTGCTGAAATGCTCCACTATCTATATCTTTAATCTTCACTCGTTTTACATGCATACCTAAATTTTTAATTTGCTTAAATATACCATCCAACTCATGATGCTCTTTTACAGTAATTTTTATAGATAAATCTTTTTGTCTTAATGAATACGGTCCTGCAATTTTCACAAGTTGCGGAAGTACATTAATTGCTAAAATAATTAAAATCATAGCAACCGTCGCTTGTAAATAAAATCCTGCTCCAATCGCAATACCTAAAGCTGAAGCAGCCCACACCATAGAGGCGGTCGTTAATCCAGAAATAACATCATTACTTCTTCGTAAAATAACACCTGCCCCAAGAAAACCAATTCCACTCACAATTTGAGCAGCTAGACGCATTGGATCCATATTTGTATGCCCTGGAACAGAATATACATGTACGGATTCAATTGAAACCATCGTAATTAAACAACTTGCTACAGAAATAACCATACTTGTTTTCACACCAAGCGGTTTATTCTTTAGCTGCCTATCTATCCCGATGAATAATCCTAAAAAGAGTGCTAAACCTAATTTGAGTAAAAATTCATATGACATATTTCCATTCTCCTTACTTTACAATGTTTCCCTTGGAATAATTCACTATAACTCTTTTATGATATCAATTCCAGTCTTTTCTATTCATTTAACGTAAAAAACCGAAAAAACATTTGTGACAATGTTTCTCCGGCTTTTTATTACGCTTAAAACTCTTCTTTATTTCTTATCTTTAATCTTAATCTCTGCATCTTTGTAGAATGCTAATTTACTGTCATTATACTCTTTTGTAAAATTGTTAAATTGCTCTTTTGATTTTTGTGCTTCCACAGTTAATTCATTAACAGCCTTAACTTTTTCACCAATCTCTTTTAATTTCGTTTCTTTTACTTTTAATTTTTCATACAATTCTTTTTCAGTCGCTAACGCCTTCGTATAATTTTCATTCATCTTTTGGAATGCATCATAACGATTTTTATACGACTCTTCTACTGCTTTCGCTTGTTTTTGTAACTTTTTATCTTCAAGCTTCTCTATATTTCCTTGAACGGATTTCGTTTCTTTCTGAGCTTTTTCTAGCATTTCTTTCTCATTTTTCAATACTTTTTCACGGTCATCTACATTTGCAGTAGCTTGCTCTATTTTCTTCATAACAGCGTCATTATGATCTTTACCTTCTTGTAAAATTTGAGAATATAGTTCTTGGCCTTCCTTCTCTAACTTCTCTAATTTTTTCGCTTCATCAACTAATGATTTTTCTTGTGTCGCCGCTGTTTCAAAAGCTGTATATAGGTTTTCTTCTGGTTTTTCACCGAAGCAACCTGTTAATAGTCCTACTGATAGAGCTCCAACTACTGCTACTTTTCCATACTTCAACGTTCATTCCTCCATTACATACGGTTATCATGCCAGAAATTCACTGGGAAGTGACTTTCTTCATGATAAGCTTCAAACTCATAACCCTTTTCTTTTAACCCTTTTAAAATTGCTGGCACAGCAGCAACAGATTGCGGATGAATGTCATGCATTAAAATGACTTCTTGTGGTTTTGTTGCATTTGTTAATACATTTTGAGCAATTTGTGCTGCAGCTGCATCAACTTGCATTTTGTTATATTTCCAGTCTAATGAATCAATTGTCCAATCCCACACTTTAAAGCCGCCTTCTACCACTTTATTTCGAAGACCTTCATTTAATCCTGGCATCGAACCGTATGGTGGACGTGTTAATTTAGGTGATTTCCCAATAATATTGGCGATTAAGCTTTGATCCTCTTTCATCTCATTTACATACTCGCCATTCTTATATAACTTTGCAAAATTATGCGTCATACTATGCATTCCTACGTAATGACCTTCTGCATTTTCTCGTTTCACTAAATCTGGAAACTCTTTTACATTCGCTCCAATTAAAAAGAATGTCGCTTTCGCATCATGTTGTTTTAACGTATTTAATAATTCAGCCGTATATTTCCCTGGGCCATCATCAAATGTAAGATAAGCAACTTTTCTTTCCTTGCCATTAAAACGACTTGGTGCCGTTTTATTCATTTCTACTTTTGGTTGTTCACTTGCGAGTTGTACTACATTTTCTTGTTTTGCAACAGCCTTTGCTGGTGAAGTAATGGATTGAAACATGAAATACCCAATAGCTACTGCTGCAATCGCTATTAAAACGAATACTACTCGTTTAATTTTAAAAGCTTTTTCCATTCTATCGAATTCCTCTCCCTATTAATCTTATATATAAATCACCCAATATAATTATACATCTATTTATTTTATTACACTATATAAACAGACTTTATATGTATTATAATGGGAGTTTTATCAAAATGGTCGTTCCTATTCCTTCTTTACTTATAATATTTATTGTACCTCCATGAAGCTCCACCATTTTTTTTACGATAGCTAAACCAAGACCAGCACCTGTAGCATAATTATTAATCTGGTAAAATGACTGTTCTATATACGGTAAATGCTCTTTAGCAATTCCAATCCCATCGTCTTTCACCTTTATGATTGCTTGTCCTTCATTTTTAGTCGCTTCAATATATACTTTACCATTTTTATGTGAATATTTAATGGCATTTTGAACAATATTCAAGAAAATTTGCTTTAGCCTATTTCGATCTCCTGTCAATTCAATTGGTTCTATAGTTTTGATGAATTGCATTTGCTTCTCTTCAGCATTAGGAGTTAATTGCCAAATCGTCTCCTCTAGTATATCGTATAATTGCACCTTTTGTTTATATAAATTAAAATGATTTGATTGCAACCTTGAAAAATCCAACAATTCTTCTACTAAATGAATTAATCTGTCTGTCTCACCTGAAATAATCCCCATGCCTTGCTTTATTTCTTCTTCCGTTAAATGATCTACCGTTTTTAACGTTTCACTCCAACCTTTAATTCCAGTTAAAGGGGTCCGTATTTCATGAGAAATAGAAGCAATAAATTCATTTTTCATCTGTTCCGCTTTTTCTATTTTATCAGACATATGATTTAAACTATGTGCTAACTCACCTAATTCACCAGGATAATCTTCTTTAATTTTCTTCTTTAATGTCCCTTCTGCAATTTGAGAAGAAGCATGAATTATAGATTCGATCGGTTTAACAAACGAATTCGCTAACCGTCTACTAATTAAGAATACAATTCCTGAAATAACAATACCTACAGAAATCGTAAACATAATAATTTCAATAATCTTGGCATTTACATGTGTTAATACAGTCGTATATTTTAAAACACCGATCGTTTGTCCTTGATGAATCAGCGGACTAATCACTTCTAATTGTTTCACTTTGTCTTTCGTAGTAGTCACTTGGTGGTACATTTCTCCTTCTAGTAACGAATACGGAATAACTACTTTACCCTCTGTCTTTTCTCCACTTGACGATTGTATAATCGTACCATGTCGATCAATTAATTGTAATTCGGTTCCTTCTAACTGAAAACTCTCAATTATATCCCCGCTATATTCTTGCAAACGAATAAAGTATAATGAATTGTATTCAGAGAAAAATCGTGTACTTGTCCTCGCATGAGATTCTACATATTGCACAATACCGTTATAATAATATCGATAAACGGAGACTGAAAATACGACTTCAAATAATACAAGCATAAGTATAATGACCGTCATAAAATATAAAGTCACTTTTCTTTTCATCTTATACTTTCCTTCCACACATATCCTTTTCCCCACACAGTCAGAATAAATTCAGGTTCTGATGGATTACATTCTATCTTTTGACGTAACCGCCTCATATTTACATCTACTACTTTCGTCTCACCTACATAATTCGTTCCCCAAATCATATTTAAAATTTCATCACGTGAAACCGGTTTTGAAGCCTGATTCATTAAATACTGTAATATCATATACTCTGTAGGGGTTAAATCGACTAGTTGTCCACTTTTATATAATCTTTCTTCTATTATATTTAATAAAAACGGACCAGATGTGATGGTATGTGCTTTTTCATCATGTACTTCTATTCTTCTTAGTAACGATTGTATACGTGCAGTTAGTTCCACAGGACTAAACGGCTTTGCGATATAATCATCTGCACCAATTCCTAACCCTTGTACTTTATCTTCATTTTGTACGCGCGCGGTTAACATAATAATACCTATTTTTTTATTTTCTTCCCGGATTGCTTTACAAACTTGAAAACCATCCATTCCCGGTAACATTACATCAAGCAATGCTACATCAACAGTATGTTCACATAAAATCTGTAACGCTTCTTCTCCAGTACTAGCTTCTAATACATAAAATCCAGCACGTTTCAAATTTAAGACGATAAAACTACGAATAGGCATTTCATCTTCTAAAACTAAAATTGTTGGCATCATTTCCACCTCCCTACTCTTGTTGATAATCCGCTAGCGGCTTCACATATGCTTTCACTTTTTCAAAATGTGGTTGTTTCGGTACAGCATATACGTGAGAAGCTGTTTTAACTGCTGCCTCGTATCCTTTTATTTTGAACCAATCTTTCCGCTTAAATATATGGACTTCAAGCCATGTTTCATTTGTACTTGTCTCCAAAAACTTTTGAGAATTTGATTCCTTTTGCTCATTTGATATCGTAATTTTTCCTATTAACTCTTTAGGGATTTTCACATAATATCCCTTTTCTATATCGATATATCTTTCTTCAATTGGTTTAATTCCCGATTCACTCCACTGTATGTAACGTTCAAAGAGCGGACTATCACCATGTGGTTTATCTTCCCAACCTTTTGGACGTACAGTACGAACAAATTCAATAATGCCGTCTTCATTAACATCTTTACTTTCTACAACATATTCATTGAACAAATCTTCTTTCCCATCTATAGGTAATACCTCATAATGATTCTCATCAAATTTTGCTACATACGTTATACCTGAATGAGCACCAACTCCTGCATCAATTACAATCGCCTTTAGTGATTTAGAAATACGGCCCATTTGTATTCTTTGAATGCTATTTATAAATGGATCGAATGACACTTCCGATAAAGTCTTAAATTGTTCTATGAACTCTACCGTAAACTTCTCATCTTTTTCATATGTAACAAGGCTTAAATCATTAAGACCGTTTCTATTTAGATCATCTATAAATAGCTTTGTATAACCTCGATTATAAATCTCCTTCATATCTTCATTTTCTTCCGAAAAAACATACATAACATGTTCTAAAGATTCACGATTTAGAGAAATTCCGATTAATAATTCTCGTTTCCCGTTCCCTGTAAAATCACCAACTTCAACAATATCTACATCTCCACCATCAAATCTATGTTCAGACTTCATTTTCCAACTATTTCCGTTTTTTTCGTATACAGCTAAATATACAATGTGATCTTTATTCGGCAATTTGTAAAATATGATGGCTTCTTTTTTATTATCTTGTTTAAAATCCATTGACCAAATCATCTGTTTATCTTTATTAGACATTGGAGTAAGCAATCGATAATTAACAGGCAAATCTTTATCTATTTGCTCTTTTAGTTCATTAATCCATTTCTCATTGGCAGGAGCTTCCATTAAATTTGTTGGAGCTTCAGACATTTTACATCCAGTCAATATAAAAATGATTCCCATAATGCCTATCCATTTCTGCATATACTATCTTTCCTTATTACAGATTTTCATTATTTCTCTTTACTTTTGCTTCTCCAATATTCTCATACATATGAGTATAATTTTTCTACAATAAAAAATCGTTACAGAAAAGTTACAAATCGATTCCGATAAAAAAAGATTGGCAGAAGCCAATCTTTTTTATTATTCATTTCGAACTGATTTTGGTGTTACACCTAGATGATGATTCAATTTATTTGAAATGTCTTTTACATTTTTTTCGTTTGGAATGTAATAATAAATACCTCCGATACGTTTATCTGTACCTTCTATTTGCATTTTTTCCATTTCTAAATTAGATCCTGCCATATTTTTCGTAATAGCAAGCATATCATCGAAAGTTAAGTTCGTTTTCATATTTTTATCAACTGCATCAAGTAAAGAGCCCATTTTGCTAATTGATTGGACAGACATCGCTTTTTTAGCAATTGCTTCAATTACAAGTTGTTGTCTTTGACCACGCATTGCATCACTGTCAATTTTACGCGTTCTTGCTAGCGCAAGTGCTTGTTCTCCATTTAAATGTTGGTAGCCTTTCTCTAAATGAATCATACCTGCTTGGTCTTTACTATCTTGTTCGGTGAAAGTAACTGGTACATCGATATCAATACCACCAAGTGAATCAACAATTTGCACGAATGATTCAAAGTTAAACTTCACATAATAATCAACAGGAACATTTAAAAATCTTTCCACCGTATCGCGTGTACTTTCAACACCACCAAATACGTGTGCATGTGTAATTTTATCTAATTTCTTTCTAGATGGAATATATACACGGGAATCACGCGGAATACTTACTAATTTAACTGATTTATCATCTTTATTAATTGTTGCTAATAAAAGTGCATCTGTGCGAACGGCTTCACCATACTGACTTTTTCTCATTTCACTACCGTCTACACCCATAATTAAAATAGAGATGTTATCCTTTAAAGGTTCAACTTCTTTATCACGCTTCGATGACTTATCAATTTGCGCATACGCGTCACTTACTACTGCTTTTGCTTTATTATATATTAACGATCCATATCCTACTCCTCCAAAAATAAGTAAGAACAATGGAATTATAATGAACCATTTTATTGATTTTCTTTTAGAACGTTTTTTACTGCTTCTCGTATTTTGTTCTAATTCAGAGCTCATAACCATTCGCCTCTCTTTCTCTTTCCCTAGTATAATGTATGTCTAGTAATCTTCATATTGAATTTCCTTTCAATTACCTTACAATTTTGTAAGGTTACATCATAAATCCAACATATATCCCATTTCACATTATACTCTCGTGCTTATTTTTGGCAAGTCACTATTTACATAAAAACATAATAAAATCTGTATATTATAATTTTATTGGTTTGGTGTATACATAGTTTGCTTTCCATTGTTAATAATAAAAGCTGATTTTGCTTTTATTTTAGTCTTTTCTATTTCTATATCTTCATTTGAGAAATTCACAATAATTTCAATATCTTTTCCATACGAAGCAGATTGCACTAACTTATCTTCTGACAAATATGCGAAGTTCGTCATCTCTTCTTTTACTGCCTTTTTATGAAATTTATTCCAAACTTTCAGATGCTGTGTAATTTCTTGCTTATGCTTATTCCACTCTACTTCATCTAAATGGTACAACGGAGGAACGTTATACAATAATTCGTATAACATACGGTTTCCAACCTCATCTTTTATTTTCAAACTTCCCCATTCCCAGTGGTGCGTTGTAATTACAGCATCATTGTATACTAATTTATATAATGGTACTGAATATACAGGATTTAAATATACTTGTTTATACTCTTCTTTTAACGGTACTTGTTTCGCATATTTTTCTGGAACATTTTGATTCGGTGACCAATATCCACCCACATAATACGGACTTGTTTTGTTCTTCCTCATATCTTCATCGCCCCATTTAATAACTGGCGTTTCAATACCGTGAGCAAATGCAATCGTGCTACTTGCAAAATCATTTCCGCCTTCAGAGCCAACTACCATACCTTTTTCTTGCGCAATATAATCCATTCGTTGTAATCTTGCTTTTAAATCTTGTTCTTGTGTTGTTATATGTTTAGCCGAATAATCATCGTAAATTTCACCTGTTGCATCACAATCAATAAACCATGAATTGTATTTAGGTCCATTTTGTAATATATTGTTCATTCGTTCTTTTACACTAGGAAGAGATAAAGTTGGATTTAATTTTCGCCCTCTACCTAAAAAACCTTGCACCTTTTCTCCATTTCTCTTCGTCACAGTTGCCTCTTCATATAACGATGGATCAGTAAAAGAAGCTGTGTTCCAGTTTTTATCAGCTTTTTCGTGAATAGAATGGTAAGAATCATACGGACCAACTAAATATCCCATTTTCTTAGCTTCTGTCACGAAATCAGGCTGCATATACCCTTGCTCCCAGTTAGGTAACCCAATCCATGCATTGTCTATTCCTGCCGTTTTCATTTCCTTTATAATATCCGTTCCATCTGCCTTCCCCCATTTGCTTACTTCTTCAACCGCATCACCGAGCACCGACTTTAATACATGCTTATTTAAGTTATATAACTCCATCTTTGATAATTGATCTACACCTTCGTTTAATAACTCACTAGCTTTCTGATCAACTTTTAGAAAAATGTCCTCTTTATACAATTCTTTCATTGATAATACTTCATTTACATAACGCAAAATAACATTTTTTTGATACTTATCAACAAAATCTTGTTTACTTACTTGCTCAAATACATTCAGCTCCCCAGGTTCTGAACTATTCTTTTGAATAAGCGCTTTTATATGACTGAACACAGGACTATTTATTTGTTCTCTTAACTTTGGCCAATTTATGTTACTGTCAGACAAACCATTTTGATTCCAAAAATAAAAATGAGCCGCACCATAAAGTTTTTCGATTTCTTTATTTTTTCTAGCCTTTTCTTGTAATGTTTTAAATTCACCTTTTCGAGCGATATGTTCTTTATACAGTTTAGCAATACTGACTGCATCATTATTTGTCACATATAATTGAAATCCATATGTTTTCTTTTTATTTATACTGGGGAATTCATGTATAAACTCAAATCCTATTTTCGGATCCGAATGAAATTTCAATTCATTATTAAACATATTGTTCGCAATATATACAATCGAATATTTCGAACCATTTAATGCAAAAAACTTCATAGAAAATGATTCAGCAAATGAATATGCATCATCCTTTAAAAACTTCTTCCAATTCTCATCATTACTCGGAATTTGCTTCCCTTCCCATAGCGGGAGTGTATAATTTTCAGCTTGTATTTTTGGCCATGTAAAACTTTCTGCACCGTTCGATTCCACTTCAATACTTAAGTGGTCGTTTTTCTTTTCTAAGTTCACCTTTACTTTTTCATCTGGATATTCCCAAGATGTGCGATTCTTTTCTTTTTTCACATTCGATACTTTCATTTTCGGTAACGGTTGTGACGCCTGTTCTTTTACACCATCATGTTCTACCGTTAATGTGAACGTCTCTGGATTTACATCGTACGTAAAATCTTTATACGTCGCTTTCTTTATTTTAGACTCTTGTACAGCATTACTACCTTTTATATCACACCCAACTAAAGTCGAAAATGACATCGTTGTAAGAAGACATATTGCTATCATTTTTTTCATCTTCTGCACCTCCACTACTGAATATACAAGGGCTTTGTTACAGGAATGTGGCAAAAAAATAGAACCAGCATAACGCTAGCTCTGTTTTGGGTATTAAAAATAAATGTATATATATGGACAACTATATAGTCTACTTAATATATATGCAGTACAATAACCGTATTTTTTTCATCCTCACTAATTATAAAAGCAAATCATTCAAAGCTTTAACATGCATTTCTTAACTAAAAAAATAAGTGTATATAATATACGCTAAAACTAGCACTAAAATTACTAGCGCTGTACCTTTCCAATTCATACCACCCGTCATATCAACTGGACTACCCGTTTCAGCTCTGTTGAGCCCATCATGTAAAGAACCGGTAGGATTGTTTTTCAATTCACTTTGCCTTATACGTTCTCTTTTTTCTTCCGGTGACTCTTTCTTCATATGATCCGTTCACCTCCAAGTTAATACACTCTTTACTAAATTATACATTCATATTTTTCTTTTATATGCAAACTTAAAAAATATTTACAACATAAAGAAAGCTAGCGATGCTAGCTCTCTTTATAATCCAATATGTTCTTTCTTATTTACAGTAATCCCTCTATGATCAATTTCTAGCTCACACACTTTCATAGACGTAAATACTCTCGCTAATTGCTCAGCAATTTCTTGACGTTTCTCATACGGCGTTAATATAAAAATAGATGGTCCTGCACCGCTAAGCGCTGTACCGTATGCACCGAATTCTTTTGCACATTTACGAATAGATGGTAATAACGGTACGAGCTCTAAACGATACGGTTCGTGAAAATGATCCCTTTCCATCATTTCCCCTACAACTTCCCATTTCTTTTGACATAAAGCAGCTACTAATACATTACTTATTGCACTAGCCTTAACAGCTTCATGAAACGGAAATACATCTGGTAATACAGAACGACTTTCATCTGTATTTAGCTCTTCATTTGGAATAAGAGAAATTACGCCTAATTCCTTACTTTCAATTCTCACAACCGATACATTCTTTCCATCAAGTGCTCCGATTACAGTTCCTCCTAAAATAGAAGCAGCAACATTATCGGGATGTCCTTCAAAATTTGTAGCAATTTGAACTTTTTGATCAGTCGTTAAGTTCAATTTTCCTAGTTGATTCGCAAGCTCTATCCCAGCCACAATTGCTGATGCGCTACTTCCTAGACCTCTTGTTAGCGGGATGTTACTAGTAACTTCTATTATATGGGGTGATAAAGAAGGACATACTTTACATGCCGTGCTAACAATTAAATTTTTATCGTCTGTCGGAATTGAATCTACAAAGGAATGGATCACTTGCCATTTATCAGACTTCTCTTTTACTACTACATGTAAATACAATGACAAAGCTATTCCTACTGAATCAAATCCAGGTCCAACATTCGCTGTACTAGCAGGAACACGAATACTTAATGGTATCACGACATAATCACCCCTTTAATATGCTCTTTAATTTGTTCTATATTATTTGAAACACTTGCAATATCTAATGTATTAGAAGAGATTGCGATATCAGGATCTTTCAACCCATTTCCAGTTAAAACTGCAACAACTGTTTCTCCCTTTTTGATTTTTCCAGATTGAACATGTTTCATTACACCAGCTAATGAAGCATTTGATCCTGGCTCAGCGAAAACCCCTTCCGATTTTGCTAATAATCTATACGCATGTAAAATTTCTTCATCTGATACCATATCTATTTCGCCGTGAGATTGCTCAGCAGCCTCTACCGCATATGACCAACTTGCTGGGTTACCGATGCGAATCGCAGTTGCAATTGTTTCTGGCTCGTCAATTACATGCCCTTTTACAATTGCAGCTGCTCCTTCCGCTTCAAATCCGTGAATTCTTGGCTTTTTATAACCTTTTTCTTTCTCATATTCACAGAAACCTTTCCAGTACGCTGTAATATTTCCGGCATTCCCAACAGGAATCGCTAAAACATCTGGTGCACTTTGCAACTGGTCACAAATTTCAAACGCTGCTGTTTTTTGCCCTTCAATTCGATAAGGATTCACTGAGTTTACTAATGTAATCGGCTCTTCCGCAGCAATATTTCTTACAGCCTTAAGTGCATCGTCAAAATTCCCTTCTATTGAAATAATTTCAGCTCCATACGCAACTGCTTGCGCTAATTTTCCATGTGCAATCTTTCCTTCCGGTATTACGATAATACATTTCATTCCAAGGCGTGCCGCGTATGCGGCAGCCGATGCTGATGTATTACCTGTCGATGCACAAATGATTGCCTCCGAACCTTCTTCTTTCGCCTTCGCAACAGCCATTACCATGCCTCGATCTTTAAAAGAACCTGTCGGATTCGCTCCTTCATACTTCCCGTATAACTGAATCCCTAATTGTTTTGATATGTTTAATAACGGAATAAGGGGTGTATTTCCTTCCATTAAGCTCACATCTGGTGTGTTTTCATTTACCGGTAAATAAGAAGCATATTGGTTTAATAGCCCTTTATACATATTGTTTTTCCTCCTCAATAATGTAGTAACTGTTTATTTCACTTGCGACATCTTCTATTGCCCCTAAAACTCGTTCGAATTGATACTTTGAAGTTTGATGTGTCACAACAACGACTTCTGCAAGTTCACGATTTAAAGGTAATTGAATTACTTCTTTTAAACTTACAGAATAATTAACGAAACATTCTGTTATTTTTTGTAACATCCCTGGCTCATCTCGTAATGAAATACGTAAGAAGTATTTCGAAACGACTTCTTCATCCCCTTGTAATTCGTATGGCTCTGGTTCTTTTAACACACTTTTATTTTTCGGAACTTGATTCATATTTTTAACGATTGAAATAATATCACTTACTATTGCAGAACCAGTCGGCAATTTACCTGCTCCAGGTCCGTAAAACATCACTTCTCCTACCGCTTGCCCGTGAACATACACTGCATTAAATTCATTATTTACATTTGACAATGGATGATGACTTGGTAAAAGTGTCGGTTCTACACTTAAATGAATAGCTGATCCCTGTTTCTCTGCTTTACCAATTAACTTCATAGTAAACCCTAACTTTTCAGCCATTTGTAAATCTTCTTTTTCTACCTTTCGAATCCCTCTTACTTGCACATCATCCAAAGAAACATTCATCGAAAAACCTAAATTTGCAAGGATTGCTACTTTTCTCGCTGCATCTAATCCATCTACATCCGCTGTCGGATCTGATTCTGCGAAACCTAATTTTTGCGCTTCTTGTAAGGCCTCTTCATACGACCATCCCTTTTGACTCATCTTTGTTAACATATAATTTGTTGTTCCATTTACGATTCCCATTATTTTTTCAATTTGATCTGAAGCTAATCCGTCTGTTAGTCCTCTTAACACTGGAATACCACCGGCTACACTTGCTTCATAACATAAATCACAATCATTATCGTTCGCCAGTTGCAAAAGCTCTGCACCGTATACAGCCATTAAATCTTTATTTGCTGTCACGACATGTTTCTTATTTCGTAAAGCCTTAACAATATGCTGCTTCGCTTCTTCAATTCCGCCCATTACCTCTACTACAATATCAATATTTGAATCATTTAGAACTTCATCAACATGACTTGTTACTACGATTCCATCGATACAAACATCACGTTCTTTTTCTAAATCACGTACAACGACTGTCTTCACCTTCACTTCATACCCTGTATCAAGTGCAATTTTTTTATAATGTTCTTTCAAAATATGGACAACACCACTTCCGACCGTACCTAATCCTAACACCCCTACATGAATAACGTTATTCATCTTCTAATCTCCTCCTACAATTTTATTATTTATCTTTACCAATCACCTTGCTCTGCTTTTTAATCATGCAGGTGGTGGTTATTTCCGTACGTACAAATCGTTTCATGTTACTGCACCTCCTTTCAAAGTAATAAAAAAACACACCCATCCCTAGGAAAGGGACGAATGTGTTTTCGTGGTTCCACCCTTGTTCCAACCTAGACATATTTCTCCCTAGATTGCTCAAGTTCAGATAACGGCTGATTCCGTCAATAATTACTAGATTGCTCGTTCACTATTGAAGTTCAAAGGTGGTAAAATCATTTCTCGTGTTAGGAAGCTCACACCCTTGGCTTCCCTCTCTGTAAACCGTAAAAATGATTTCGTGTCCTTATCGTTACTTTTTCGTTCATGTTTATTTGTTAACTCATTATACTCGCATAAAAAACAAAATCAATACTATTTTTAAATTATTTTAAATTTTCAATCTCTAAAACTATAAAAAAACACACTCATCCCTAAGAAAGGGACGAATGTGTTTTCGTGGTTCCACCCTTGTTCCAATCTAGACGTACTTCTCTCTAGATTGCTCAAGTTCAGATAACGGCTGATTCCGTCAATAATTACTAGATTGCTCGTTCACTATTGAAGTTCAAAGGTGGTAAAACCATTTCTCGTGTTAGGAAGCTCACACCCTTGGCTTCCCTCTCTGTAAACCGTAAAAATGATTTCGTGTCCTTATCATTACTTTTTCGTTCATGTCTATTTGTTAATTTATTATAGTTATCAACTTTTTAAAAAGCAAGCCTATTTTTACTAACTATTTTCAAAAACTTCTTTTATTATATTTTACAATAGCGTTATTCATCTACAGATCGATTTACCTACTTGTAATTTTCTCTACTTATAAATTAACAGTTTATATATAAATATCCCATTTTAAAACACATAGATACTCACCAAAAAATATATTAATATAATTTTGTTAATACAATCTTTTCGTATAACTTTCTTCTAAAGAACGTGCAACATCTTCTTCTGAAGCATTCACTTTTGCATGCTCCAGCAACATTTTTGCTGCTGAAGGTAACTCTTTTTTATTTAACCAAGATTCTGGATCCCACATTTTTGAACGAATAAAAGCTTTTGCACAATGGATATAGCATTCCTCTACCTCAACCACAATTCCAAGTAACGGATTGCGTCCATTTACCTGCATTTCTTGCAAAATTTCTTCGTCGTTTGTTATATACGCTCGGCCATTTATTCTGAGTGTCTCCCCAAGGCCTGGGATAAAAAAGATTAATCCTACACGTGGATTGGAAATAATATTCAAAATGGAGTCTATACGACGATTGCCTGGTCTTTCTGGAATGATAATTTTATTATTATTAAATACGAATACAAATCCAGGTGCATCTCCTCTCGGCGAAGCGTCACACTCTCCTAATTTATTTGCAGTAGATAGTACTAGAAAAGGAGATTTAGACAGAAAATCCACGCAATGGTGGTCTAATGATGAAATAACCTTTTTCAAAGCTCGCTCACTTGGTTCCCCTAATATTTTCCGTAATTCTACCTCAGTTGAAATAATCGATTTTATTTCCTTACTCTCTATTCCCACTAATACCGACCCCTTTTTTCTTTATTTTCCCAAAATTCAATATAAATATTGTATAATAAAGTTTGCAGAAAGGGGAATTAAAATGACAGAGTGGTTAACGATATTTGATTCTGAAAGAAATACACTTGGGAAGAAATTACGTGATGAAGTGCATCGTGACGGTGATTGGCACGAAACATTTCATTGTTGGTTTGTAGAAAAAGATGCTGAAGATATGTTTTTATATTTTCAATTACGCTCTAAAAATAAGAAAGAAGCTCCACTTATATGGGATATTACTTCAGCTGGACATATAATGCATGATGAAGATGTACAAATTGGCGGTCTTCGTGAAATTGAAGAAGAATTAGGCCTTTCCTTTCAAACGACTGATTTAGCATACAAAGGAATCTTTACAATAGATTATGAAATTTCAAATCTTACGGATCGCGAATTTTGCCATATGTATTTTCACAATGTCATCGATTCACTTCCATTCGCACCAGGTGAAGAAGTAGACGATGTGATGAAAGTACATACAACTTCTTTTCTACAACTATTAAAAAGAGAGATTTCATCTTTTACAGCTATTTCTGTTTTAAACAATAAGCCGATAACGATAACATTTGAAGATATTTATCCATATGATATTGCATACTATGAATTTGTTATAGAAAAAGGAAAAGAGTTAATAAAAAATAATAGTTTGTAAATAAAATAGGACTCCCACATAATATTGCGTGGAGTCCTATTTTTTCATTATTGTTCAAGTATTTTCAATCTACTCTCTACTTGTATAAATAAACGAACGATTAATAACAGCATAACTATCATAATCGCTATCATTGTATGTGGATATCTAAACAGTATACTAATAACACTTCCAATGAACATCATGATGAATCCGTTTTGCTTCATCACGTCTGCACTATACCTATTACCTGCATCCCATAATTTTTTATTTTTCATAGATCGTTTCGTACGATAACCATATGCCGCATTAATATCTGTCGGTGGATTTTTTTGAAGGATAATTGCCGCAAATATAAATATAATACCTATTAAAATACTCATTCCTATGTTTATTAGTGCATATATCAATTATATCCCCTCCTAACCTACACCTTCATTATACGACATAATCCTGTTTTCCCCAATTTATAACACATTCATTTTCTTTCTTTTGATGTCTGGAACATACTTGGAAGTGTTACAAAGCGCGCCCCTTTCGTTTTTAACTGCGGAATAATTTTGTCTAGCGCCTCTACGGACCCTTGCAAATGCCCACCTGGAGTTGAATGCTGAAGTATGACACTACCAGGAAATGAGTTCCCTAACACGTTATTTGTAATTGTATCAGCACTTACACCTTTCCAATCAACCGTGTCAACACTCCACTGTACAATCATAAAATTTTGCTCAGTTGCCCACTTCAATTGATCTTCAAGTATTTCACCATACGGTGGGCGAATAAATTTCGGTGCATACCCAGCTAAACGATTTAATATTTCTTCTGTTTTTATAATTTGATTACGGTACTCAGCATCATTTACTTTCGCTAAATTTGGATGACTATACGTATGATTGCCAATTACATGCCCTTCATTCGCAATACGCTTTACGACATTCGGAAACTTTTCTGCGTTTTCACCAAGTAAGAAAAAAGTAGCTTTTACATTATGTTGTTTTAACTTATCTAATATTTTTGGCGTAAATTCTAAATCCGGCCCGTCATCAAATGTAAGTGCGACTTCCGCTTTATTGTACGGTCCTGAAAATGCGTACGCATATTTTTCGACCCAAGAAAATGGTGTCCACGATCCACGTTCATCTGCTTTCATTTGTACTTCATAGCTTTGAGGGATATATGTGTATGGTAATGTTCTTATATAATCTCCGTAATAAAATAAGTTATATGGCATATAGGCATACGAAACATCTCGTTCTAGCCCCCATTGATATGGAGCAAACCCTTCTGGTGAATAAAAATAATACATAATAAAAACCTCCCTAAAGTTTCATATGTGATTCATCTGCACTTTGTTAGAGAAATTGTTATTCATAAACAAAAATAAGACTGTCCGTCATTTGGACAGTCTTACTGCTGACTATTATTAATAAATTGATGTACTATCTTTCGGTAAAGCTTTCACATGTTTTAAATAACTTGTCACTCTGTCATCATCACCTTGCGGGTACGGATATCCATAAGCGTTAGCAATTTCGTTCGCCACTTCCCTAAATAAATTACCCATGACAAAGAATGATTCCCATATGTTTTCATATTCTGCATTAGAAAATGTCCTCTTAAATTGCACCCACATATCTTTTTCAATATATTTCTCGAAATGCTTTCCAAACTTCCCTGCATTAACTATAAAATCTGTTTTCATACCAATATGCCATTCTAGCATTACAATTAACATATCTCGCACTGGGCCATCAAGCATCCCTTTCACATAAGAAAGTTCCTCTCGCCATAACCCTTTTGCCACATTCGTACTACACCACCAAAATTCATTACAGCAATCCAAAAACTCTTTTTCTGTAGGCTTTTTTATTAAGTAATCCTTATCGCTTGCTGGCGGAAATCCTTCCATACAATTATCTTTATCAAGAAGTAATTTACTTAAACTATCTTGTCTAACGAAATTATTTATTAATTCAACTGGGACTAGTGTTAAATCAATCCGATTTCCATCCATGAACTGCATTAAATACGGAAACTTCCCGTCTTCATCTGCTGGAATTAATGACATTTCTTCCGGCATTTGTACAATCATTATTTCTCCAAATCTATAAATCCAATTATGATTAGACGTAAAAGATCGTATATCTTTTACAGCGTAAATAATATCAAAGTCTTGAAAACAATCTTTTTTCACATTCGGATTTACACGTGATCCGTTCATAATAACTGCTCGGATTCTTTCATCCTCTTTTGCTGTATTCATAATTAAGTCTATCATTTCTTTTTCTGTTCTCATCTACTTATAGCCTCCAATTTTTTAATATATAATATAGTGCTATGTATAACTGGAGGTCCACGAGCTAATCTCGTTATACACGATACATGTTATAATTTTTCAAACATCTTTTTCATTCTATTTATCTCCTTTCGTTATTCTTTTACGACCGCCATTATAAATCCATCGTACCCTTTACTACCCACCGTTTGAAGCGCAGTAGCACTTACACGTGGCTCTGTAGCTATTAATTCATAGAAACGACGTATCCCTTGTACGCGAGGGTCATTACTCGTATTGTCAATAACTTCTCCTTCACGTACTACGTTATCTCCAATAATTACAGTCCCCGGACGTGATAGTTTCAGTGCCCATTCAAAATAAGCGGGGTTATTTTGTTTATCAGCGTCTATAAAAATAAAATCAAAGGGTTCATACTTCTCATTTTCGATTTGCTTTAAAGAATCTAAAGCAAATCCTAATCGTATTTCAATTTTATCAGTCAAATTAGCACGCTCAATATTATTACGTGCAATTTCTGCATGTTTTTCACTCGCTTCCAATGTAACAACTCGTCCTTCAGATGACAATCCTCTTGCAAGCCATATCGTGCTATACCCACCTAGAGTACCAATTTCTAAAATGTTACGAGCCCCTTGAATTTGTACTAATAGTTGTAAAAACATCCCTTGCGTTGGCGATACATCATGTGCTGGTAAATTAGCTGTAGCATTAGTTTGAAGTACTTCTTCTAATGTAGAATCTTTCGGTATTAATATGTCACTCACATATTGATCAACGGCCGTCCATTTCTCAACCATACTCATGAAAATACCATCCCTTCAATTTTCCAATGCATTTCAACTATTCACTTTCGATTATACCGAAAATTCTGTCTCATATACAAAAAATAAAAAGGGACATCTACTTCATTACAAAATAGATATCCCTTCGTTTGTTTATACATGTATCCCTTACGGATTAGTAGACCAAAGTCCAGCTGATTTAATAAATGTACGTTTATTTAATTTCAGCTGCGCTACGATAAACTCTGCAATATCTTCTGCTTGCATTACTTTATCAGGATTTCCATCAGTTAATCCTAAATCTACAGCCATGTCAGTTGCTACTGTACTTGGAGTTAAAGCAGTTACGCGAATGTTATGTTTACGAACTTCCATCGCTAACGATTCTGTTAAGCCAAGAACACCAAATTTAGAAGCACTATATGCACTTGTTACAGGTGCACCTTTTTGTCCTGCTGTAGATGAAATGTTAATGATATCACCAGATTGTTGTTCAATCATGCTTGGTAAAGCTGCACGAGTTGCATAGTATACACCCATTAAGTTTACTTGAATGATTTTTTCCCAATCAGCAACGTCTAATTCTAAAAACTTACCGAACTTAGAAATACCAGCGTTATTAATTAAAATATCGATAGATCCTAAACCGTTTTTTAATGTCTCAATCGCAGTAGTCACTTCTTCGTATGAAGAAACATCAGCAGTTGCAATAACAGCTTTTACGCCTTCTGCTTCTACTTCTTTCGCTACAGCTTTTAAGTTTTCTTCTGAGCGAGCTAAAAGACCTACATTTACGCCCTCTTTCGCTAATGCGATCGCTACAGCGCGACCAATCCCTCTACCTGCTCCTGTAATTAAAGCATTTTTGCCTTGTAATAATTCTGCCAAGTATAACACTCCTTAATCATCTCAGTTATGTATTATATTAAAATTGTATCTATGTTTATGTAAAAAGGCAATGATGCACTTTCATGTGCGTAGGTTACTTGTAGGTAACTATAGAAATTTTTTATTTATAACTCTCATGTTTTTCCATAATTCATGTAAAATAGAAATAAATTCCACATAGGAGAGTGTTTGTGTATGAAAAGAAAAAAATGGTACTTGTTACTATCTGCAGTCGGACTATTTAGCATATTTTTGGCTATGTACTTTATATTTGGTAATCCATTACATTATAAAGTAATAGAAAAAGATACTAACGAATATCTCCATACTATAAAAGGATATAAGCAAAAAGAAATACAAAGTATAGCCGGAAAATATACTCCCCTTTATAATATCGGCTATTATGCAGAAGTCGTATATAAAGACGAACCTTATTTTACATACTCTTATACATACGATAATAATAAAAAAATAATACAAGACAATGGCATTTTAGGAAGACATACTGAATCATTTGAGCATCTTAATTTAAATTGGTCACTGTTCGATTAACTAATACAAGGGATTCATACAAACTTACAAGAAAGAGGTTTAAGTGAAAAAAGGGATTATTCTATACGACACGTTCATTTCATTGATATAGATGATGATAAAAACGGTGCAGAAGCATACGTTGACTTTAAAAAAGATAAAGAATCTGATTATTCATACCGTATGAATAACGAAGGAAAAGCTTATCAGTATAGCTGCAGTAATGGGAAATGTATTTTTAAAGAGAAATAGTGTTAGAAGGATTCCCTCCTAACACTATTTCTCTTCATGATTTGGAATACAAACAATAAATTCCGTCCCATTCCCTTCCTCACTCTCAACTTTTATTTCCCCCTGATGAAGATCGAGTACTTTTTTCACAATCGCTAAACCTAAACCACTTCCTCCATAAGCACGATTTCGTGAAGAGTCCGCTTTATAAAAACGCTCAAAAATATGTTGCTTCTGTTCTTCGGATATACCAATTCCCGAATCGCGAATACGCACTTCCACTAATGTCTCATATTCTTTTAGCTTGATTGAAATCGTACCGCTACTTGGAGTAAATTTAATACTATTATGAATTAAATTAATCCAAACTTGACTCATACTTTCTTGGTCAGCAGTTATATGCACTTTTTCTAAATCAAGGTCTAATTCAATTTCTTTCTCAGCCCAAAGCGGTTCACTATTTAATACAATTTGTTTTAACTGTTGATCTAATCGATAAGTTACTCTTTCTGGTGTATATTCTTCCGACTCTAATAGGGTGAGTTTCATTAAATTTTGACTTAGTTTAGATAATCTCGTCGTTTCTGTTTCAATAATGGTAAGATAATGCTCTCTTTTTTCCTCAGGAAGATTAGTATCTTGTAGTGCTCTAGCAAACCCTTTTATAGAAGTTAATGGTGACTGTATTTCATGAGAAACATTCGAAACAAATTCCTGGCGCATTTTCTCCATCGCATTCAGTTCATCTGTCATATCGTTTATACTTTTTACGAGCACACCAATTTCCCCATCATATTTCTCTTCATTTCGTATTTTTACCGAGAAGTCCCCTTTTGCAATTTTTTGTATCGGTTCAATAATAGTCCAAATCATCGCCTCTCGCTTCGGTCTCATTAATACTGCAATTAATATCCAAAGAAGAATCATAAATATAAAACTGAGTATGTCACTAATGAGGTAAATAACAAAAGAAGATAAATGTATTGCAAGGGCATCCAATATACTAGATGATACATAAAATGCTGTAGACCAAATAATAGTAAGAAAAGAAAAGAGTGCTATTATCGCTCCCGTTACTTTCAGCATCTTGAATTTACTCATTCGTTCTCTCTTTCTCATTTACTTACCTCTAAGCGATATCCTAAACCCCTTATTGTTTTAATACTAAATTTCGACTTCTCTTCTTGAAACTTCTCACGTAACCGATTTATATGAACGTCTAGTGTGCGTTCATTCCCTTCAAAATCATATCCCCATACATCTTCAATTAATTGCTCTCTCGAACAAGTTCTCCCCGCTTTAGAGCCTAAAGTAAAGAGCAATTCGAATTCTTTTAACGGTAACGTAACCGTTTGTTCTCCAATTGTAACTTCAAATGTTTTACGATTTAACAGTACAGTTCCAACTTGAATTGATTGCGACACTGTAATTTGGTAACGTTTCAATAACGCCTTAACCCTCACTACTAGTTCTATCGGATCAAATGGTTTTACAAGATAATCATCCGTACCAAGATGAAATCCTTTTACTTTTTGAGACGTTTCCCCTTTAGCAGTTAACATCAAAATCGGAATATCATAGTATTTTCTTAATTCAAAACATACATCAAATCCATCCATATTCGGCATCATGATATCAAGAATAACCATATCAACTTTCACTTCATTTATTTTTTGAAGTGCATCTAGACCATCAATTGCCTCATATGTTTGAAAACCTTCACGCTCTAAAAATACAGAAACGAGTTCTCTAATATGCGGATCATCGTCTACTATTAAAATGTTAGGTATCAAAGAAACCATTTCCTTCCTAATTAGCATCCTTAACAAAACTTTTAAAAATGAATAATCAGTGGAGTACAATCCCCACTGATTATTCATTTTATAATGCCGCCTCTTTAATTTTCAATTGTTGCGTTGCAAATTCACGATACATGTCATGTGTGCGTAATAATTCATCATGTGTACCACTTCCTGTAAGATTCCCTTTTTCTATAAAGATAATTTTATCTGCATCTACAACAGTAGAAAGTCTATGTGCAATAACTAACGTTGTTCTGCCTTTCATTAAGTTATTTAATGCCTTTTGAACGACGGACTCGGACTTACTATCTAAACTTGAAGTTGCCTCATCTAACATAAGAATTTGTGGGTTTCGAAGTAGAGCTCGTGCAATCGCAATTCGCTGCCTTTGTCCTCCAGAAAGTTTTACACCCCGTTCTCCCACTTCTGTTGCATATCCGTTTGGTAAGTCATGAATAAATGCATCAACATATGCCATCGCTGCTACTTTTTCAATTTCTTCATCTGTTACTTCACCCTCAACACCGTAACAAATATTATCACGAATCGTTCCATCGATTAACGGACTATCTTGTGATACGTAACCGATTTGACGTCGCCATGACGGTAGTGAATAAGCTGTAATAGGTTCTTCTCCTAATTTGATTGCACCAGTTGTCGGCTCATAAAAACGTTCTAATAATGAAAATAACGTCGTTTTCCCGCTACCACTCGGTCCTACAATCGCTGTTACTTTACCTGATTCAATTGTGAAATCAATATTCTTTAACACTTGCTCTTCTTCGTTATACTCGAAATATACATTTTCAAGAACGATTGGCTGCTTAGCATTTGTGACGTTCACACCAGTTTCATGATCTTCTACTTCATATTCTAAAATGGTATAAATTCTTTCCGTTGCACCAATCGCCTTTTGGAATTGTGTAAAGAACATAGATAATTGACTCATCGGCATTATAATTTGAACTAAATATAAAATAAACGCTACAAGTTCTCCAGTTGTTAATGCACCGCTAGAAACTCGCATTCCACCATATCCTACGATAATAACAAGTAATGCCATTAAAACAAACGACATAACTGGTGAAATTAATGCTTGCACTTTTCCCTCTTTCAAACCAAATTGCAATAACTTCTCAATACCTTTATTTCCAGTTTCATATTCTCTTTTTTCTGTGTTTGAAGATTTCACTAAACGAATTTCTGATAATACTTGTGTTAGCACACTTGTAAAAGAAGCTGTTTCATCTTGAAGCGCTTTTGAAATCTTATACATTTTTCTGCCTAGTGGAACTAAAATCAGTACTGATAATGGAATAACCGTTAAAAGTAAAAGTGTCATTTTCCAATCTAAAACAAATAATACAATTAATGATCCGACGATTGAAATACCACCTGTTAGTAAGTTTGACAAATGCTCAGAAATTAATGTCTTCACAACACCTGTATCATTTGTCATGCGGCTAATTGTATCGCCTGTTCTATTTTGATCATAATAAGATACTGGCAATATAAGTACCTTTTTCCACAAACGTTCTCTCAGTCCAGCTACAATCTTCTGTCCTATATAATTTAATAAATATATAGACAATCCTGCAGCTATAGTTTGCATAATAAAGAATGCAACTAATCCAACAATTTGTCCTGTACTAATTGAGGAAAGCGAAAAATTATCTACTAACCCTTTTGTTAACATCGGAATAAATAAACTTGCTCCCGTAGAAAGCAAACTCATTAATAACGCAAAAACAAGAATCCCTTTCGGAGGTTTTGTATCTTGAATAAGGCGTAAAAACTGCCTCCAATTCCCCTTTTTCTTTATTTCATCTCTAACTTCCATTCATGTTCATCTCCTCGTGTTAAACAAAACTGTTCTTTCTAAAAATAGAATACAATACAAATGTAAACTGAATGTAAACACACATTTTGTATTTTTACAAAATATACATAAAAACTCATCTTTACAACAGATATAAACATCTGATATTATTACCTGGTACTTAATATTATTCTATGTGAATTATAAATAACTAATTTAAAATACTATATAAATCTCCAGTTATTGAAAGGAGTATCCTTTTTGCAAACAAATATACATTCCGAAAAGGAAACAATCATTTTTATTCATGGATTAGTTGGTAATCGTCGTGCCTTCAAAAAAGAGCATAAACGATTTTCAACCTCCTACAACATTATTACGTATGATTTATTAGGTCACGGCGATGATAAAGGTGAAGCTATCGAATTTTCATTACAGCGCCTCGTTGATCAATTATTGAATTTATACGAAAAAGAAGGCATTCAAAAAGCTCATATTTGCGCTTTAAGCTACGGCTGTTATATCTCTACCATTTTTGCACAAATGCACCCAGAAAAAGTATTAAGCATTTGTCATATTGGTGGACATTATAATAATCCTTCTCTTTTATATAGCGTATTTCAAAAATTTTGGGAGAAACGAGGAGAGGATTACTCTAAATGGCTCTCTCAATACGCAAATACCATTTTTCCAAGTGGCATACTAAAAGCAAATCCATTCGCAGTCATTTCAAGAAATATTTATTATCGTTTCGGATTGCAATTACATTCATCAATTATTGCCCAATCATTACGACATCGGTTAGAATTCGATTTAAAATCTAAATTAAAATCACTTCCCCACCCTATACTATGGGTAATGGGTGAACATGATCATCTCTATAAATCTTGTCTTTTTGATTTAAAGTCCATTCTTCCTAACGTTTTATATAAAGAAATACCGTTAGCAGGACATGCAGCAAATTTATTTCGCCCTAACTATTTCCATGACTTATACGATCGATTTTTAAACGGGAAGTTAAAGTAAAAACTACTATACTCCCAATTTATTCAACTATAAAAAGGCTTCCCAAGTTTCCCTGGAAAGCCTTTTCTCTATTCGAAAAGTATATAAACTACTTTTTCTTAGTATGCTTTTGTGTAACCTAAAAGGTGCTTGCTCCAGTAAGAGTTGCTTACTGAACTAATACGTACGCCAGTTGCATCAGTTTCTGCACTAATGAATTGACCGTTTCCTAAGTAAACACCCATGTGAGAAGGACCTGATTTATAAGTGTTTTGGAAGTATACTAAATCACCTGGTTGTGGATTGCTAGTTTTTGTTTTAGAGCTCCAGTATCCAGCAACTGTTTGACGAGCGCCTTTATGACCAGTTTGATTTAATACGTAGTGAATGAATCCACTGCAGTCAAAACCAGCAGGTGTTGTACCAGCAGTTCTGTATGGTGAACCATTTAAAGATCTAGCGAATCCAGCGATTGAAGATGTATTTCCACCTGTTGTTGGTTTTTGTACGTCTTTAACTGGTTGTTGAACGTTATTCGTAACGTTGTTTACTCCGCCTTTTACAAACTTAACGAAGTCTGCACTTACGTAACCTGTGCGGCCGTTATGGTTAATTTTGTACCAACCATTTTCAGCGCCAGTAACGTTTAATACTGTACCGTTTGTTACACCACCGATTACAGCGTTGTATGTAGCTGGGCCTGTACGTACTTTTAGAGCACCAGTGTTAACAACATAAGAACCACCAGTTTGAACTGTTGTAGTATTGTTGTTTGTAGTTGGTTGTTGTGTTTGGTTAGATACAGCAGAACCACCTTTTGTTACGAAGTCTTTGCTTACATATCCAGTTCCACCATTGAAGTTGATTTTAAACCAATCTTGTACTTCACTAACAACTTGTACTGTTTTACCTTTATTTACAGAGCCTAATACTGTATGAGATGTACTTGGACCTGTACGTACGTTAAGTGAAGAAACGTTTACTGTGTAAGTACCAGTTCCTTGTTGAACAGTAGTTCCTGTTTTACCACCAGTTGTTACGAAGTCACCACTTACATAACCAGTTTGACCGTTTACAGTTACTTTGAACCAACCGTTTTCTTGTCCAATTACTTGTAGTACTTGACCTTGTTTTACTTTAGAAATAACGCTATGTCCTGTACCAGCACCTGAACGAACATTTAATACATCAGCAGTTACTGTGTATTTTAAGTCAGATTTTGTTTCTACAGTTTTTGTTTCAGTTACAGTCGTTTGAGTTTGAGTTTGTCCATTAATTTCTTTTAGCGCTTCGTTTGAAACTTGTGCTTGAGCAGAATCCATACCTGGAACTGCAACACCTACTACAGAAGCTGCTGCTAAACCTGCAATTACTTTTTTCATAAGTTGTCTTTACTTCCTTTCCCTACTATCCTCTTTAAAAAAACTTATAAACTTAATACTTTACAATATTATCAAAGTAAAATATTCATTAAGTTCCATTTTTTAGCAAGAGTTTTATTTTTCACACAGAGTTCATTTTAAATGAATGAAGTGAAATCCGTGTGAACTTCATGTGAACTTTACCATTAAACTTACTGTTTTTGCAATGCTTTTTTCATATTTCTTATGTATTTCATTGAAAATTCGACATACCATTCATTATCTTAGTAAATATTTTTCTATCCACTTTGAAAAATTCTATTCATCTAACACAATGCAAAGAATGTATTGCTTAGTATAGTTCCTCCCATGAAGCATACTCTTATCATGACAAAAAACACCTTTTTTATCAATAGTATAATATTTTTAGAAAACTATTTTCGATACTATTTATCATTTTTAAAAGATTTGACGTTTTGTAAGATTTAACTTCAAAAATCGTGTTCTAATTTGGCGAAAATACACATTTTATTACCTACTTTTCACTATCTATGGAATTTCCAGGATATTTATATTATCATATATATATTGGCATTTTAATCTAATCAAGTTCTATTTATCCTACACGGAAGCCAATTGAACTTTTACAGATCGATATTGAATTTTAAGATGGAAGTCTTAGTGACCGCAAATAGTGGGATTAAAAAAGGGGGTATATTTATGAAAAACATAATAGATAATACTATAGATAAAAATATAGAACTGTACTATGCTTTTTTTCAATTCGTTTCATGTATCACCTTACAAAAAATATCGACTATTGAAACACGTAAAAACGAATTAAAACATCAGATGAAAAATAACGAGCAAAAAAACCCTTATTACGTATAAAAAAGGTGAACAGATTATATTTCTGTTCACCTTTTATCGTTTCTATATTATTTATAAAATTTCACACGGTTTTCTAATGGTTGGAATTCTTTTTCCCCTGCAGGTACCACTGGTTTACCAAACGGCATTTGCGCAATGAGTTTCCAGCTTTCTGGAACTTCCCATTCTTTTCTCACTTCTTCATCAATTAGTGGATTGTAATGCTGCAATGTAGCACCAAATCCTTCGATTTCTAAAGCTGTCCAAATTGCAAATTGTAACATTCCTGAGGATTGTTGAGACCAAATTGGAAAATTATCTTTATATAACGCAAAGTTTTCTTGTAGTTCTTCCACTACTTGATTATCTTCGAAGTATAAAACCGTTCCATAACCACTTTTAAATGCATTCATTTTTTCTTCAGTAGATGCAAAGTTATTTTCAGGTACAATTTTTCGTAACGTCTCTTTTGTAATATCCCATAACTTATCATGTTGTTCTCCTAACAAGACAACAACGCGAGCGCTTTGAGAGTTAAAAGCTGAAGGTGTATGTTTTACAGCATGATAAATCACTTCTTGAATTTTCTCATCAGAAACTACTTGCTCTTTACTAATCGCATAAATAGATCTTCGGTCTTCAATTGCTGAGTAAAAATCTTTTGCCATCATAATTCCCTCCAATTGTTATTTAAGGCTTTTTCATATGTATACATCATATTCTGCCCCAAAACTTATCATTAATAAGTTTCTAACTTTATACTATCAACAAATAATACTAAACTCAAATAATAGCACTCACATATTTTACCTTTTTATTTCCTACTATTAAAAATAAAAAGGCGATTTATTGTTACTGATAATACGTAACAATAAATCGCCTTTCATATAATGATGATCCAACTCAGTATTTCACTTAATTAACTAAGCCAAATGCATAAGTCATTAGCTTATTTGTCTCTGTAAAACGTTTCGTTTTACCTTTCGTTCCCATTACAACCGTAATAATACGAGTATCACCTTGTTTTGCTGTACCCGTAAAACAATACCCTGCGCTATCTGTGAATCCTGTTTTTAATCCGTCTATTCCTTCTATATATAAAGCTTTATTATTTTTGTTTAACATATCATTTGTACTTATAACATTAATATTATTAAATGCTAACTGACTTTGACGTAAGTGAGTCACTTCTAATATTTCTGGGTAATCTTTTATAAGATGATACGCCAAGTTTGCTACATCAGCAGCTGTCATCTTCGTCTCACTTCCATCGGGCTCCTGTAGTCCTGATGCATTTGCGAATTTTGCATAATCCGACATTTTTAATTGCTTTGCTTTTGCATTCATAAGCTGAACGAAATCTTTCTCCGTCTTTGCCATATGTTCTGCTAAAGCTACAGCCGAATTATTTGCTGATTCAATCATTAATGCATGGAACAAATCTTTAACAGTCAATGTGTCATTCACTTGGACTGGGATTCTTGCCCCTTCTGTTTGTGCCGCTTTCGCACTCATTTTCACCGGATCTTCCCAGCGAACTTTCCCATTATGTACATTTTCTAATAGAAGATATGCTGTCATCATCTTAGACATACTTGCTGGCGCAAAAGCCTCATTTTCATTATGTTGATAAATAATATCTCCATTACTCGCATCAATAATCATAGCTGCTTTTGCATCAACTTCCGGTGGTATATACTTTGGTGGCACTACTTTTTCAGTTAATCCTGTTTTAGGTAGTTCTGCCACTTGTAAAGGTTGTCCCTCTACATTTGTTACACTCTTTTGAGTTCCTTGGAATAAGAACCAACATATCCCTAAAATAATTACTAATAGGATCGTTATCCTTCCCCATTTTAACCGCTTCATTTCAAAACTCCTTTAGCAAACCTTTTATACACTCACATTCAACCATAACAACTTTCCCTTTATATCGTCAAGATAAAAAGTCTATTTATTCATCTATAACAATTATATTTCAATATATTTATGTTACAATGATACTGAAATATAAGAATATTCAACAATAAATTCACGGGGCTAAACTATTTAATAGAAGGGATTCATACAAATGCCACTTCCAAAATCAAAGAATCCCTTTACTAGCTGACTTTGATTGTTGTCATACCCATCCGATGATCACTATGCCTATAGGTGTTCAAGTGAACATGGATGCAACCAATAAGTCGATACATATTTTAGAAAAATGGAAGATATAAAATAAAACTTTAATCAGCCATCACCAATTGGGCTGCCCGGCAAGCAGTGTGATAAAAACTCTTATATTATAGGAAAGAAATATACTGAACTTTTCCATTAGAAAACATAAAAAAGCTCCGTTCATCACAAACGGAGCTTTTTATTATTGTCCTAAATTTTGAACCTTCTCTTTCAAATCACGAACTTGATCTATCGTCTGCATAAGCTCAGAGTTTTTAAATTGCTCTACATCCACTTTTCCTTCTTCTATTTTTGTCATCGCCGTATCAATTAACGTATTTAACTTTTCGTTATATCCGACAATTTGCTGATGAAGATCCTTTGCTACATCAGGTGGCGTTAATTCATTGAATGCGGGTATGTCTTGTTTAATTTCACTAAGTTTCGTTTCTAATTGTTTTCGAGCTTCGCTATCATTAACGGCCTTTTCTGCTAATGCTGGTGCATCATTTGCAAATGCACTTATTTCATTTACATAGTCTGTCGCTTTTTGCGCATAATCTAGGGAGTTCTTTCCTTCCTCTACTAGTGAACATCCCATTAATCCAATTGAGACTATACACGCTAATAAAATTGATTTTATTTTCATTTTAGGCTCCCTTCATTCTTATAATTGTCTGCAATTTTCTCTATTATAACTTCTATCTAAATTACTTAAAACCTTTTTTCAAATAGCTATTTATCCGCTTACATGCCCGATTACAGTTACCACATCTATTTCTATATGTACGCTAATAATATCTTCAATTATATCCATATATCCTTGTCCTATAGCTGTTCCGTAGTGTAATGTAAGCCCCTTCTTTTCATACACTGATTTTGGCACTGAAAAAATAAATCTCCTCAAGTTCCTTTCATCAGCTGGTTCCATAATTAAAACTATCCCATCCTCATCAAACATATACGCTCGCCCTCCAACTTTACATTCACTATGGCTCAGTATTGCCTTGGTCAGCAAAATTTAAAACATAACAAGTTAAGATACACTCTGTTCTATCATAAAATGAAGCTTTAATCAGTCATTCTCAATTGTTTTTTTACTGACAGCGAGGCCCTAACCTAACTTCTTTGCTTTCCCTGAATTTTGAGGTGTGGTTTTACTGCCCGGCAAATAGCGGGATATAAATAAAAAGCATTCATTCTTTTTTATGAAGAATGAATACTTTTAAAAAATCAACTACTAAATGAAACTATATTCCTTTATCAAGTTCATAAAGCTGTCGATACTTCTCATTTTCTTTCAGAAGTTGTTCATGACTACCTTGCATCACAATTTGACCACGATCAAGGAATATTACTTCATCAACATGCTCAATGCCTACAAGATGGTGCGTAATCCAAATTACTGTCTTTTCTTCCGTTGCAGAAAACATTGTTTCTATTAAAGATAATTCTGTCTTTGGATCTAAACCGATTGTAGGTTCATCTAGTACAATGATTGGTGCTTCTTGCATTAGCGTTCTTGCAAAAGCAACTCGTTGTCTTTCCCCGCCAGAAAATCTTTTTCCCATCTCATGCATTTTCGTTTGTAATCCATCTGGAAGAGAAGCAATATGCGCAGCTAATTGTGCTTTCTCTAAAGCTTTCCATATCTCTTCATCTGTTGCCTCTGGTTTGCCTATCCTCACATTATTTCCAATTGTCGTATCGAATAAATGCGGCTTTTGATTCAATACAGAAATACATTTTGATAAAAGATTCGTGTGAGCATGTTCACTATTCAATAAAACTTCACCATGTAATGGGCTTAGCGCACCTGTTAACAGTTTTAATAAAGTTGATTTTCCTGTTCCGCTTCTTCCTAAAATGGCGATTTTCTTCCCTGCTTTTATTTGTAATGATACATCTTTCAATACAAATTCATTGCTATCTGGATAACTATACGATACATGATTTAATTCAATATCTATATGTTTTGATGCAACATACTCTTTATCTCCATGTAATTCCTCTTCATACTGTAAAGTATCTTTACCTTCTACTTGATTTAGACGATGAGCAGATTCTACATACGATGGAATGCGATCGATGGCATCTGAAAGAGGAATAAGCGCGTTTGTGACAGATAACGTCATTAAGACGAAAGCCGCAATAATAGTAGGTGCAATCAGTTCACTTGCCGCCTCATTTCCAGTCCATATGATCATTGAAATGACTACAATCCCTACTACTAATTGAATGATACTGTCCCGAATATGATTCCAGCGCTTCATTCTTTTCTCGATTTTTAACAACTGATCATTTTGTTCTACATACTTATCAATGAATTCATCTTTTCTACCACTTGCTTGCCAATCAGATAATCCAAAAACAGCATCTGTTAGTTGTTGGTACAAACGGTTTCTTCCTTGCTTTAAAGTAACATGATGTTTCTTCATTAAAAGTAATGATATAAATGGAAGAAGAAAAACGATAATCGCTAGCATACACCCTGCAATAAGTGCAAACACTACGTCAAATGCACCAATAACAAGTACGAATATGCTATATACAACTAATGCTAATATGCTAGGAAATATTGTACGTAAATATAGGTTTTGTAAATGCTCTATATCTTCGGATAATACCCCTAACATATCACCCGTTTGGAATCGCGAACGGAAAAATAACGCCTGTGGTTCTACTATTCTATATAGTTTCGTTCTCATTTTTTCTAATATGCGTAGTACGACATCGTGTCCAACTAAACGCTCTAAATAATGAAATACCGCTTGTCCTATACTAAACGCACGTGTTGCAACGATAGGAACATATACAGCCATTACATTTTCTGGTCTAAGAGCAGATTTAGAGATTAAATAACCTGAAATGAAAAGTAACATCGCACCTGAACTAACTCCAAGAAGACCAAGGAAAATAGTTACAGTCATTCTACCTTTATTTTGCTGTATATAAGGTTTAATCCAGTTACTCATCTCTATCCCCTCTCTTTCCTATGAAAATGTAATGCCTCATTCTTTAAAAGCTCTTCATACGTTCCACTTTCTATCATTTTCCCTTTATTTAAAATAAGAATATGATCCATCTGTTTCATCCAGTGAAGACGATGCGTTGCAAGAAATACTAACTTACCTTCAAACAGACGTAACATCGCTTGCTTTATTTCAAACTCTGTTTCAATATCAAGATGTGCCGTAGGCTCGTCTAATAAAATAATTGGCTTTTTACTTAAAAGTGCACGCGCCATAGCGACACGTTGTTCTTGTCCGCCACTAAGCATACGTCCGCCTTCTCCAATTCTTTCGTGCATCCCGTTCGGAAGCGATGTAACAAGCGAACGAAGACCAACTTCATTAATAACGCTTTCCACTTCTTCATCAGTTGTATTTGTTTCATAGAAAGAAATGTTATCTTTTAATGAAAGCGGAAAAATATAAGGTTGCTGCGGAATATAAGCAATATTCTTTTGCCAATCTTCTCGAGTAGACCCGTCAATTTTCACACCATTTACGATCAGCTTTCCACCCGAAGGAGTTAAAAATCCTGCTAATACGTCAATTAACGTCGATTTCCCTGCCCCACTTTCACCAATTATACCTATAGCGCCGGTGCCTTTCCAAGTAAAATCAATTCCCTCTAATATAGCTTTTTCAGATTCATCACTCTTTACTTTTACATCTTGTAATTTCAAGTTACTAGATGAATTCCATATTAAATCTACATTAGATTCTTTCTTTCCTATTTCTTTTTGTTGCTGTAAAATCTTTTCTATTTGCTCCATTGCAAGTTGTCCATCTAACGTAGCATGATAATTTGCTCCAACTTGTTTAATTGGCAGAAAATATTCCGGAGCTAAAATTAAAATTGTAAGGGCTGGCAATAGTACAATTGTCCCATCTATTAAACGTATCCCTAATCCGACTGCCACAAATGCGATTGATAAACTCGTAAAGAAATCTAATGCAAAAGAAGAAAGAAAAGCAACTCGCAAAGTACGCATCGTTGCTTTTCTGTATCTTTTACTTACCTTTTCAATCTTTCCTTCGTGCTGTTTACTTTTACCTAAATACTTTAATGTTTCTAACCCTTTTAACGTATCTACAAAGTGATTAGAAAGTACACGATATGTCTCATACTGACTATCCGCCATTTTCTGCGCTGCTAATCCGAGTAGAATCATAAATATAATTACGATAGGAATCGTTACAACTAAAATGATTCCAGACTCAATATCTAGCGTAAAAACATATAGTACAATTAGTCCCGGTACGATACTACTTCTAATCATTTTAGGAATTGTTAATTCAATATATGTTTTAAATTTCTCAATACCTTCTATCGATAAGGTAACCAGATGACCTGTTCCAGCAGTTTGAACATACCGTGGACCTAATGTGAAATACGCCTCTATTAATTGTTTTCGCAGTAGCGATCCTGTTTTTTCAGCGAAACGTTCCACTAATATTTGCGATACTCGAACTAGCATGTGACGTACTGCAAACGCGACTCCAAAATAAACCGTTTCATTTAACACAGATTGCACTGTTTCTCCCTGAAATAAAAACGTAATAGCCCGCGCTAAAAACACTGTTTGTGCAATAATACTAAAAGCTTCTAAAATGCTAATGATTGTTAACACTACGTATAAAACTCGGCTACCAGGGTACGACGGAAGTCCTCTTTTTCTTTTCATTAGTACTCCAAATCTTTATCTGACTTAACAGGTTGTCTAAACACATAGAAACTCCATATTTGACTTCCCAAAACAAATGGCAATATAGCAATTGAAAAATACGTCATCAGTTTTAGTGCATAATCTCCCGATGCTGCATTATAAATTGTTAAATCGTATATTGACCCTAACGAGCTAATTAAGACACGTGGGAACATGCCAGCAAACACACTCGCACTTAGTAAAATGATTGTTAAACTCGTCATAACGAAAGCCCAACCAT
This sequence comes from Bacillus sp. TE9106W, assembly GCF_054062215.1. Taxonomy (NCBI): domain Bacteria; kingdom Bacillati; phylum Bacillota; class Bacilli; order Caryophanales; family Bacillaceae; genus Bacillus; species Bacillus sp. TE9106W. Next base: position 305,917 of record NZ_JBSSFA010000003.1, read on the forward strand.
CTCTTCTTCTTTTATTTAATAATGTTGACGCACATAATGCTACAAAAGCTCCGATTGGAACCATAATCCACTCTGTACCATGACCAGTGAATATATCTGTTTTCCATAACCCTACACCGGCAAAAATTAGAAGTGCTATAATTGCAAGCGGTGCAATTTTCAACGCAGCAATACGTGCACGTTCTCTTAACTTACCAGTTGTACGTATAGTAAGGAATTGCAATCCGTGAACAATACATAGCAGAAGGAACATAACTCCTCCAAGTAATGCAAATGGATGTAGTAATTGTAAGAATCCACCTACAGCATTTTTCGTCTCATCAATTGGAATACCTACCATAAAGTTAGCAATGGCAACTCCCCAAAGGATAGGCGGTAGTAAACTTCCTAAAAACATACCCCAATCCCAAAAACCTTTCCATTTATGATTATCTATTTTCGCACGGAATTTAAAGGAAACACCTCTAATAATTAAAGCGAGAAGCATAAATACAAACGGAATGTAAAACCCGCTAAATAAAGTTGCATACCAGTGCGGGAATGCTGCGAACATAGCTCCACCTGCACAAACAAGCCATACTTCATTCGCGTGCCAAAATGGACCAATTGTATTTAAGTAAATTCTTTTCTCTAAATCGTTTTCCCCTAAAAACCTTGAAACTATACCTACACCGAAATCGAAACCTTCAAGTACAAAGAAGCCTACGAATAAAACTGCAATAATGATAAACCACAACTCATTAAGAGATAACATACTCATCCTCCTTATCAAATGGATCATGGCTTTGAGAATCCTGTTTCGCTTTCTTATTCTCATGTCCTTTAATAGTACGAACGAATAAATAAATAGTAATTCCACCTATAATTAAATATAGTGATGTGAATGAAACTAAAGAGAATAATACTTCTCCGAACGTAACATTTGGAGATACAGCATCTTCCGTTTTCATAACACCGAAAACTACCCAAGGCTGACGTCCCATTTCAGTCATAATCCATCCTACTGTATTACCGATAAACGGTAGTGCAATTGCATACACCATTACTTTTAAATACCAATTTTTTTCAACTAAACGATCTTTTCTTGATAAGAACCATCCGTATGCTCCTAGAAGAAGCATAAATGTTCCACTCATTACCATCGCTCTAAAACTCCAGAACATAGTGTGTACTGGTGGAATATAGTCTCCAGGCCCATATTTTTCTTCATATTGCTTTTGAATTTGATTCATTCCTTCTACTTGACCGCTAAATTTATCATATGATAATAGACTTAGCATATAAGGGATTTGAATTTCAAACGAGTTTTCTTGCTTCTCTGCATCAATTTTCGCAAATACTGTAAATGGCGCTGGATCCTCACTCGTATTCCATAACGCTTCAGCTGCTGCCATTTTCATTGGGTGTGTCTTAATTAATTGTTGCGCTTGCGCATGACCGAAGAATAATACTAGCGCAGTTGTAAGTGTTCCAACAATGATAGAAATGCGGAATGATTTTTTAAACACTTCAGTTTCTTGCGCTTTCGTTATTTTCCATGCACTCACACCTGCAATAAAGAATGCACCAGTTGCAATTGCCGCTGTAATTGTATGCGGGAATTGTACCCATAATTGTGGGTTTTGAATAATTGCTAAGAAATCATTCATTTGTGCACGTCCATCTGCTGCCATTTCATATCCTACTGGCGATTGCATAAATGCACTTGCAGTTAAAATCCAAAACGCTGATAGCATTGTTCCAATTGAAAGGAGCCAAATACATAAAAGGTGAATGCGCTTCGGTAATTTATCCTCACCGAATACCCATAAACCTAAGAATGTAGACTCAATGAAAAATGCTAATAAACCTTCGATCGCAAGTGATGGACCAAACACATCACCTACAAAGCGTGAATAGGTTGACCAGTTCATACCAAACTGGAATTCTTGTAAAATACCAGTTACTACACCTACCGCAAAGTTAACAAGGAATATTTGCGTCCAAAACTTCGTCATCTTCTTATAAATTTCTTGTCCCTTTACTACATATAACGTTTGCATTAACGCAATGATAAAAGCTAAACCAATAGACAGCGGAACAAAAAAGTAATGGAAAATCGTTGTTGATGCGAATTGTATTCGTGCCAATTCGAGCGTTTCCATACTACAATCACTTCCTTCATAATTTTTGATATCGTAATTTCAATTGAGTTGTATTCATAAAACAACTCAATCCTTAGAAATATAGAAAGATAAATTTGTTTATGTACTTTTAGAAAATATAAATTTTCAGTTTTCAAGATAATTTCAAAAGAACTTTCTCATAAAATTTACCTTTTCACTATTTCAGTAGTGTTTTATCCGTTAATCGAATTGTATAATATACCTGCATAGTAAATTCAGCTGATTTTTGACGTATTATTGACATCATTTTGTCTGAAATATGTCTTTTGTCATTTTTTTGAATTAAATTCCTCTCATTAATAAAATGTATTTTGTAAATATAAGACTTACTTTCATATCAATAAAACAATCGTTTTTCTCTTTATACACTTGACTTTTTCTTGAAAAAATGTCCTCTAAATCAACAGAGATTTTAGTTGTTTTTTTGTCAAGAGAAAAATGTATTTTTAAAATTCAAACACAAAATAATGTTATTCAAAAATAGAAAACACCCTCTCTCTATACTGAAAATTCGTTTTTTTGTCATTTTTTCAAACTAAATCAATACATAAAAAAATACCGAGAATCGATTAGACTCTCGGTATTTTTCAAATTATTTTGCTGTATGTTTTCTAATAGCCGGTAAAATTTCAGTAGCAATTAGTTCGATATTTTTCTCAATTTTATTAAGTGGTACACCACCAAAATCAATTTGTGCCATAAAACGTTGTTGTCCAAACAATTCATATTGGTAAAGCATTTTTTCAATAATTTGTTGCGGACTACCAACCATTAATGCATCACGATAATCTACTGCATTTGTAAATTGTTGTTTCGGATATCCACCACCGCGCAGTGTAAGCATACCAGCATTAATGTGAGGATAGTATTCATTAAATGCATCTTGTGAATTTTTTGCTGTATAAAATAAACTCGTTGTTGCAACTGGTAAGCTTGCTGGATTAAATCCACTTTGCGCAGCAGCCTCACGATAAGCATCTACTGATCCTTTAAAGTTAATAGCTGGACCACCTAGTGTTGTTATCATCATTGGTACACCCGCGCGTCCCGCTTTAATCGCACTAGCTGGTGGGCCACCAACTGCACGCCAAATTGGTAAATTATTATTTTTAGCTCTTGGAATAACCGATGCATGTGCAAGCGGTGCTCTAAACTGTCCATTCCATGTTACATGTTCCTCTTTATTAATTTTTAATAAAAGATCCATCTTCTCTTCAAATAACTCTTCATAATCATTTACGTCATAACCAAGTAAACTATATCCTCCAATACGTGATCCACGACCAGCCACAATTTCTGCACGTCCATTAGAAATTAAGTCAATTGTAGCAAAGTCCTCATATACTCGTACCGGATCAGATGTACTTATTATCGTTGCTGAATTTGCAATTTTTATATTTTTCGTTGCTTGTGCAACAGCTCCTAAAATAACTGTATGAGCTTGCGTTGTAAAATGCGTTTGATGACTTTCACCGACAGCAAATACATCAAGTCCAGCTTCATCTGCTAACTTAGCTGTTTCAATTAATTCATGAATTCTTTGTTCCGCACTAATTTTCTCTCCATTATGCGGATTTAAAACATGATCCCCAATCGAATATAATCCAAACTCCATCCCTTTACTTGTATCCATACGGTATTTTTCCATCATTACTCTCTCCTTTAATAAAGTGTTATTAGTTTCTCTTTTAAAAACGTTTGTAAGTCAAATGTATTTTCCTATTGTCTATAACTTCACTTGATTAGTCAATTGATGGTGTAAAAAAAATTACTCTTTCGGTAATTCTTTTTTTTCACTATGCTTATGAACTTTCGTCATTAGCTCGTATAATATTTTCTGTTCTTCTTCATTTAATACATCATCAAAAAAAGATGATTGAAATGCAAGTTGCTCTGGCAATGCTCTCTCTAAAGCTGCTTCTCCTTGCTCTGTAAGACTAATTGTTTTCGTCTTCCAATCTTGTTTTCGTACAATATATCCTTCTTTTTCAAGACGAGTTAACATTCGAGAAATACCGCCTTGTGTAACAGTTACCTTTTCAGCTAACTCCATTTGTGTTAGTGGCTGATACGTACGTATTTGCAACAGCACATCAAATTGAGCAGTCGTTAAATCAAAACGTTTTAAAAACTCATTTGACATCTGATTACTTTGATTCGTAAATCGTATTAAACGTAACCATATTAATGATCCAATCGTATTATCACGCATGTTTGATCACTTCCTATCGTGAATCTTACTATCACTTTACTACGCAAGTGATAAAAAAGCAAGAGAAAAAGTGAAAAATATCTCATTAGATAGAGTATTGCATACATAACGATAAGAAAGAATTCATGTTTAAATGAATTCTTTCTTATCGTTATTCTTAACTTTTCATTTCATTCATTGCTATATGTAAAGCGCCTACTGCTTTGGGCCAACCAACATAAAAAGCCATATGTGTTATTAATGCAATCATTTCATTTTCTTTAATTCCATTTTGTTTTGCCAGTCGCAAATGAAATGGTAATTGTTCTGTATTACCAAGACTGATTAATACCGACACTGTACATAAACTCCTTCCTCTTAATGTTAAAGTGTCATCCCGCCACACTTTCTCGAACAATATTTTTTCACTATAATGAGCAAATGCAGGTGCCTTTTCTCTCATTTTCTCTTGAATACAATATTCAATGGATTCATTCATCATTTCACTCCCCCTTCACTTTTACCAATTGTGCCATTCCTTGACCAAATGACCAATTTTCTGCAGATGTCTCATTTACCGTAATAAAAATATTTGCACTTTTTATACTAGAACATTCAGAAACCTTCGAGGATATCGATTGATACAGATCACTTTTCTGTTTTATCGTTCTTCCCGGTCCACATGTAATAGAAACATACATCATATTCTCTGTTCTCTTTTCTCCTCTTTCTAATAAATAATATGGATCATATAAAAATTGATTTTGTTGATAAGGTAAAAACATTTGAAAATAATCATTTTCAGGGATGTTAAAATGTTCAATTAATGAAAGATGAATACATTCACCTATCTTTTTCAACTCTTCTTCATTTAATATATTTTCATGATAATAAACATTCACAAAAGGCATATATTTTCACCCCTTTACTTAATTTAGCATTCAACAAGATATCATTGTGAAATGTGCAAAATCTCATAAATACTAACATTGTCCTTTACTATTTCAGGCTTTTCATTATAAAAACTAAACCTACTATATCCCCATTTATCCGGATTATAAACCATTACATTTCCTACAGATTTCTCTATGTTTTGTACATTTTCATTTCTTATATTTAATTGCGTACCAACCAACGATTCGCTTTGTAAAATACTTCCTTCATATTCAACAACATATCTACTCTTTTTAAAATCATCACTTAAATTAACAACTAATGGAACACCTATATTTATTTGTTGCCACCCAAACGATTGTAAAATATTATCGTAATACCCTTCAAAGATAAATTTGTTCATTCCTTCATGACCATTCCAAATATATAAAGGCGCATAACAGTTACAGAAATTTCCGTCTTTACTTGCCTCAGTAATTAAATAAGCTTTAAAATTTAGGTCTTGAAAGCCATCCGTTTTATGCCCATTATCCTTTACCCTTTTTTTTATAATCTCCATGTCATAATCCTTTGGCAAAATGACCTTATATTGCATTCCAATCATGTTTATCACTCACTTTCTATCCTATATACATAATGATAAAGCGATGACTGACTAACGTAAAATAGGTATAACTTATGCTTGGTATCATTTATAATGATATCGTATAAGGAGCTGTGATAAATGGAAATAAATGATCTTATTATATTCAAAACTGTAGCTAGCGAAGGTTCTATTAGTAAAGCTGCGAAAGAGTTAGGATATGTTCAACCAAACGTAACTGAGCGAATCAAAAAATTAGAACTAGAATTAGAAACACCTTTACTACATAGAGATAACAAAGGCGTTTCGTTGTTACCTTCTGGTGACATTTTACTAGACTACACAAATCAAATATTAACGCTAGTAGAAGAAGCGAAAGATAAAATTAAAATGTGTGGTTCTTCTTATATAATCGCGACGTCACAATCGATTTTGACTAATTATGTAAGTAAGCGCATTAAAGAAAATTTCAGGAATTATCAAATATATGTAGAAAATAGTAGTCATTTGCAAAAATTACTGCAGCAACAAAAAGTTGATATGGTCATTACTTATGAGGATTACCCGGACACAGCGTTTAAAAAAGTATTTTCCACTTCAATTTCTATCGGTTTATTAAAAGCGATAGAAAAGTGTACTGTTGACTATTCAAAGGAACTCTTCTTCGTTAGCAATGACAAAAAGTGCCCTTTTAGAAATAAGACCATTCAATTTCTAAAAGAAAATAATTTATCTCAGCGTCAACTTCAACAACTAGATTCTTATTCGCTTATGGAAGAGTATATTCAGGACGGAAAAGGCATAGCCTTTTTACCGATTAATAATGATAAATTGGTACCAATTGAAGATGTTCAAATTGAGAAATTAACTGTCCATTTTTTCACAAATCAAAACTCTTTAAAACACATCCCTGATGAATTATTTAATTAATAAAAAATCCCTCCTTTACGAATCTAAAAGAGGGATTTTCATATTTTATACAATCGATTTTTCACACGTTTTGCTCCACTTCTGCACTTTTCTCCTTCTTATTCCGTTTCATATTCTTCAAACCCTTTACCGTGCCAACTAATCCTTTCGGGAAAACTAGCAATACGATAATGTACAGTAAACCAAGAATAATTGTCCATCGTTCAAAAATCGGATACTCTGTAGCTAGTTCTGATAAATAATATTTTAGGGATTCAATAATTCCAGCTCCAGCAATTGCTCCAATTAACGTTCCAACGCCTCCAATCATCGTCATCAATAATGCATTTAATGTCATTTCAATTGAAAATACAGTTGTATTAACAAATCGTAAAGTAATAACAAATAAACCACCGCTTATCGCAGCTACTACTCCTGCAACAACACTAGCAATAATTTTATAGTGAAGAACTTTATATCCTAGTGCTTCAACACGTTGCTCATTTTGTGAAATTGCCTTTAATACTTTTCCAATAGAAGATTTTGTGAAAAGACGTAACAGAACAAAAATGATAAGTAAACATATAAGTGTTACATAATAAAACGTAAAGCGATCACGGAATACGTCTGGTACACCAAATGTAAAACCATCCCCTCCGTGAGTGAGCCCACGCCATTTTTCAGCAAGTACGAAAAACAACTGTGAAATAGCAAGTGTTAACATTGCATAAAAATGACTTTTCAGCCGTAAAGAAAGCAAACCGATTATATAACTAACCATTGCTGAAATGATAATTGCAGCTATTATCCCTATTAAAAAGTTCGTTATGGATACTCCTTGCCGATCAAATAAAAGCGCTACGCCATATGCTCCTATTCCAAAGAACATACAATGACCAAACGATACAATCCCTGTATACCCAAGCAATACATCAAAACTCATTGCAAAAATAGCAAAGATGAAGATTTGAGTGAACAAAATTAACAAGCTCCGTGAATCATTTACGAATGGAAATACACTTAAACAAATGAGCATGCATACTCCGAAGTATACTTTAATTCGATTTGATGTGCTGTTCACCATTTCACCCCTTTTCACCAACAAGTCCATTTGGCTTCACGATTAAGAAAAACAGTAGCATTAACATATTGATTGCAAGTGATAAATCCGGTATAAAATACGCTGTAAAAGCACCAGCTAATCCGACAATTAAAGACGCGATTGCTGAACCTTGTACGCTCCCTAACCCTCCAATAATTACTACTATGAACGCTAAAATTGCATACTGCATACCCATCTCGGCAAAAATAACACCTGAGTATGGTGCTAATAAGAAGCCACCTAAGGCAGCCATCCCTGCTCCTAATAAAAAGACGAAAGAAAATATCGCTTTTACATTAATACCGAGCGCTTGAACCATCTCTTTATCCATTACACCAGCTCGTATCATAAGACCTATCTTTGTTTTTTTGAGCAATACTAGTAAGGCAACGTAAATGATAATCCCAATTAAAATAACAAATAGACGATATTTAATTAATATAACGCCTCCGAATGTAAAACTTCCCTGTAGCCATAACGGTAATTTTGCACCAATTGGATTAGGGCCCCAAAATACTTTAATGCATTCACTTAGTACAAGCATTCCTCCAAGTGTCACAAGAAGCTGGCGAACATGATTTCCATACACCGGTCTAATAAGGAATCTTTCTAAAATGAAGCCAAGAAACATCCCCATAGCTATTGCTCCAGTTAACGCTAATACGTAACTACCTGTCATATTAAATAACCAAACACCTGTAAAGGCTCCCCACGCAAATAAACCACCATGTGCAAAGTTTAGAACACTCATTAAACCGAAAATAAGCGAAAGACCTGACGCTAATAAAAAAATGAGCATCCCTGTTGAAATCCCATTTACAAATAAATTGATTAACACATCCATCCTTCTCACCCCGGATTCATGTTAAGAGATTCCTAAATATTTTTGACACATTTCCTTATCCTCTTTTAATTCATGCATAAAACCGTTATGAACAATTTTTCCATTATCCATAATATAAAAGTAATCACCAATTTGACTAGCCATCATAAAATTTTGTTCAACGAGTAAAACTGTTGTTTTCTCCTTCATTTTCAAAATAGCTATCATTAATTTTTCTATCATAATAGGAGACAAGCCTTTACTCGGCTCATCAATAAGTAGTAAACCATCACTATTAATAAATGCTCTTGAAATTGCTAACATTTGCTTCTGTCCCCCGCTTAAGAGTCCGCTTTTTTTGTGCCAAAATTGCTTTAAATCTGGAAATAGTTCAAGCATCCATTCTATTTTTTCTTCCGCTTCTTCACCCTTACCTCTAGCAAGAGCGAATGTTTCTTCTACTGTCAGATCGTGAAAAATACCCTGATTTTCTGGTACATACCCTATTCCTTTTCTTGAAATTAAATGTGTAGATAATCCATTTACTTGTGTACGATCATAATAAATTTCACCATGTGCGATATGGTGAAATCCCATAACCGAACGTAATGTCGTAGTCTTTCCTGCCCCATTTCTCCCAAACAGTACAGTAATCGTCCCTTTCTCAACAGTAAGCGATACCCCTTGTAAAATATGAAACTGATCTAAATACGTCTCTATATTATTCACTTGTAATAGTGCCACTATATAATCCCCCTAAATAAGCACTTTGTACACGCTCATCTTTCATAATCTCTTCGGGTAATCCTTCAGCCAATAGTTCTCCATGGAATAAAACGATAAGATGGTCTGACAAACCTAGTACCATATCCATTTTGTGTTCAATCAGTACAATCGTACTCTCTGGATGTTTTTTAATATTTTCAATCACTTGTAAAATAGCCGGTACCTCCTCAACCGATATACCTGCAGTCGGCTCATCAAGTAATAACACATCCGTTTTTAAAGCTAATAACATCGCAAGTTCTAGCTTTCTTTTCTCTCCATGTGCCAAATCTTTCGCTAATACGTTCTCTTTCTCATGAAGTAATACTGTTTTTAAGAAACGTCTCGCCTCTCCAACTTGTTGCTTTAATTTTGCTGGACTCGGGAAAAAACTATAGTAATCTTGTACGAATGATTGAACACTTAAACGGACATTTTCAAGTACCGTTAATTCTGGGAATATGTTTGTAAGCTGAAAAGAGCGACCGATTCCTAAGCGTGTTCGATCTGAAATTGATAACTTTGTAATGTCTTGTCCTTTAAAATATACTTCACCCTTCGTTGGAGGAATTTGTCCACTAAGTAAATTAAATAATGTTGTCTTTCCTGCACCGTTTGGTCCAATAATGGAAATAAGCTTTCCTTTTTGTACTGTTACATTCACATCCTTAATAACGTGATGTTCACCAAAAGATACGCTAAGATTTTTCGTTTCAAGCAAATGCGTCATGAAACCCCCCCTTTAAAGCTTTAAGTATGAAAAAAATACGTATAAAGAGGGAATCCCCTCTTTATACAAAAACAACAGAAAATTCAGTCTATTTATTTTGAACTGGTGGCTCTGTCTCTTTCATCGTTAATTCTCGCTCTAACACTGGCACTGGATAGTCAACACCATCTTGCTTTTTCAACGTGATAGAATACAGCGTCTGCATCGCTTGGTGATCCTTTTCTCTAAACTTCATCTTTCCTTTCGGTGTATCAAATTCCATTCCTTCCATTTTCTTAATCAACGTATCTACATCTGTATCTCCTTTTGATTTCTTTAAAGCTTCTACAATAGAAATTGCCGCTGACATTCCACCTGCTGTAAATAAATCTGGCACCGTACCATTAAATCGTTTTTTATGTTCTTCCACTAACCAATCATTCACCTTATTTTTCGGGAGTGTATGATAATAAACAGAAAAGCCTTGCATTCCTACTAATGCATCCATCGTTTTTAATGCCGGTATATCTGGTGCACCCGTAGAAATTTTAATACCTTGTGCTTCCACATTCATATCTTTCAACTGTTTCCAAGGTGAATTTGCCCCTGCCCAAACGATAAATAAATAATCTGGTTTTGAACTAATGATATTTTGAATATTTGCAGTGAAGTCAGTCGAATTTGTATCTGCATATTGCTCGTTTACAATATTTGCACCTAATTTCTTCGCTCCAGCTTTAAATGCAGCAATCCCTTCACGACCAAAAGCGTTATCTGGGGCAAATGTCGCAATCTTTACACCTTTTTTTGCGATTGCAGCTGCTCCTGCAATCGCATCTTGCGAAGAGCTTCTTCCTGTTCTAAAAACATACTTATTCCAATTATTTCCGGTAATACTATCCGCCACTGCTGGTTCTACAACCATTATTTTTTCGTACTCTTCAGCTAGTGGTAAAACCGCTAATGTATCACTTGAACTAGACGATCCGACTAAAAAATCAACTTTCTCTTCTTCTAATAATTTCGTAGCTTTTTTAACTGCTACATCAGCTTTCGTTTCCGTATCTTCTACAACAAATTTAATCTTCTTCCCTTCCACTTTCCCAGTTCCATCCGTCGCATAGTCTAATCCTAATTCAAATCCGTTCACTGTTTGTTTTCCATATGATTCTAATGGACCTGTTAATGATGCAAGAACACCTACCTTAATCGTTTTCTCATCCTCTGTACTTGTTTTCTTTCCTGAACAAGCTGCCGTTATTAATAGTGAACCTAAAACACAACCAGTAGCCATCACTCTTAGCCATTTACGTTTTTTCATCGACATTGTGATCCTCCCCATACTTTACTTTCTGATAGAATCAAACACGCCAAAATCCCCTGTCCGTAATCATGACTAACTAATTCGATAGATAATGGAAAACTCTTGTAGTACCCTCTACATTCGGCACAAATATATAATCACCTTCCTATGTAATGGAAACGGACATACAATCAATATATATTCTGCAATCCAATTGAAAATACTGTTTCATTTCAGTAATGACCATACAAAAAGACTAACTTATTTTTTAAGTTAGTCTTTTCACCTTAATTCGAGTTAAGTTCTACTTTCCCTAACCCTTCAGCCAATTGTTTCTTATCTAGCCCTTCCCCTATCACTACCAAGTTCGTCGGGAAACCGAAGTCTTGTTCCAATAAAGTTGGTACGCCAAATGAATATTGGAATAGGTGCGGGTATTTATTTCCATGAAATTTCACAAAACCTTTCACACGATAAATACTATCTGGTAAATTCGAAAGCCATTCGTATAATTTATCTTGCTCAATCGATTTCGTAAATTGATATGTCATCGTTTGTATATGTAAATGCTGTTTTACATGTAGTGTTTCATGTTCCCCATCATTCGTAAATTCAGCTTCTTCTATGTCTTCTAAAGAAATATTACAATATTGTGTTTCAAACAATTTGGCATGATTATTTATTGCTTTCACTTCTTCAATTACTTTGTTCTTATCCGCAAATGTTAGTAAATCTGATTTATTAATTAAAATGTGGCTACCAAACTTCAATTGCTCATGTAATAATTGCTGAACGTTTGCACTTAATACTCTTCGATTTAACCACCTTACTGCATCTAAAACGACTACTATTGATTTCACTTCTAAGAAAGGTGCTAAAATTGGTGATACACATGCATCTAACACTTCAATTGGGTGCGCAACACCTGTCGTTTCTATATAAATGACATCTGGTCTTTCTTGTTGATATAACGAATGCAACTGTATTTCAAGCTCTTCTTTTAGCGTACAACAAATACATCCTTTCAGAAGTTCCCTTAAAACATTCTCTTTTCCAATAATATCGGTATCTACCGAGTATTCACCAATTTCATTCATTAATACTGCAACTTTTCTATTCTTCTTTTTTTCTGCTAACAATAAATTTTGTAATAATGTTGATTTTCCACTACCTAAAAAACCACCTAATATATGAATTTCTACTTTATTCATTTGATCGACCATCCATTTCTTTATTTCAAGCGTATTCAAAGCGTAATAATTACGATTTATATTTATTATTTTATTAAAAGAGTCGTGATTTGTAAATATATGTTCACTTTTCGTTTACTTCATGAGCAACTTTAATCCCAGACTCAATCGCTCCTTGCATCCACCCATGTGTTAATGTCGTATGCTCTCCTGCAAAGTGCACTTTTCCAGATGGTGGTGTAATATAAGGAAATAACTCGAGCTCTTGACCTGGTTCAAAAGCTGTAAATGCACCGCAAGAATACGGATTTTGACTCCAGCTAAAAGATGTTCCCGTAACAAACTCACTATAGACGATGTCACCGTATATTTCTGCTAAATTTTTTAATGCGTAACGAATGCGTTCTCTATCCGGTAAACTATCCCATGTTAACGCCTCATCTGCCCACGTATAACTTGCTAAAACGGTAGCTGCCCCTGGTGTATGAATACCATAACTCGGATAATATGTAAACCGTATAGGTAAATCGGTAATAGATTTACCGCCACACTGTCCCGCTTTCTCCCAAAATCTACTTTTAAACTCTATCGCAATTTTCGTTGCAGCAATATAATTTAATTCACGAATTGCTCGTCTTTTATAATAAGAGAATAGATTGTAAGGCTGAATTTCAACAAAACGTAAAGCTGAAAATGGGATGGTAACAATTGCAACATCACCTGTAACTATAAATCTTTCTATAGTTTGTTCATAGTTTACTTGCATCATCACTTTGCTATTTTCTTGTATAATTTTTTCAACCTTATACCACATAAATATATTCTCATTTAACTGCGATAAAAATGCCTTTGGTAATGCATCCATCCCACCCGTTATCTCATAATATTTCGTCGTTGAAGTAAAGAAGACCATTTCTCGTAATACTTCAATTAAAGACATTCCCATATACGCTTCCATATCAAGAAGCACACCGATCATATCTATTGCACCGTCTGAATAATATTCAGTTAAAAATGAGCCAAGCGAATATGTTTTATACTTTTTTTCAACGATAATCCAGTTTTTATTAGGATCTTTTTTTATAAAATTTAGTATGGGTTCTAATACTACTAACATTAATTCTTCTGCTGTTTTACCTTTTTCGCTCTCCAAAATTGGATATCCAAGTATACTTGGATTTTTTTCGAATATGCTCAATCTCGTTTTAATATTATTCGTATAAATAATATCTGAAGCGGTTTTATTTATAAAAAGATTTAACGGTAATTTAAATTTACGAATGTAAGCTAAAGTTAACTCGTGTGTATCAGGAATTCGCATTGGCCCTGCATTAAAATATAAACCTCTGCTAAACGGTTCACGGATCGTATATATTCTTCCGCCTATTCGATTATTTGCTTCTAAAATTGTTATATTATGTCCTGCTTCTTTCAATAACGATGCTGCAACTAACCCTGAAATCCCTGCACCAACAATAATAATCTGCTTTGGATTTTTCGTTTTAACGAGCCCCATATTAATAATATGAAGCATTCTTTCCATCGTTAATGGCTGCATCATGGCCTTTTCCCCTTCAATAAAGGATTTTATTGCATTATATTCGGTTAACTTACTTCCTATGTTTTATGCAAGAAATTGCACGGATACATTTTCAAATCCTTGAATATCTTTTATAAAATGTAATAAACTAGATATGAATCTATAGAAGTAAGACGTATTATCTTACATAATAAAATCAATGAAATTGCGAGGAATTTTGAAATGAAAAAAGGTATTAACCGTGTTGTATTAGTAGGAACAGGAGCAGTTGGATGTAGTTATGCTTACTGCATGATTAACCAAGCTGTAGCTGAAGAATTTGTTTTAGTTGATGTAAACGAAGCAAAAGCTGAAGGAGAAGCGATGGATTTAAGTCATGCCGTTCCATTTGCTCCAGCTCCAACTAGAGTATGGAAAGGTAGCTACGAAGATTGTAAAGATGCTGACCTTGTAGTCATTACGGCTGGATTACCACAAAAGCCAGGCGAAACACGTTTAGATTTAGTTGAGAAAAATGCAAAAATCTTTAAACAAATCGTGCGCAGTATTATGGATAGCGGATTTGATGGTATCTTCTTAATCGCAACTAACCCTGTCGATATTTTAACTTACGTAACTTGGAAAGAATCTGGTTTACCGAAAGAACGCGTAATTGGTTCTGGTACAACACTTGATTCTGCTCGTTTCCGCTATATGTTAGGTGAGTACTTCAATATTGGTCCACACAATATTCATGCTTATATTATCGGAGAACATGGTGATACGGAACTTCCTGTTTGGAGTCACGTATCAGTTGGTATTCAAAAACTACAAACACTGCTTGAAAAAGACAATACGTATAATCAAGAAGATTTAGACAAAATCTTCATAAACGTTCGTGATGCAGCTTACCATATTATTGAACGAAAAGGTGCAACATACTATGGTATTGGTATGTCACTTCTACGCGTTACTAAGGCAATTTTAAACGACGAAAATAGTGTATTAACTGTTTCGGCATATTTAGAAGGGCAATACGGTCAAAAAGATGTGTATATCGGTGTACCTGCTGTTTTAAATCGCGGCGGTGTGCGTGAAATTTTAGAAGTAGAATTAAGTGAAGACGAAGAATTAAAATTCGATCACTCAGTTCAAGTGTTGAAAGAAACAATGGCTCCTGTTCTTTAATCATATATGTGAAAAAGCAATCCAAAATTTTTTGGATTGCTTTTTATTTTGACTATCCCTTCCTTACGATAAATGTTAATATTATCCATAATAGAAAGGAGTGATTTTATGAATGACTCTTGGACAATTATAATCCTCTTATTGGCTGCTTCCTTCTTAATACTTTTCCTCTTCTTAATTATCAGGACTCTATTTCCGACTCAAAAATATGATAAAAACCTTGGATTCATACTACTTATTATATGCTTATTAACAATACCGATAAGTATCTTCCTTATCGGTGGATGGGCAGGTATGGGAATTGGCATAATCGCATTATTTCTTTTTATCGCTGTTATTATAGCTTTAATTGTAAATAAATTCATTAAAGTTCCACCCACTAAGAAAGAATAAAGTGAATCCTTTAATCAGTCGCTTTCCACCCTTACTATTGATTAACTACTGTCAATTAAGATTTTTCAGGATACAAACAACCGATCTATTCGTCCCTTGAAAACATCGGTTGTTTCCTATTACTTTTTAATTGATTCCTCATTATTTACATCAAGTACATCTAATAAAAAGATGAAGATTGGTATCCCGATAATAAGCCCCCATATTCCAAGGAAATGTTCTGAAAAAATGAGAATCATAAATGTATAAAAGATTGGTAAATTTGTTTTCGCAGACATAAACTTCGGGTTTAAAAAATAACTTTCAAGAGCATGGATGACTGTAATGAACACAAGTATGTACACAACGTATATAACTCCGCCTACGTTATAAGCAATGATACAAAGTGGAAATAAAGAAATAATCACACCTGCAACTGGAATCAACCCTAGTAGAAAAATCATAACAGCTAATACGAGAAGCTGCGGAAATCCTAAAACAATTAATGCAATAACAGTAAGAATACAATTTACAACCGCAATTAAAAACTGTGCTTCAATTACTTTACCGAACGATCTTGCAAACCTTTCGCCAAAATATGCAATCTCCTCATAAAAAATCTTTAGCTTACTCTCTTTAAATTTAGAAGTAAAGGTAATAATACGCTCTTTTTCTAATAAGAAAAAGAGACTTAATATGAGAGACAATAATATTTGTAAACTTACCTTCCCTATATTTGCTATCGATTGATAGATGACATCTACACCCTGTTCTATATACTTTGATACTTCCATTCCGTTAATTGTCGAAAGTGCATATTTAATGATTTCATTATCAGGCGGGTTTTGAAAAAACAATTTAAATTGATAAATCAATTGCGAAATTTGTATCGTTAACACAGGTAAATATTTATACAATGTCGTGCCAATAAAGGAAACTAATATGATATACAAACAGGCGATAACAATTTTCCGGTTCACTTTCAATTTCTTTGAAATAAAACGTTGAAATCGATCCATTAAAAATGTCAGTATAAACGTAATTAATATTAAGTTGATCATACTTTTTAATCCATATAATACAAGCGCTAATATTATTAAAACGAGAAACCGTTGAAACCCTCTACTTCGAAAAAAATTTTTCACTTCATTCATTAAGATTTAACCTCCCCCTTCAATGGATGGAAATTGAATATATTACATTTTATGAACTTCTATAGACAATCTTTCTTACTAATTAGAAAGAATCCTTTTTTTCTTTTTATATTGTTAGATTCTATTTATATTAGCCCACCTACTTACTTCAGTTGAGCTCTTTTTTTCGTTTAACCTTTTACAGTTTAGGTGGTTTTCTATTTTTAGACTGCTGTTCATACGCATATCCAATATTGAACAGTTCCTTCTCACCGAATTGTTTCCCGACAAATACTGCACCTACTGGCTCTCCATTGTTATCATATCCTGCTGGCACCGCTAATTCTGGATAGCCAGCTACAGCGGATAGAAGAACTTCCTCGTTGTTAATCATAACTAAAGCGTCTAAACCCTTTTCTACTAAATATTTATTCAGCTCTTTTTTTGCATTTTCTTGACTCGTTTGCACTACTTTTTTAAACTCATCTTTCGTTATAGTAGATTTTTCAGACGCCTCAATTAATGTTTGTCCATATTTTATTCGTCTATTACTATCTCTTTTATTAAACGCTATAATCTCTTTTAACGATTTTACCGGTACATTCTTTTGCTGTGAAAAATAGTCGTTTACATTATGCTTGAACTCATATTCTAATGTTTGTAAATTATCTACACCCCCATTGTTTAACTGAATATAATCAGTTAATATCGCACCTGCATCTTGAAGGTCTTTTCTAATCTTTTCTGCTACTTCTTTTCTATTTTCATCTTGTTGGTCTACAGAAAAAAGAAGCCCTATCTTTTTCCCTTTTAATCCATCTATTGATAAATCCTTTGTATAATCAATTCTTTCTTTATCTTTCACTTTTTCTGTCATAACATCTTTTTCGTCATAACCTATCATTGCATTAAATAACGTTGCTGCATCTTTTACCGTTCTTGCCATAGGTCCTGCTGTATCAAGAGTTTCAGCTAACGGAATAATTCCTGTTCTACTTACCCTACCTAAAGATGGACGTAACCCAACTACTGATTGCTGCGCTGCGGGTGCTACAATCGATCCTGTCGTTTCTGTTCCGACTGCAAGCGGTGCAAAATCTGCTGCAACTACTGTAGCAGATCCTGAACTTGATCCTGAAGTATCGAATGTAATCGGATCGTACGGATTTAAATTTTGTCCTTTCTTCCCGCTATACCCGCTTGGCATTGTAAAAGATAAATAATTTGCCCACTCAGACATATTCGCTTTTCCTAAAACAAATGCCCCTTCTTCTTTCAACAGCTTCACAATTGTTGCGTCTTGATCTGCAATCCAATCTTTTAATACATAAGTTCCTGCACTAGTCGGCATCACTTTTTCCGTTTGCACATTATCTTTTACAACGACAGGAATACCATATAAATTCGACTTTTTATTTCTACCTCGCTCTTGATCTAACTTTCTTGCTTCTTCCATCGCATTAGGATTTATCTCTGTAACAGAATTTAATGTTATTCCATTTTGATCATGTTCTTGTATTCTAAAGAGATAAATACTCGTTAATTCTTCATATGATAATTTTCCATCATCAATCATTTTTTGAAGCTCATCTACAGTCGCATTTACAACTTCTTTTTCTTTTATCTTTACATTTTCTATATTGACCCCTTTAAGCTGATTATGTATTGGTTGTAGCACTCTTTCTTTATCATATACAATACGCTCAGGTTCCTTTGGAAAATAATTTTTATACACGTAATATCCGCCGGCACATGCTACTAAGACTATACCTCCAGCGATAGACAGCGTTACCTTCACCCATTTCTTCATGTTGCTTCCTCCACTCTATAAGGTGCTTCTTTATACGAAAAAGAGAGTTACCTTTTACTTAACTCTCTCCAATCAAAATGCTAAATGAAAAAATGAAAGATTTCAATCTAATTACTTCTTTTTTTGCATTTGCTTTGCTAACATTTCTTTCACTTGATTATACGTTAACCCTGAATTTTTATTTAAACGCTTTACTTCCTCAACATCAGTACCTACCACTGTATATTTTTTCTCATCATTCATTTTTCTACTTCCCTTCTCACCGGATTATTTCTTATATTTCTTCCCTAAATGCGCATAAATTAACACCACTACAAAAAAGGAAGCTGTTCTTAAGCACAGCTTCCTTCTCGTTACATATTGTATTTCTTAATAAAATTTCACTACATCTTCAGTAGGCAAGAACGTTCTTTCTGCTGGTTGTTCGTTTGGTTCACCAAATGGCATTTGACCTACTAAGCTCCACTCTGCTGGAATGTTCCAAGTTTCTTTCACTTCAACATCTACGATTGGGTTGTAATGTTGTAATGACGCCCCAATTCCTTCAGCAGATAATAGCATCCACACAGTATGTTGTAACATCGCATTTCCTTGATGAGACCAGAATGGGAACTGATCTTTGTATAATGGGGCATTTTCTTGCATTTTTTCTACAGTTGCTTGATCTTCAAAGAATAGAACTGTTCCTACACCTGCATGAAAACCTTTTAGTCTTTCTACAGTCGCTTCAAAGTTTTCTGCTGGTACGCGGGCTCTTAGTGTTTCTTTAACGATATCCCAAAACTTTTCATGCTCTCCATCCATTAATACAACCATACGACCACTTTGCATATTGAAAGATGTTGGTGCGTGTAAAGCTGTTTTTAACAATTCTTCAATTCTTTCTTTCGTAATTGCATCGTTTTTTGTTACTTTACGAATGGAACGGCGGTTCACGATTGCTTCTTTTAAGTTTGTTGTAGTTGCTGACATTTTAATTCCTCCAAATGTTTGTTTTATAATTTATTTTGTTATTTCATAACAAGCGAATTAGCAATATCCATCGGTATTACATTGCATACCTTCAAATGAATTTGTTTTATCCTTTTCAATTTCTTTATCAATGACCCTTTCTAGTGTTTCTTTACTAGCAAGCCCTTGAATGACTTCATCTCCAATCATGACAGTTGGAACAGCCATAATATTCGCTTCATCATATGCGTGCTGAATTGCTTCTTGATGTTTTTCTTTATATTTACGAGTTACTAAAGCATCTTTAAATTCCGCCTCAGGAAGTCCTACTTCTACCGCTAATTTTGTTAACACATCAATATCTTCAATGTTTTGCTCTTCTTGGAAAAATGCTGTGAATACGCGGTGATGATACTCATTACCTAGTCCACGTTCTTTCGCAAATTGACACCCTTCGAAAGCTAAATGTGTATATGGATGCGGAGAAACACGCGGCAAACGCATATCAATTCCTAACTTCTTCGCTGTCGGAAGAATGAAAGCATCCCATGAACCTAATTTTTCTGGCTCATTCCATGGATCTATTTTTGAATATGGACTTGGACGTAATTCAAATGGCATCCATTCAATCTCTACATCTTTCTCTTTCGCTACCTCATCTAATGGACCTTTTGCTAAAAAACAAAATGGACATATAAAATCTGAGTATACTTTCATTTTTACAGTCATAACTTTTACACCTTACCTTTATCGTTGTAATCAAATCAGTTACATTAATGATAAAAAAATATAAATATGATTTAAGCATTCATTTTTTCTTGCAAAGTTTCAAACAACTGCCCCATCGTAATATTTCTCAAAACTTCTTCCATCGCGGATTGTGCTTGAATTAAAATAATTTCTAACACCGCTTGAATATTCGCCCCAATTGGACAATCTGGATTCGGTTGCTCGTGAATATGAAATAGCTTGTCTTCTTCGACTACGTTCACTGCATGATACACATCTAACAATGTGATTCCATGTAAATCCTTTAGTAATCCCGCGCCACCCGGTCCACGATTTACGTAAACAAAGCCAGCTTGTTTCAAGTACGACATAATTTTACGAATGACTACTGGATTTGTATTGACACTCTCAGCCATATAGTCTGAAGTACAAAGTGAAGATGGATTGTTTTTCAAAATTGATAAAATATGAACAGCTATGGAAAAGCGGCTACTAATTTTCATCGTAATCACCACCTCGATGTAATCATTATAGTTACAACAAGAAGATAAGTCAATCCTTTTCATAGATTTTTTATAAACAAATTAAAAAGTGTCCCATTATGATATATGAGACACCTATTTTCATTCTGCAAATAGCGATTGGAATTCTTCAATAAATAGCTGCACAGCGATTGAAGAATCCTTTAATGAAGGTACAGCTAAAGCAATTTCTCTCCATACTTGTGGTTCCAATTCTCTCGTTTGTATATTCTTTGGTAAACTCGTCAAAGATAACTCAGCCAAAATTGCGAGCCCTAATCCTTCTTGAATCATATTTAAAGCTGTAGTAACTGTCGAAATTATATACTCAGCCCGAAGTGGTACGTTTGCTTGTTTAAACATATCAATAATGGGTGGTTCGTATCCGCCCTTACATAATATGATCGGTTCATTCTCTAGATCACTAATTGTAATAGCGTCCTTCTTACAAAGAGGATGATCCTCCCTTAAAATAACAACCATTTTCCCCTTCGTTAATGGGACAATCTCCATCTCTTTATTAGGCAAAATTACAATTCCTATATCAACAACCCTCGATACTAACCACTCTTCAACTTCTTTAATCGTTCCTTCACAAAGAACGACTTCTAAGTTCGGATACTTCTCCTTAAAAAGGTTTATCATTTTTGGTAAGAAATGTGCAGAAGCACTCGGAAAACTCCCAATTCGAATCGTCCCAACTTCGTGCCCTTTCTCCATCGCAACTTCTTGTTCGATCTTCTCTACACCGTTCAAAATCTCTCTAATATGTACAAGAATTCTGTTTCCTACATCCGTAACGATTAATCCTTTTCGTTTATCACGTATAAGAATCGTAACTCCTAATTCTGACTCAACACTTGAAATGGCATGACTTACAGCTGGTTGCGTCATATTTAACACCCGAGCAGCCTTCGTAAAACTACCTAACTCAACAGTTTTTATTAATACTTGTAGTTGTGTAATGGTCATAACTATTCACTTATACTCCTCATAAAAAAGATTCATTTTATTTATTACAGTCGATATCATATCATAGTGAAATGAATAACAACAAGGAGGTCTTTCAGTGACACAGCTTTCTCGAACTAAGACGGCCATAATCCTTACCTTTCTCGTTTTCATGTGGGGAATCAATTGGCCTTTATCTAAGTTTGCCCTGCATTTTACACCACCTGTTTTATTTGCAGGCGTTCGAACTTTAATTGGGGGATTCATTTTACTCCTTTTCGCTTTACCAAAATACAAAGAATTACATTTAAAAGAAACTTGGCATTTATACGTAATTTCTTCTTTGCTTAACATCATTATATTTTACGGATTACAAACTGTTGGCCTTCAATATATGCCTGCTGGGCTATTTTCCGCTATTGTATTTCTACAACCTGTTTTACTCGGCATTTTCTCATGGATTTGGCTTGAAGAATCTATGTACGGCTTAAAAATTTTCGGTCTTGTTCTTGGATTTATTGGCGTAGGTGTCATTAGCTCTAGTAGTTTAACTGGACATATTTCTATTATCGGAATCCTTCTCGCGATAGGATGCGCTATTGGCTGGGCACTTGGAACAGTATTTATTAAGAAAACTGGTCACCGCGTTAATGCCATTTGGATGGTAACACTGCAGCTCATTATTGGCGGACTTTGCTTAATTGGATTTGGTTCAGAGTTTGAAAGCTGGTCTAGTATCGCTTGGAGTATACCATTTGTTAGCGTACTTCTCTTTATTTCATTCTTTGTTATTGCAATGGGATGGCTTGCATACTTCACTCTTGTTGGAGCCGGTGAAGCAAGTAAAGTTGGGGCTTATACATTCCTCATTCCACTAATCGCTATTATTGTAAGTTCAATTTTCTTACATGAGGCCATTACTATTAGCTTATTCATCGGACTATTATTTATTGTGGTGAGTATTTGTTTCGTAAATATAAAGCCGAAAACACTTACTGTAAGGCAGCAGGTTGAAGTGAAATAAAAGGGTGAAAAAGAGCCTGCTGTTTGTAGGCTCTTTTTCACCCTTTTATCAGTACAGTACAGTTCAGATACGGAGAGTTGTATTAAAGGGAATTTTTTTCTTTTTTATTGTATGATTATACTTAAGTAGTAAGAATATTACCTCTACTATATATGGATGGACTAACAATTCTAATCATAAGGGGGCATTATATGGTTTTACAGTATAAAGAATTTGGAGATTCAAGCTCACCACTTATGGTTTTTATTCATGGGGGTGGAGTCAGTGGTTGGATGTGGGACAAACAAATTAAACATTTTACTAACTATCACTGCCTTGTTCCTGATTTACTTGAGCAAGGAAAAAATAAAAGTAAAGATCCTTTCTCAATAAACTTTAGTGCTGAAAAAATCATAGACCTAATTGAAGAAAAAAGTCAGGGTAAAACTGTTATAGTAATTGGGTTTTCATTAGGCGCTCAAGTATTAATTTCCA
This sequence comes from Bacillus sp. TE9106W, assembly GCF_054062215.1. Taxonomy (NCBI): domain Bacteria; kingdom Bacillati; phylum Bacillota; class Bacilli; order Caryophanales; family Bacillaceae; genus Bacillus; species Bacillus sp. TE9106W. Next base: position 329,223 of record NZ_JBSSFA010000003.1, read on the forward strand.
TGCTCAGCATGAAGCCAAACTTAATTCAATATGCTATGATCAATAGCGCATTAGTTAAACCAATCCCTTTCGCTAAAACATTAATAAGCTCCCTTAGCTTAACCTACTTCCTAATAAAGAGTAAGACATTTTCCAAAATACAAGCAACATCAATGTACATAGATGAAACACATTTTGATAACTATTATCATGACAGTTGTCAAATAAATAAAAATACATTTGTAAGGATATTAGAAGAAAATATGTCGTTTACAATACCAAAAGGTTTCCAGGATGCTAATAGTAATATATTAGTAACTGTTGGAAACAAAGAAAAAAGAATTATGAAAGACTCAATGACTGAAATCCTTGAAAGTAATACGAATTGCACAGGTATTATCATTCCTGAAATGGGTCATGGAATCTCTTTAGCAAATCCCATACTATTTAATACTTTAATTGAAAACTGGCTCGAACATGATATCCTGCCGGAAGACTTAATAATCGTCAATTGATTTCCATACATCAATAAATTTCATTATAGAGTGGCTATAATAGTACCACTATCTTCATTCTTTCTAATCCATAGACCTAATAAAAAAGGTCTCATTATTTTCGATGAGACCTTTCAATCTTACTTACCTTTTACGGCGTACTACAAAAACACACGCACCTGCCGACGATACAATCGCCAAAATAGATAAAACAATCGCTATCAATTGCAGATTACTAGTACCTTCATTCTTTTCTACATTAGACACTTCACCATGTTCCCCTGTTAATGACGTACCTTTTGCAATTGTAGTAAGTGAATGTGGTTTTTCAGCTTTTTCATCGCCTGTCCATTCAACAATTTCTCCTTCTTTATATTGTTGATATGCATCCCAAGCTATTTTTTGTTCTTTATCCGGATTTTTAGCGACGAAAGTAAATCGCTGGAACTGACCGGGTAAAATCCCTTCTCCTGTTGCTTCCCATACTACAGTTTTCACTTTTCCGGAATTATCTTTCTGCTCTTCCACTTTCCATCCTGGCACTGGTTCATACTGTTGGAACTCCACTCCAGACGGTATTTTTAATGTAACTTTTGTCGTTGCTATATTCTTTTCAACTGGTACTTTTATCGTGTAAGTCTCCCAAGAATTAACGTCCGAAGCTTCTGGTTTCACAGTGACGTGCGCACTAACAGGTAATGAAAAAATTCCCATTGCAATAATTGTTGCGATCATTGTTGTACCTAATTTTTTTATACGTTTCATTTTCTATTAACTCCTTTTCATCTATAACATCTCTTTACCCCGCAAAGCAAAGAAGTTAGGCGGAATCGGGCTAATAATCAGTGGGGGATACCCCCACTGATTAAAGTTTCACTTTATCTGCCACCTACAATAAACTTATAATCCGTATCGAAGCTATCAAGTGATTTTGTTAATCCATGTACTTGTATATTCCAGTTACCTGTCATGTTAATATACATACCTTCCGCTTCATATTCTCCCGGTGAAACTGCCGAAACTTTAAATGATCCTTTTCCCATATTCATATCTAACGATTGAGTCGTTAATATAATTTGTTCCATATCAGTAACAGGTTGTCCGTTCTCATCCTTTAAAGTAATATGGAATATATTTTGTCCTACTTTATTAGGACTTACATTTAGCGTCATTTCATATCCATTATCTAATTGTTTACTCTCTGTAAAAGGTCCAGTAGGAGGCATCGGTGGTGTTTGTACATTTGTCATAAAAGCTACGATTACGAAAATGATAATTCCAATGATAAACTCTACTTTCACCGTAGCACCTAATCCTTGCTCCGCTCTCATTTTCCCTTTCACATAATGAATAATTCCCAATATCCCCATGAAAATGAATAAAAGTATCTTTGCTAATAAAGCTAATCCATACTTCGTATCAAATAACGAGTGGATTGTTGGAATAAAAATGTACTGTTAAAAAGACCTGTTATTAAAATCACAATGACAGCGCATGTTGCCCACGGTGAAAAACGCTTAATCATATCCCAATACATACTCCACTTGTTATCCTCATTACGTAAAAGGAGAATAATAGATGATAGACCACCAATCCATAATGAAGCTGCGAATAAATGTAGAAAATCCATAACGACAGCAATGTCTTTAAACTTTAAACCATATGCGTGACTATTACATGCTTTCATAACAAGTATCCCAATAAACAATACTATTGGAATGCTCCATACTTTAAACGACGAAAGCTTCCCACGCTTCATCGCAAAATACGTAACGATTATAAGCAAACTAATAAGAGTCATTTGAGTAATCCATACATAACCAAAAACAGAAAGCTGTAATGTTTCTTTTAATAGTAAAGGATTGAATGCTTCTAGCCATGAAACATCCGCATTTATTTTCGCTTGCAATGGTAGATTGAATAACAAGCTAATCAATATCCCAAATAAGGAGATCCATATTATTTTTTTACTTCTTAATTGAACTTCTATTACGTTCCCTTTATACATAATAAGATTAAAGAATAGCACGCCTATAAATAATGAGAAACTTGTATATAAAATTCCACGTTCCATAATCATATCGATTTGTGGGACGTAACCCATCTCTTCCACTTGTATATCGTCTGCTTTCACTTCTGCTAATCCAATACGGAATGGAATAACTCCTTGAATTGGATGGCCATCAGCTGAAATCACTTTCCACTGAATAGAGTACAGACCGTTTTTGAGGTTCTCTTTTAATCCGACTTCTAGTAGCTTTTTATTTTTTGTATCAATATGAGCATCTTTTAAATCGACCCTTTTACCTGATGTATCTCTCACGTACAATGTATTAAAACTTGAAACTTGTATGTCCTCATCAAATTCAATTTTCACAACAGATGGTGCTTTCTTCAATGTTTCATTTTCAGTAGGATTTGATTTCACAACGTACGCATGAGCAGATGCACTTTTCGGTATCAATATAATAAGCACACATGCAAGTAATAGCCATGTCCCTACCCTTCTCATTACTTTCATACTCATTTCACTTCTTTCTTACTCATCGCTCTATTTTCATAACTTTAACTTCCTAAGTTTAATTCTCGGGTGAAATATTAACCTAATTAAATATAAACTTCTACACAGTATAACTATTTATTTCTCTCTCACCTCTAAACTCCCAATAAAATAGTAACTATCTGTATAGATACAACTTACATTTTTAAAGTCGATTGTTATTATATCATAAAATATATTTATGTAAGTTCCTGAAGAAGAAAAGTTATCGTGAATCATTTGTGAAGAAAGTGTGAAATACATAAAGTGAAACTTTAATCAGTGGGGGTTTTCTTCATCCCCTACTGATTATTAGCCATCACCAATCGGACTTTTATGGGCAGCCCGACCCCCACCTTACTTCTTTGCTTTCGCTGCATTTTGAGGTGGGGGTCTCACTGCCCATAAAGCGGGATAAATAAAAAAAGGGTATTACGTTATTACGTAATACCCTTCTTCCATCTTAAAATTTCTTTATTTCTCTTCCGGATAATCACAATACTCAATGATTGTTCCCTCTGTATCTGCTGGGTTAAGATAAATTAACCTTCTACCGTGCTTATTAATCCGAAGTGTATGCTCTAACGTTCGAATACCTTGTTCTTTCAATTCTTCTAAAGCTACATCTAAATCATCTACTCGATATGCAACATGATGTACACCTTTACCTTTTTGTTTAATGAATCTGACAATTGGCGACGTCGTATTATTCGTCGGTGCAAGTAATTCAATTCTATCTCCATTCACTTCAAGAATGGCTACTTCGCTTTCAACACCAGGTGCCTCACTTACGTAACGATCTATTAATGTTCCTAACAATACCTTTTCATAAAAGCTTATCGTACTATCTATATCGCGCACTGCGATGCCGATGTGATCAATTGTTTTTTTCATTTTATTTCCCCTACTACTTTATTTTCTCTCATTATTAATAGTAACAAAAAAAGTTATAGAAACAAGTTCTATAACTTTTTTATTTAACCTATTTTCTTATTCGTACTAACTGCTGGTTGAACTTGATTTTTTGCTTTCACAATGCTAATGACGTACCCGATCAATCCACCAATAAGTGCTGGTAAAATCCATCCTAATCCAACTTCATGCATTGGGAGTATTTTAGTAAGAAAATCGTTCACTACTGCTAACTTCATACCAGCTGCATTCAATCCATCGAACACACTTACAATAAATGTAATTAATAAGCTACCTTGATACACTTCTGCTCGTCCTTTAAACAATGGATGAAGGAGCGTTAGGAAAATTAAGACGATTGCTAATGGATAAATCGCGATTAATACAGGAACAGAAATTGCGATTAATTGCGTTAAACCTACATTCGCAACAACTGCACTGAACACTGATAAGATGATTGCTATCTTTTTATACGAAACATTCGGGAATAGTTTATGGAAGAATGAAGAACACGCTGAAACAAGTCCTACACTAGTCGTTAAACATGCTGCTGTAACCATAACCCCTAATATAATCCCGCCGTATGACCCAAAATAATAGTTTGAAACTTTTGCTAATACTGCACCACCATTATCTAAATGACCAAGTTTTGCAACACTTGAAGCTCCCATAAATGAAAGTGCTGAATAGATCATTGCTAAAATAGATGCAGCAATTAATGTTGCTTTTGCACAAACAATCATAATGTCTTTTTTTGTTTTTGCGCCCTTTTCTTTAATCGCATTGATGATAATAATACCGAATACGAATGATGCTAACGTATCCATTGTTAAGTAACCTTCTTGGAACCCTTTAAAGAACGCATGTGATGTATATGCCTCTGCAGGTGCTTGCATTTCTCCCATTGGATGAATAAAAGCAAATACTACTAAAATCCCAATAAACGTTAACTTAATTGGCGTTAAGATTTTTCCTACAATATCGACAATTTTCGCGGGATTTAGCGAAAAAAAACAAGTAATGCTAAAGAATATAATTGTAAAAAGAATGAGTGCTGAAGAACCCATAGCTTCTGGTACAAAAGGCTTCATACCAATTTCATAAGAAACGCTGCCTGTTCTCGGAATAGCGAATAGTGGACCAATCGCTAAATATAAAACTGTCGTAAATACAATGCCGAACACTGGATGTACACGACTTGCTAACGATTGTAAATCTTCTTTACCTGAAATTCCAAATGCTAATACCCCTAGCAACGGTAAACCTACACCTGTTACTAAAAATCCAGCGTTAGCAATCCACACATTCTCTCCTGCCGATTGACCAAGCATTGCTGGGAATATTAAATTTCCTGCCCCAAAAAATAGTGCAAATAACATTAAACCAATAACAACTATGAACGAAAACGGTACTTTATTCGTCATAATATAACCTCCATTCAAAATAACCTATGTCATTTCCATTTTTAACTAATTGAATTTTCTGAATTTTTAACTTAAGTATCAACTATTCTTGAACTCATTATAGTTTGATATATAATATTTTGCAATACTATTTTCAAACTTTTCATTCATTTTATAAATATACATTTTTTAACATAGAAATAGACTAAAAAACCAACATGGTCATCCCTGTTGGTTTTTCCATTTTTACTATCAATTAATTAAAATTTCGCCGCTACTTTCTTAACGTTCTCTAAACCTTCTTCAACAATTTGTTGTGAGCGATCTGGATATTGGTTGTGTCCTTCAATTACAACAGTTTTTGGATTTGTAATTCCCCAGAATCCAAGTACAGTTGTTACGTAATTAACTGCCATTTCCATAGGAGCCATTTGTTCTGAAGAGTAATCTGAACCACGAGCACCTAACACAACTACTTTTTTACCACCAGCTAAACCTTCTGGACCATTAGCTGTATATTTAAACGTTTTTCCAGCTTGAGATAAATATGAAATATATGTGATTAATGGTGCTGGTACAGTAAAGTTCCATAATGGGAATGCAAATACAACTTTATCAGCTTCTAAAAACTGATTTAAATATTGATTTACTGTAGCAACTGCCTTCTCCTCTTCTGCTGTTAATTCCATACCTTGACTACGTTTGTATCCACCTGAAATAGCAATATTTCCGTAATAAGGAAGATCTAATGCAAATAAATCTAACTCTGTAATTTCTGTATTCGGATTTGCTTCTTTATAAGTAGTTACAAATGTTTCATACATTTTTGAACTAACTGCTTGCTCCGCTGGGCGATCGTTTGCTTTTACAAATAATACTTTTGACATTGTTTTATTCTCCTCTACTTTTTGATTTTCTTCTTTTTTACCAAATAACGAGCTAAATAATCCCATTTTCTTCACCTAAACTTTCTTATCATATTCATTATTCATCATCACAAAAATTCTTATTCTAATAAAAAGTTCCAATAGATATCTTAAGTACAGATACAAAAAACTTTTTGTTATTTAATTACCTTATGTAAGTGATTGTAATATAGTCACTTACTTTAGTCAAGTAGCTTTTAATAAAAAAATAAATCTCGGATTAAAAACATTAACTAAAATACAATTGAACACCAAATTACAACCTTATTACTTGTATAATAAACTTAGAGAGGAAAATTCATATTTAGAAAGGATTCATTCATGAGCACGATAGAAAAGATTCAAACTTTTATTATTCTTTTTGCTGTTACATGCGGCATCATACTTGGACAATTTAATGTTATACATATGTATTCAGACAAATTTATTGTTCCCTTCTTATTTTTCATGCTATATGGATTATTCCTCAGCATCCCATTGAAAGAAATAAAAAATGGATTTCGTAATTTAAAATTTGCTGGAACAAGCCTTACTATTAACTTTTTATGGACACCTTTACTCGCTTGGGGATTAGGAGCACTATTTCTTTCAGATCACCCTGCGCTTTGGGTTGGATTTATTATGTTAATGGTTACTCCATGTACAGATTGGTACTTAATCTTTACTGAAATAGCGAAAGGAAATGTAGCACTTTCTACTGCAATTTTACCTGTAAATTTAATTTTGCAAGTACTACTCCTTCCCATTTATTTATTTTTATTCGCTGGTGTCATGAAGACTGTAGCCGTTTCTGTTTTAATAGAGAGTATTGTTATCGTAATTGTCTTACCATTTTTACTTGCACACGCTACAAAATTCATTATGAATAAACTGAAAAAAGCTGAAACGCTCGAGAATAAACTCATTCCGTTTTTCAGCTCTGCCCAAATTGTATTTTTAAGTTTAGCAATCGTAGCGATGTTTGCATCACAAGGTAAATATTTACTACAAAATATGAATGTCGTTTTATTATTACTCATTCCTGTTCTATTGTTCTTCATCATTAATTTTGTACTAGGACAATTTATCGGGCGCGTTATGCGTTTATCTTATAAAGATACAGTAAGTCTAAATTTAACAACGTTAGCAAGAAACTCGCCTGTAGCACTCGCTATTGCTGTGACTGCTTTCCCAGATGAGCCTCTTATTGCTCTCGCATTAGTTATTGGACCATTGATTGAGTTACCGGTACTTGCTTGTGTTTCACAAGTGTTGTTACTTATTAAGAAGAAGCAGCAATATACATAATAAAAAACGTCCTGCTATAGGACGTTTTTTATTGTCGAGAAATTATATAATGAACGATCATTATCGGCTCTAAGCATTTTATACGTTATAGAAGAATTAATTTGTCGTTACATTAACAGTTCCTTTCTAATTAAAAATTAAAGGAAACGTAAATATAACGAAAGCTGCCCAAAGTCCGTAAATTGGCAAATACTTCGTAACGGCATCTTGGATAGCTGTTGGTCCTGATTTGCTTTGCAAGAAACGCATATAGGAAAACATAATCCAAATTAAATTTGCCCAGATCAGTATGTTTACCCCTAAAACAGCCAGTCTATTAGGTGTAATCCCGTATGAAGAAAGTCTAAATACGATGGCTGACAAAGCTACTGTATCAATAATAAGCGCCAGAACAATTAAGGCAAAATTTATATAGTCTGAAATGTTCTTTTTCTCATCTGAATCACTCTCAACGATAGAAAATATAGTAACCGCCAATACACCAAGGAGTATTCCGTTAAAGGCCATTAAGAAATTGCGGTCCAAGAATGGATTTTTCCCGACCCAAATTACCGTTATAAGATAAATAAACAATGTGATCAAGACAAGCGGACTAAAAATTTTAGATATGTATGGCGTAATATTTTTAGCAAGTTTAAGATTCAATGATACTAAGTATGCAGCCACTACAGCGAGGGCGGCAGCTCCAAATAAAACAACATTACTAAAATAGAACTCTCCTATATCCAAGTCAACAAAGCTAAATAATCGCATGGTGAATACTGCTAGAATCACTCCGCTAACTGCCATGCTCGCGTAGAGAAGGGCATATTCTAAATTAAATTTAATATAAGCTAATCTTATACTACCTTTTGAATATTCATTTCCTGTAAACGCAAGTCCTACCAAGACCCATAACAATATAGGAAGATGTAAATACGCAAGGATACTGCTGTCTTTATAATTTAATGGCAACATATTAAGATACAACCCGGCAATTAGGAACAACGCTGCAAGGAAATAAATAATACTTTTTTTCGGGGTATTATGGTAAACAAAATAAGCAGCGATAAAGGGAATTACACCAAAAGCTAGGTTAATTGGAGCAATTACTTCTTGTTCGACAAAGTAGAAAATGATTCTGGTGCTTATCCCGGCCAGAATAGCTAACATGCCCATAAATAAAAAACCTTTTTGAAACAACGACTTTTTTTCCGCATTTGCCGTCTCCTTGAAATGTAACCTTTCATACCAAGCACCTAGAACCTGAGAATCAGGTTTTTGAGCCCATGCTTGTGAGAATGATTTTTTAAAAGCTTTCGGGTCTTTTCTATACATTCTCTCCAACTCATGAGGGTTGTCAATATTTTCAATAATCAAATTGTGATCGTTCATAGTTTTACCTGGTTTGAAATTCTTATAAAAATCTATAAATTGTTGGCGAACCAAGTCAAATGCCAACTACCGAAAAGGAATCTCACCTTTTTCCTGTCCGTAAGGGGTGTGACCTTTTCATCCACCTATTGTGAAAGAATGACGGCAGGTTCCTGTTAGGAGCGGTCTTTTCTTGCATACTACCATTCATCCAAGTCAGCAATATGCAAGAGGTTATAAGAAATAAACCAGTACCTCCCTTCTATATTTAAATTTTAAATAATAATTGTTGATTGCTCATATAAACAGTTTTGTGTAGAATACTCCACAATTTCCAATTGTGATGATCTTTCCATGTTTTAATCGTTTGTAGCCATTTTTTATATACTTTTTTCGTATTCGTATCCTTTTCGCTTTCTTCCATGGAAGCAACAAGAATACGGAGTTTTGTTGTAATTTTGTTTTTTAATAATAGAACAACTTCTTTAGGTAATCTTTCTTGGAAACCTAATCCACGTCTTGCGATTGTGAACGCAGCGGTTTCGTGAACACTAATACCAAACTTTTTACTATATTTTAATTTTCCAATCACACTTGTATAAGCGGGGTTTACTGTTTTAACAGAAAATCCGTTACGAAGAGCCATACGAATTAAACTGTTCAACATCTTTTTATACGTAAATTGATGGAAATTACGATTACTGTATTTGTCAGTATCATGAGATTGTTGAAACTTTAAATCTTCTAAAACAATTCCACCTACATTGTTTTCCAATAACCATGTTTTAATTTGTTGTACGATTTGTCCAATTATCGTTGCGCGTTTGTTTGTTGAAAATGTATTCAGATTGTGTAGATAAAAAATTTTTGAACCTTTAAAATTACCTTGTTTTGTACATAAACTAACTGCAATGCGGTCCGGATTTACATCAATTCCTGCAATTACATCTGGTTGTGGTGTTTCCTTGAAATCTAGTACACGACCTATTTCTGTTTCATCAAACGTAATATTTACATAAAATTCATTTTGTTTACGAATGATTTCTACACTATATTTTTGATGCTCTATAATCGGTTTTCCTTTTGGATTTACACCGATTTGCTTTCCCATAACGACATTTGTAATTTGATGATAAAAACGATATGGAATCATAATCGGAACTTTGATTCGGGGGCTCTTTGTTTTTCCATTTGTTCGTCCCAATGGATTTGCAATTTCTAACCATCCTTGCCCACAATCATCAACTGTAATGCGCATGTTCAAATTCCCTTTTTTACTTTTATCTCCGCGAGAATATAATTGCCTTGTACGTAAATCTTTCCATTCTTGATTGGATATCTTATCTTTCATTCTTTCATAGAAATTTTTCCGTCCACCAAAAATAATAGGAGGTAATGTTCCATTTTTAATATGTGTTTCATACATTTCAATTTTTTGTTCTAATTTTTGTTGTCTTTTTCTTAATCCAATTAGACAAATTTCTAATGAAACTTTTTTCGGGTTTTTCCTGCCACTTTCATAATCATCTTTTTTTTGTAATGTTTTTTCTATTTTTTTTTGATTGTTTTCTAGGTAAACAGGAAGAAGTTCTTTTTGGGAGGAAAGGATGGTTTGTGCTTGCAAAACTGCATCTTCACAAAAGCGTTTGTTTAACAAATATTTAAGTTGTAGTTTTTTAATCAATTCTTTCTCGTTTTCTCCTTCAATTAAACGATTAAAACTATATCGTTTTGCACTTTCGAACGTACAGATCAAAGTAATTAAAGCTTCCGTTTGTTCTTTTGTAATAGAATTGATTTTACAAGCACGTGTTGTTTTCATCCTTTTCCCCCTTTTCATCACCTGAAAATATTATAGGTTGAATTCTGTAAAATATAAAACCTGTAATTGTAAATTTTTATAGTTTTTTATAGATTCTTATTTACTGTTATTTCCTCCTCTAATAAAAAACAGCTTTGTTACCTTTCTATAAAAAGCATCTCACTGATTTATTATGATAATGATTTTAATACACAATTTATTGTTTTACAATAAAAAATTATCAATTATAAAGATTTTTTTATTGTACATTTTATTTCGAACAAAAATATATAGTACTACTTATTCAAAAAAATATCCTATAGAATAGACTTTTTTTAAGCGTCTATTCTATAGGATATAATTTAATTATCATATTTTTATTTGTTAAAACAACTTAATTCTCAAACACAAAATTAATCTTATTATCTTTCCACTCTAACTTCGCATCAAATGTTTTCTCGCCCTTTTTAAAGCCTTTAATTAAATCGGTCTTTTCACCTTTTAAGAGCTTTGTCATATTCTTTTGCGAAATTGTTTTACTTAATATCTTCTTCGAGATGGTAAAGTCACATTGTGTCGTGTTGTAATTAGAACAGCCGTAAAACGTTGACTTATCAATTACATCGCCATCACATTTTTTACAGCTACCAACCTTTTTACCCGTTGTAAATTTCGATCCTTTTCGCTCAATCGATTCAACATGTAATCCGGTGAAATCCCACTTCTCAGACATTTCAACCGCATCTTCAATAATTTTAGCTGATAACTTTTTCGTTTGTTCCATAAAAGTTGCTGGTGATGCTGTACCTTCCCCAATTTCCGCAAGACGTTGCTCCCATTTTGCGGTCATTTCTGGTGAAGCTAGTATTTTGTCACCGATTGCGGTAATTAATACTTTTCCTTTATCAGTCGCATACACTTGGTTTTTTTTCACATCTATATATTTACGGTCTTTTAGCATCGTAATAATACCTGCACGAGTTGCTTCTGTACCTAAACCTTCTGTTTTCTTTAATACTTTCTCCAGCTCTTCATTCTCTAAATACTTACCAGCTGTTTTCATTAACGTAATAAGTTGTCCTTCTGTGTAACGCTTCGGTGGTTGTGTTTTTCCTTCTTTCACTTTCACCTTTACAACTTTTCCTTCTTCACCTTCAGCTACAATTGGAAGAATGGTTTCATCATCTTTATCGTCTTGGAAAATAACTTTACGCCATCCTTCTTGAATTTGCTGTTTTCCTTTTGAAATGAATTCAGCACGTTCATCTACAAGCGTTACAATCGTTGTATAGTCAAAGATTGCAACTTCATAGTGAGCTGCTATAAGTCTTCTTACGATCATATCGTAAATTTTCTTTTCATCACCTGATAATCTGCTTGGGTTTGTAACTTGCTCTGTCGGAATAATGGCGTAGTGATCTGTTACTTTCTTTTCATTCACATAACGCTTATTATTCATAATCGATTCAACCGGAGCTGGTAATAAACCTTTATATTCATCAAACTGACTTAACTTCTGTAAAATATCAGGGAATGTTGCCGCTTCACCTTGTGTAACATAGTTGGAATCTGAACGAGGATAAGAAACAATTCCTTTTTGATATAGTGCTTGCGTTATATCAAGCGTCTTTTTCGGTGAGAATTTAAATGCTTTATTTGCCGTTGCTTGTAGTGATGATAAGTTAAATAAAAGCGGAGGCTGAAACTCTTTACGCTCCGTTTTCATTTCCTTTACTACCGCCGGTTTTCCTTGGCAAAATGCCGCAATTTTATTTGCCATATCAGGGTCTTGTAAGCGGGATTCATTATCCTTTTCCCATTTCCCATCATATTTCTTTCCTTCTATATTAAAGGTTGCGAACACTTCCCAAAACGGCTCTGACTTAAAGTTTTCAATTTCTTTCTCACGCTTTACGATTAACGCGAGTGTCGGTGTTTGTACACGACCAGCTGAAAATACATCGTTCATTCCTTTTTTCTTTAGCAAAATACTAAACACACGCGATGCATTCATCCCAACGACCCAGTCCGCACACGACCTTGTATACGCCTCATAGTACGTATTGATTGTATCTGATTCATCGAGTAAGTTTTTAAACCCTTGATAAATAGCTTGTTTCGTTAAAGATGAAATCCAAAGACGTTTCATCGGCTTTTGCACGTTACAAAGGTTAATAATATTTCGTACAATCAATTCCCCTTCACGCCCAGCATCGCCCGCATGAATAATTTCTGTTACCTGAGGATTATGTAACAGCTGTTTCACAACGTTAAATTGCTTATACTTTGACTTTGTTACTTCAAATTGAAAGCGCTCTGGAATCATCGGTAACGTATCAAGTGACCATTTTTTCCACTCTGCATGATAATGTTCTGGATTACATAACTGCGTCAAATGACCAATTGCCCATGTACAGTACGCTCCATTTGGAAATAACTCATTCGCTTCTACTTCTAAATATCCATCTTTCCGGCGATATTTAAATTGTGAAACAAGAGCCAAACCTTGATCTGGTTTCTCGGCAATAATTAATTTCATTGTATAACTCCCTATCTGTATTCCAGTGTTACTTTCATTGTCTATCTGTTTAGAAGCGATGATAAAACAACAATCTTATTTATCATTCGCGGGTTATCCCGAGTAATAGGATAACTATAATATTATACGCTTATTCTTTATTGCTTCACAATAGAAACTCATTATATAACACTTTCTTTCACATGTTCACACGTAAAAAAAGACGTAAAAAAATCAAACGCCACCTTGCTTTCATTTATGAAATTGTGCAGATAATATGCAGATATAAATAAGCATAAGTACTCTCTATATGAACATATGATGAAGTGAATGATAGGACAGGGAGGTATCATGATGTTTGCTTATACATTAACTGCCTTAATGCTTTGCTGTATCTCAATTATTATTACATCATATATTTCGAAACGTAGTGGTACCCTAATGGAGTATATGGTATTTATTATGTCTTTTAGTATGAGTATCGGTTTAAGTATAGGTTTTTATTTAGGTATTCTATTTAAAGGAGAATTGCTATATTCTACTTTGCTTGCTATTTTAATTAGTGGATTTATCGGCTTTTTTATCGGTCTACGTTTTCATCTGTACACTGCTTTAGAAGGAATGTTCTCTGGATTAATGGCAAGTATGATGGGAGCAATGATTACAGAAATGCTAAATGCTCAACAAGCTCATAGTATACTGTTCATTAGTCTTTTACTTACTATAACGATAACTATGTCATGTATCATTCAGCTTTTATCAGAAAGTTTTTCTGCTGTTATTCAGCGACGTTTTTTATTATTACTTTCAATTGGGGTAGTAATTATCCTAACTATATTTGTAACATTCCCAGAGCATATCCCGCCAACCTCTTCTACAGAGGAGCAACATAAACATTAGCAACTATAATCGATCCCCTCTACTATTTCATCATACTAGAGGGGATCGATTTCATTATTTTTATTTCTTAACAGACGAAGATAAAAAAATAATGAATCGTTAGTCCAAAACTTCTAAATCTATGAAATTCTCTTTGCTTAAGAAGATATACAATTTCATGTTGAAATAATAAATTTTCAATTAACCAATATATATTTTTGGATCCATAGCATTGCTCTTCTGTGCATTCCATTCACCTTTATGAATTTCAAAATGTAAGTGCTGTCCTTCAGATTGTCCTGTATTCCCCATTATGCCAAGTTGTTGCCCTTGCTTCACTTTTTGACCAGCAGAAACAGAACGGCTCTTTAAATGAGCATATACAGTCGTATATGTTTGTCCATTAATATTGTGAGAAATAAACACAACATTACCATAGCTTGTAGAATAATAAGAGCGAGTGATTACACCCTCTGCAGCAGCAACAACCGGCACTGTACCTGAAGCAGCAATATCTAATCCGTGATGCATTTTCCCACCACGTTTTTCAAATCTAGAAGTATATCTTCCTGCAGCTGGTTGAATAAAGTCATTTGTTTTATTTACCTCCTGGGATTGCCGCTGCTTCTCTGCATCAGTCTCACTTGTTTTTGATAAAAATTTACTTGATACATAACCATTTTTACCGTTGTAATTAATTTTCCCCCAGCCATTTTGTTCAAATAGAACCTGTACTTTTATTCCTTTTGATAATGCACCGATTACACCATGATTTGTACCAGCGCCGCTTCTTACATTTAACACGTTTACGTTAACATAGTAGTCACCAACTGTTGCTCCAGTAGACGGATTACTAGTTTCAGGTTTTGATGGCGTATTTCCTTTTACGAATTTTACATATTCACTACTTACATAACCAGTTCTTCCATTATGATTAATTTTCAACCAACCATTTTCAACGCCAGTTACTTGCAATATTCGTCCGTTTAATACACCACCAATTACACTATGGTAAGTAGCAGGGCCTGTACGCACACGTAAAGAAGTAGCGTCTACAATATATGTACCGTCAGTTTGAACCGTAATATTCTTTTGTTGTTCATTCGTTTGGTCTACATTTGCATTAAAATCATTCTTTGAAATGTAATCTTTACTAATATAAGCAGTTTGTCCACTATAGTTAATTTTGACCCAATCTTGAACTTCACCAGTTACTTGAACAATTTGCCCTTTATGTACAGAGCCTAAAATCGTATGGGAAGTACTTGGACCTGTACGCACGCGGAGGGAAGATACATTAACTTTGTAATTCCCACTCGCTACTTGAACTTTTCCATTGTTCTTGTCACTTCCATTTGAGGTACCGTCTATTACAAATTGACTGCTTACATAACCTACTTTTCCATTATGTTTAATTTTCAACCAACCGTTTTCTTCTCCAATAACTTGTAAAGCTTTCCCTTCATACACGCGCCCCATTATTGCACTAGACGTATTTGGCTGTGTGCGAACACGTAATACATTAGCAATTACAGTTTTACTACGACTCATGCTTACATTCGTCTTCGCTGATACACTATTTTCCGAAACAAATTCACTACTTACATAGCCAGTTTTTCCTTTATGATTAATTTTCAGCCAACTGTTTTCTTCTCCAATAACTTGTAAAACTTCTCCTTCATACACGCGTCCCATTATTGTACTAGACGTATTTGGTTGTGTGCGGACACGTAAAGCATTTGTATTTACTGTGACTTGATTTTCATATTTTACTACATCAGTAGGTTTCTCATGCTTTGCTTCTTTTTGTATAACGGTATTTTTCGCTTGAGCAGTACTAATAAATACACTTCCTGTAACAGAAGCTACTGCTACACTAGCTAAAATCTTTTTCATAAATACAAAACACCTTCCTATAAAAACATTCGATTATCATTATATTTTTATATTGACTTTCATTTCTTTTCGTTCTAACTATTCAGCAAAAGTATCCTTTTATTATCCATATTGAATTTTTATTTATTTTCCATCATCTATATCTAATGATAAAGGAAAGTTAAATTCATTACACTTTGAAAACCATCTCATTCTTTCAACTAAACACTACACATTGTAGTTTTAATTAACAAAAAAATATCTAAAAAAATCATAATTTAATCCTTCTTCATTTAACTCATACTTTCGCTTGAATATCTCATTTCTCCTTTCACACTACGAATTGTAGTATAAAATAAAAGAAAGGTCAAATATAAGTATTCCGACTTGTGGAACTACAATATAATACATTACATTTATTCACTTCTAATCAAAAACTACTATGTTTTTAATTCTTAAATAATAAAAAACCTTCCCTCCTTGTAAACTCTTTCTACAGGATAGTCCCCTCTTATTATCTGAATTTTTATAAAAATAATATTCCTAATTCACAACATGACATATAAAAGCAGCCACCTATTAAAGATAACTGCTTTACATCATTAATAAACTACATGTTTTTCATATTATTCTGGCTTATTAGGAATGTTTGGGTTTGGAACATAATCAGATTTATAATCTTTATATTTCACTTCCGTTACCATCCCTGCTGAAGCATGATGTAAATCATGACAATGAAACATCCACTCACCCGGATTGTCTGCTACAAAGGCTACTTCATATTCTTCTCCCGGTTTTAAGTTCAATGTATCTTTTACAATTGGAGAACCTTCTACCGGTTTTCCATCTTTACTCAACACCTGGAAGAAGTGACCATGTAAATGCATTGGGTGATCATCCATTTTAGAACGATTTACCAATTTCACTTTTACTAAATCATCCTTTTTCACTTGAACTGGGTCAATATCCGGAAACACCTTCCCGTTAATTGTATATACCATTTCATTTCCATTCATTTGCGTATTTAAGTCCATATTATATGTGGCAGTATACTGCTGATTTAACGTGAAACCACCTAATTTTTTAGCACCATATTTCGTCATATCTAATTTCGATAATTTTTCTTTTTCATCTGCTATATCTTTCATCTCTTTGCTACCATCATATTCAATAATAGCCTTCATTCCTTTTGCACCTTTATTTTCTGAATGGTCTTCAACATACCATTTTCCAGGATTATTAGCAGTAAACTCAACATCATAACGTTCACCCGGTGCGATTGAAATTACTTTATCCTTTATAACTTTTGGGTCGTTTATTGGTTGACCATCTGTTGCAATCACTTTAATGTCATGACCGTGAACATGTATATTATGTGATAGATAACCGGCATTAACGAGTCGAAGACGAACTTTATCTCCCTTATTCACTTTCAATGGCGCTACTAAATCACCACTTTTTCCGTTGATTGTGAATAAATCATACATACTCATATCATGACCTTCCATCTTCATATTTCCATGGTCCATTCCTGCCATATTGCCAGAGTCTTTTTTATCACTGTCCATGTCCATACCAGAATGATCCGTGCTGTTCTTATCATCATTCTTTTTCGTATTTTCATTACCCTTACTAGATTTATTACCGTCTGCTTTTTCTGTTTTTTCTTTTGTCATTTCTTTTAACTGTTTATTCATCTCTTCTTTATCCGTTATCCATTCATCTAACATTAATGTGTAATCTTTATCATACTTTTCATTTGTATCTTCTACAACGAAAGCACCATATAATCCTCTATCTAATTGATTTACAGAATCTTGATGTGAATGATACCAGTACGTTCCTAGTACGTTCGCTTCAAATTCGTAAGTGAAACTTTTTCCTGGTTCGACTGCATCTTGCGTCACACCTGGAATTCCATCCATGTCATTTGGGACAGGATACCCATGCCAGTGAATAGATACTGGTGCAGATAGTTCATTTTTTAATGTCACTTTCACCTTTTCACCTTTTTTTACCCGAATTTCCGGACCAGGAGATGAGCCATTAAATGTCCAGACCGGAACAATAACACCGTTACTTAATTTTTGCTTTTCTTCTTTCGCTATTAAAGTAACTTCTGGTCCCTTAACAATTTCCAATGGTTTTGTAGCCGTTTCAGTTTGTTTAGTTTTTTTATCATTCCTATTTTTATGGTCATTTGTTGTATTTGTCGTCACAGAACATGCAGCAATTAAAAATATTACTGAGACTGTAACCGCTGTTAATATATATCGCATCATGGAAAATCCCTCCTTTTCTTTTTCAAAATCATTCTAGAAGATGATTTTCAAGAAAATAAGGAGATTTAAAATGGGCAAAATAAAAGGACGCCCAAAATTGAGCGCCTTTCCTGATTATTATTTCGTAACAACCTCATCTTGTTTTACATTCACATTATTTTCTCTCATAAACTCTTCAATCTCTTCAACTTCTCTAATGATATCTTTTGACAAGTTTTCATGTCCGTCTTTCGTTACAAGAATATCATCTTCAATACGAATACCAATTGATTCTTCTTCAATATAAAGACCAGGTTCAATTGTAATAACCATACCTTCTTCTAAAACTCTATCTTTGTATGTACCTACATCATGCGTATCTAAACCAAGAAAATGGCTGACTCCATGATAATAATATTTAGACAGTTCCTCATCTTCTTGAATTAAACCAACTGCTTTACACCCTTCTGCGAGTACTTTTTTAGCATGTTCATTTAATGCAGCGAACTTCAAACCTGGCTTAATAATCTCTGTTGTTTCTTTTAATGCTTTTAATACAATATTATAAATTTGTTTTTGGCGACTAGAGAATGTTCCATTTGCCGGGAATGTATAACTAATATCAGCGTTATAGTAGTCTTTTTGAGCGCCTAAATCTAGTAATACTAAATCACCATTTTGAATTTGTGCATCATTATCTTCATAATGAAGAACTGTAGCATTTTTCCCACTTGCCAAAATTGTATTGAACGCATGATGCTTAATGCCAGATGACTTCAGTGTGAAATCAAACTGAGCTTCTAATTCATATTCCATCATGTCTGCTTTTGCATGCTTAAGTACGTTGTAAATACCGTCTTTCGTTACAGCAATTGCTCCTTTAATAATTTCAATCTCTTCATCTGTTTTAAATACTCGCAATTCACAAATGTTCGGATATACATTACCAATTGTTACGTGTGGATATTGTTCTCTTACATGTTTAGCAAATGCTAATGTTTTTGTCTCCGTACCTTTCCACTCACGACACTCTAAATCTAAATATAGATGTTTTACATTTTCTGTAAAAAGTATATTTGACATTGTTTTTTCAAAGCTATCTAAATATATAACTTTTTTTATACCTGAAATTTTCTCTGCTTCTTCGTTAGAAACTGTTTTTCCGACCCATTTTTCCATTACTGGATCTGACTTTTCAATGAAAAGTGTTTCTTCAACACTATTTCCAAACTTCTTCAACATGAAAATAACATTTGGTTCATCGATTCCTGTTACATAGTAAAAATTTCGATTCGGCACAAATTTATAATGTGCATCCGCTGACATATGAGGTGCTTGTCCAGCAAATAAAATAGTAATAGATTCATCTGGTAATGTGTTTACTAGTCGTTCTCTATTTTGAGCAAAAAATGTTGATTTCATAATAATCCCCCTAGCTTTCTATGTATGATTCAAAAACTAATTATCTAATCAATTCATTTTATTATTGTTATAATTTTTCGTCAATTAATAGTGCTCATAGAGAAAGAAAAATCCTCATTACTAGTGCCCTTCCAATCTACATTTTGCATACCACTCCACAATTTCTTGACATTTATTCCATATACTTAAAATCTTATATATAGGAAAGGAGCCTACAAATTTGAAGCATTATGTGGCAACAGCGATAGCAATTACTTCTTTATTAATCATTTCAGGATGTTCTAGCAACGTCGAAACAACAACAGTAAAGAAAGAAACGATGCAATCTCAGCAAAAAAATACAGAAACAGTAAATACGACTCCGCAAAACTTCTATAAAGAAATTACATCTGGAAAAATCGAACACATTCACGGAATTGGCTATGTAGGAAATGTGCCGGGGGTTTCTATCGCCACTCACAGTGGTATAAAAGTTTATCAAAATGGAAAATGGTTAGAAACTGCTACACAGCTACACGATTATATGGGCTTTCAAGCAACGAAAAATGGATTTTTTGCCAGCGGTCATCCTGAACCAGGTGCAAATTTAAAGAACCCTTTAGGATTAATGAAAAGTTCTGATGGCGGTAATACCCTTGAAAAGCTAGCGTTTTACGGAGAATCTGATTTTCATAACCTCGCTGTCGGATATAATACGGAAGCAATTTATTTATACAATGAGCGTCCAAATTCTAAATTACAACAAGGTTTTTATTTCAGTACGAACAACGGACAAGATTGGAAAAATAGTAAGTTAAAAGGTCTTTCAAGTACGGTTCATTCCTTTTCCGTACATCCGGATCAATCTAGTGTAGTGGCGGTAAGTACTAAAGACGGTGTATATTTATCTACGGATTATGGGAATACGTTTGAACTATTTTCTAAATCACTTGAATCGACCGCAGTTACATTAAGTAATGAAGATGTTATTTACGCCCCTATCAATACGCAAATCGTAACGAAGAAATCAATTGCAACAAATGAAGAAACAAACATACAAATTCCACTTTTAGATTCTAAAGATGCAATTATGTATATATCGCAAAATCCTCAAAATGCAGCTGAAATCGTATTTGCTACAATGAAAGCAAATGTGTTCCTCTCTACAGATGAGGGTAAAACGTGGAAGCAACTTACTAAAGAGGGAACATTACAATTTAATTAGAAAGGTGAATATAACGTGTTTTCAACAATTAGTGAATGGAGCTATCAACTCATGTCTCCTTTAATAGATGTCGCGAATGCTACGAAATCAGTACCTCTTTTATTTGCATTTTTATTAGGCATTGTAGGTACACTTGCTCCTTGCCAATTAACAGGAAACATTAGTGCTATTACACTTTATGGAAATCAATCTTTACAAAAGAGATATGCATGGAAGCATATACTGTTATTCATTTTAGGAAAAATAATAGCTTTTACTACACTTGGATTATTAGTATGGTTTTTAGGAAAAGAGATTCAGCAAATATTGACTTTGTATTTCCCATGGTTACGAAAAATGATGGGACCTTTATTAGTTTTAATGGGGCTACTGTTGTCAGGTATTATAAAAGGAAGATATTTCTTCTCGATCAAATTTATACGAAACCAAAATGAAGTTGGTTCATTTTTACTCGGATTCTTCTTTTCCTTAGCTTTCTGTCCGACTATGTTTGTTCTATTTTTTGGAACGTTAATCCCTTTATCTTTATCATATACGTACGGGTACTTGTTTCCGTCATTCTTTTCGGTAGGAACGGCTCTCCCTATCGTTATATTCATGTTTATCATCTCCTATCTTGGATTAAATGGAGCACTACTTAAAAAGAGTCGAAAAATAGGAAAAAGCATTCAACGTATAGCCGGTATCTTACTCATTTTAATCGGGCTTTATGATGCTGCTCTTTATTGGTAGTACATATAAAAAGGTAAGTTCAACTCATGTGAACTTACCTTTTTAAAATTATATTTAACTCTTCTGCATACCTTTTTGCTTATTACTTTCATAATGTAAAATAACGAACTTTATATACCTTACTACGGTATTGTATATTAACATCTTTTCTATTTCAAGTATTAGTAGTCATTTACATCTTCTCTCACTCCATACAATTACAAAACAAGGCATTTTATAGGCATTGACACTTGTTAAAAGATAGGTTACAATAACTATACATTAGTAAGTAGCTAATGTAATTAAATCTAACTAGAGGTGAAATAAATGAAAAACATTTTATTCCGTATTAACGAATTATCAAAAAAAGAAAAAGCAACTGGATTAACAGTTGATGAAAAACAAGAACAACAAATGTTGCATCAAAACTATACACAAACATTTCGTGGAAGCTTAGATTCCATTTTATTAAACACAAAAATTGTTGATCAAAATGGTCTTAACGTTACACCAGCTGCATTACAAGATGCTCAAATACGTTTAAAATTAAGCAAATGAGTTCCGCGCAAAAAAGTTTCAATAAAACATAAAAAGAGCTGGATTTCCTATATAGAAATTCCAGCTCTTTTTATTGTTTTTTCTAATTTAGCATACGAACGATACATCGCAATTCACCACGACATACTCATCGCAAATGCGAGTAAGAAAAACATTCTACTTAACTGTGCCAAATCAATCAATTGGTTTAAATATGATTTCAATGCTACTCGTACAGCCAATAGCCCAACTAAAGTAAATATTACATTGTATGTTCCAAACAAAAAGCCATTTTGCAATTAGTAATTGCAAAATGGCTTTTAACTTATTTTAAATCGTCATTTGTAAAAGCACCAGGCAGTAACTGCTCAACAGTCACTTCTTTTTCATCGCCTTTTACATTCGTTAGTAATACAGGCATTTTCGGATCACAGAATTCAGCAATTACTTGTCTACAAGCACCACATGGTGAAATTGGTCCCTCCGTTTCTCCTGTAATAACTAAGTAACTAAAGTCGCGCTCACCTTCTGATACTGCTTTAAAGATTGCTGTTCTTTCTGCACAGTTACATAAACCATAAGAAGCATTTTCTATATTACAACCAGTATAGATTTTACCTTCTTTCGTAACTAATGCCGCCCCAACAGGAAATTTTGAATACGGAATATATGCTTTTGATAACATCTTATTTGCTTCTTCAATATATTTTTTCTTATCCATATTATTTCCCCCTCAAAGTAAGTGTAATTATGATTAGTCAGTAATAACCGTATGAACTAATTTAGGAGCCACTGCTGTTTCAGCGATAGAAATGTTTTCGTAAATTTTTGCTTTTACATCTTCTACATTTTCGCGATTTGCATAAATCGTTACGAATGGCTCGCCTTCTTTTACTGCATCGCCAACCTTTTTACGTAACATTAATCCTACTGCTAAATCAATTTCATCTTCTTTTGTTGCACGGCCAGCACCAAGTAGCATAGCTGCGATACCGATTTCATCTGCAACAATGTTAGAAATAACACCTGAAGTTTTAGCAGGTACATCAATTACATACTTCGCCTGTGGCATTTTTTCTGGATTGTCTACAATTGAGCTATCTCCGCCTTGATTGTTTAAGAACTCTTTAAACTTCTCAGTTGCTTTTCCGTTCTTCATCACTTCAATTAACATTTCACGCGCTTCTTCTAATGTATTTGCCTTTTTCGCAAGTACAACCATCTGACTTCCTAATACAAGTACTAATTCTGTTAAATCTTCTGGACCTTCACCTTTTAACGTATCAATCGCTTCTTTCACTTCTAGAGCGTTACCAATTGCAAAACCAAGTGGTTGTGACATATCTGAAATAACAGCCATAGTTTGACGTCCTACATTATTTCCGATACGTACCATTGCATGTGCTAATTCTTTTGCATCTTCTTCTGTTTTCATAAACGCGCCAGCACCTGTTTTTACATCAAGTACGATTGCGTCAGCACCAGCTGCAATTTTTTTACTCATAATTGAACTTGCAATTAGAGGAATTGAGTTAACAGTTCCTGTTACATCGCGTAATGCATAAATCTTTTTATCTGCAGGTGTTAAGTTTCCTGTTTGTCCGATAACAGCTACTTTGTCACGGTTTACAATATCAATGAACTGCTCTTTCGTAATTTCAACGTGGAATCCTTCTACTGCTTCTAATTTATCAATTGTTCCGCCCGTATGTCCTAAACCACGACCAGACATTTTTGCTACTGGTACATCTAAAGCAGCTACTAATGGCCCTAATACTAATGTTGTTGTATCACCAACACCACCAGTTGAATGTTTGTCTACTTTAATTCCTTCAATTGCAGATAAGTCGATTGTTTCTCCAGACTCCACCATTGCCATCGTTAAATCTGCACGTTCGCGATCTGTCATATCTTTAAAGAAGATTGCCATTGCAAGTGCACTTACTTGATAATCAGGAATACTTCCGTCTGTATAACCATTAATAAAGAATTTGATTTCTTCAGTTGTTAATTCTTTACCGTCACGTTTTTTCGCAATAATATCTACCATTCTCATTACAATCACCATTCCTTTTTATATGATATGAATCTATTAAAATAATAAGCCTACGATTGTTGCTGATAAGAAGCTTACTAATGTTGCACCGAAAAGTAATTTCAAACCAAATCTTGCGACTACATTCCCTTGCTTTTCATTTAAACTCTTAACTGCCCCTGCAATAATTCCAATTGAAGAGAAGTTTGCAAATGAAACTAAGAATACAGATATAATCGCTGTCGTTCTATCTGAGAAATTAAAGTTTCCTTGTGCTAAATCTGTCATAGCGACAAATTCATTCGATACTAATTTTGTTGCCATAATATTTCCGGCATTAACTGCTTCATGCCAAGGTACACCCATAATAAATGCAAATGGTGCAAATGCATAACCGAGAATTTCTTGGAATGAAATACCGATTACACCTTTAAATACGGCATTAATGAATGCGATAAGAGCAACGAAACCAATTAACATAGCTGCTACTGTAATCGCAACTTTAAATCCATCAATAATGTATTCCCCTAATACTTCAAAGAAAGTCTTTTTCTCTTCCTCTTGTACTTCTAACATATCTTCTTCTTCCGTAACTTCATAAGGATTAATAATAGAAGCAATAATAAAACCACCGAATAGGTTAAGCACTAAAGCGGTTACAACATATTGCGGTTTTAATAAGACCATGTATGATCCAACGATAGACATGGAAACGGTAGACATTGCAGATGCACATAATGTATACATTCTTTTCTCTGGCAATAACCCTAGTTGCTTCTTAACTGAAATAAACACTTCAGATTGTCCTAAAATCGCGGAAGCAACAGCATTATATGATTCTAGTTTCCCCATTCCATTTACTTTACTTAATGCTAGACCGATAGATTTCACAATAATAGGTAATACTTTAATGTGCTGTAAAATACCGATTAAAGCTGAAATAAATACAATTGGCATTAATACACCTAAAAAGAATGAAAACTCTTTTTGATTTACTAATCCCCCAAATACGAAATTCACACCGTCAGCGGCATATTTTAACAGCTCTCCAAAACCATCTGCTATTCCGCTAATTAATATATTCCCGACACTTGTATTTAATAATAGAAACCCCAAAATGAATTGTAATATAACCATCGTTATGATTGGGCGATATTTGACTTTCTTTCTATCATTACTAGCAAGCCAAGCGATACCTAAAATCAATACGAGGCCAAAAACACCGATTAAGTATTTCATAAGCCGTCTCCTCCCATTCGTATCCGCTTACATTTCTTTTAATTGTTAAAGCAATAGATACACTTTACTTTGTGTATCTATTGCTTTTGACTTCATTAATGATTAGTAGTTATCTGTAGCACCTTTTGCATCATTTAGTACGATTGCAACACTAGCACTTGCTCCAACGCGAGAAGCTCCAGCAGCTACCATTTTTTCTGCATCTTCACGTGTACGAACACCACCAGATGCTTTTACACCAACGTTTGGTCCAACTGTTTTACGCATTAATGCGATATCTTCAGCAGTTGCTCCGCCAGTTGAGAATCCAGTTGAAGTTTTTACGAAATCGGCACCAGCTTTTACTGATAATTCACAAGCGCGTACTTTCTCTTCATCTGTTAATAGGCAAGTTTCAATAATTACTTTTACAAGAGCTTTTCCTTTTGCTGCTTGTACTACTTCATAAATGTCTTTTTCAACAAGTTCGTTATCGCCATCTTTTAAAGCGCCTACGTTGATTACCATATCAACTTCAGTTGCACCTTTTGCGATCGCATCTTTTGTTTCAAATGCTTTTGTTTCAGTCGTGCTTGCTCCTAATGGGAAACCGATTACAGTACAAACATCTACATCATGTCCAGCTAATTCTTCAGCAGCTAGCTTTACCCATGTAGGATTAATACAAACAGAAGCGAATTTATATTCCTTTGCTTCTTCGATTATTTTCATAACATCTTCTTTAGTAGTATTAGCTTTTAAAATTGTATGGTCAATTAACTTTGCAATGTTCATTATCTTCACTCCTCATATCTTTTAACAACTTCATTCTAACTCTTAGTTGAACAAATGTAAATACACTTTTGAAATTTTGTTCATTCTTTTTAAAAAGGGAATTTTCTTGTAGTAAATAAAGCTCATTCTAACTAAGAAACACTTCCTATTTAAAATCAAAACTTTTATATTAACATTGGTAGTATGTATCTCAATATCCATAATTATTTTAAAAAAGGCAATTTGTATTCAAAAAGCACCCCATAATTCATACATAACAAAATAAAAGGCTTTCTCAAAATTAATATCTTGAGAAAGCCTTTTATTTCTAACCTTTTTGATAATGTAACAATTCCTTTGCTGTATGCTGATCGATAATTAATACATTTGCATATCCGCCACGTAACGCTCCATCAATTGCTTTTATTTTTCTATTACCACCAGCAACTAAAATAGAACGTTTCTTTAATTTCAGTTCCTCTAACTCAATTCCAATTGTCCGCTGATTAATCTCTTCGCTACTAATATTTCCGTCTCCATCAAAGAAACGTGAACAAATGTCACCGACCGATTGTTTTTTGAGTAAACTCTTTTCATCTTTATCGAAATAACCTAATCGGAATAATAGCGCTTCGTCTCGCACTGTTCCTACAGTGAAAATTGC
Source organism: Bacillus sp. TE9106W (assembly GCF_054062215.1). Classification (NCBI taxonomy): domain Bacteria; kingdom Bacillati; phylum Bacillota; class Bacilli; order Caryophanales; family Bacillaceae; genus Bacillus; species Bacillus sp. TE9106W. Next base: position 356,015 of record NZ_JBSSFA010000003.1, read on the forward strand.
AATATTCGCTTGTTTCCCCATTTCGATAATGTGATGAATATGTCGATCCTGCTCTACTAATTCTTTTGTCACTGCATTATCAAATATAACTGGAAGCGGTAGATTTCTTGGCGTCGTTTGAAAAGCATCTGCAAATAAAGCTATCGTCTCATTCGCATATGTATTTACACTCGAATGACTAATACCGCCTTTTAGCTGGACAACTTCTACACCTTTTACATGTTGCGGTACGATCTTTCTAGCGATTTCATACATCGTCATTCCCCAACTTACCCCAACGATATCACCGTTTTTAACCGTCTTTTCCATATACTCAGCTGCATATTTACTTATATACTCTGTAATCGTTGCATATTCTGGCACTGGAGAAAATACGACATGTGCCTCTAACAAGTTATATTTTTCTTTCAGTAAATTCCCAACGTTATCTAAATCAGCAAATGGATCAGCTATACTAATTTGAACAAATCCTTTTTCTTTCGCATACTTTAATAACCTAGAAATTGTCGGTCTTGAAATATTTAATTTATTTGCAATTTCTTGCTGACTATAATCTGATTGATAATATAACCTTGCCACTTCAACGCTTAATTGTTGTTTATCTTTATCCATAGTAACTCATTACATATCCTTTCCTGTATTTCCTTTTCGTTACAAGCATTATACAGCTTTATGCAAGAAATTTCGACTACTGAATTTTATATACCTGAACTTCTACTCCGCTTAGTATATACAATAAAAATTTAATCAATGGGGATTTTGTCCCTCCCCTACTGATTATCATCCCTCACAAACTGGGCGTTTACGGGCGACTCGGCTCCCATAATGTAGAATTTTTTTATTAAGCAAACAGGTCGGATTATTGAGGAACTCATTTTTAAAACTCAAATTAGTATGTAAGTGTGAAATATTATTAGAATAAACAAGAGAAATAACCACTATTGATTATTTCTCTTTTCATATACATATTTATTTTTGGAAAAATAATCTAACCCCAAATACTAATAATACTGCGCCCGTAATACCCTCTATTGTACGGTTCACTCGTTCTTTTCTTAAAAAAGTTCTTAATTGACGTATTAGCGTGATATAAAGCAAATACCATATTGCGGTCAAAGTCGTAAATGTGAGTCCTAACCAAAGAAATTGGAAGAACTGGCTTTGATTATTCACAATAAATTGTGGGAGAAAGCTTAGGAAAAATACAGCCGTTTTTGGGTTTAAGATTGCCGTTGTAAATCCTTGTCTAAAACTTTTAATCGTCCCAATATCCTTAGCGTTCATTTCCAACGAAACTTGCATATCTTCTTTTTTAGAAAAAGCACTTTTAATTGACTTTACAGCTAAGTAAATTAAATACAAAGCCCCAGCATATTTAATAAATATAAATAACATAGAAAATTTCATTAGAATGGCCGAGAGTCCTAACGTAGCCATTATTGTATGAATTATCATTCCAGATATCGTGCCTAAGACAGTCTTTATTCCACCATTTGTGCCATACGAGATGGTGTTTTTTGTAACTAGTGCGAAACCAGGACCAGGCATTATTATAATTAGCATTGCTGTAAGGATAAACAATAAATGATTTTCCATGTTATGGCATTCCCTTTCCAAATTTTAGTTTTGCTTATAGTATAGCTTTTTTCATTAAAACATTACATATAAAAAGCTTGATCAGAAGTTTATTTATGTTATTAGTATCAATTTGGCTAAACATTACCCTAAATCCCCATTGATAAAACACATAGTTAACTTATATATCAAATTACAAGTTCAACTCTCACAAAAAAACAGGATAAAAAAATAAACAGCAGAACTAGTCCACTGTTTACTTCGCTACGCCTTCATGTAATTTTTCTGTATAATCTTTTACGTCTTTCCAGCTATCTTTTGCTGTATGTAAATCCTCTTTTATAAACGTAAATTCTTCTGGGCTAATTCCTTTTACGTTTTGTAGTAAATTATTATACTTTGCCCCTACTGTATACCATTGATTTGATATGTTTTGCAGTGCTGTAATTGCTGCATCAATCGTTTCAGTCATATTTGTTGTTTTATTTTTTACATCTGTCAAAATTGCGACTTCTGCTTGCGCTCCAGAAATTCTATCTTTTAAATTAGCGATTTCTCGTTCTGCATTTGCAATATCTTTTTTCGCAACGGCAATCATAGGTCCGCCAGCAAGACATGTTATTAACGCTACGCAAAGTACACCACCAGCAATGACCATATCATTACTCTTTTTGATTGAATCATTATATGTATTAATTTGTTGCTCTAGAGCGGGGATTCCAGCATTCGTACTTGCCAAAATCGAGGTTAGTTGATTTGTATCCTCTTTAAAGCTATTTGTATCTTTCGCCATTCTATCACGAAAGGCTTTCAAATCTGCTAATAATACATCTACCTCATTTTGATTCTTTACAATATCCGCATACAATTTTTCTAAATCCACTTTCAACTTTACGCTATCTTTTTGATCAATCGCAATTAGCATGCTATTATAATATGCTTGAAAAGTATTATTGTAATTAATAATATTTTGATCCGTTTTCATAATTTGCGGCTTCATACGATCTAACCAATACGCCGCGTTAATTTTTGCATCTCGTTGGTGCTGCATCATGTTTCCTTTAAACTCACTATTAATCGAACTTATTTTGCTTAAATCCGTTTCTTGCTGATTTTGGATTAACTTTGCATATGAGTCCATTGCGAATATGCTCGATGTTGTTTGTGCCATTACATCTTGGAATCCTGCTGGACCAAGAGAATAATCTTTCGCATTTTCTTGTAGTACTTTTACATTTTGTTCTGCTGCAAAAGTATGTAAAGGAAATGCGTTACTCGTTGCCACCCCAGCAATCATTAACGTTAAAAGACATTTTTTATAAAATCGTTTCTGCATACTTTTCACCTATTTTCTTTATAAGGGTATAAAAAGCTCCTGCTCACAACTGAACAGGAGCTTCAAATCATTCATCAACACTTAACGCTCTAACGATTCGTATTCGATTATGCTTTTTTCGTATCTACTACTTTAATATCTTCAGCATAAATCTTTTCTGCATAGTCTTTAATGTTTTTCCAGCTATCTTTCGCAATGTTTAAATCTTCTTTAATGAAAACAAGGTCGTTTGGACTAATTGAATCTACATTTTGAAGTAGAGAATTGTATTTTGATCCCATTGTGTACCATTGATTTGAAATATTTTGCAACGCTGTAATTGCAGTATCAATTGTATTTGTTAAATACTCCGTTTGTGTTTTAATGTTTGTTAATCCTGCTACCTCTAATTGAGCAGTTGTAATTTGTCCAGTTATTTTTTGAATTTCAGCTTGTGCATTATCAAGCTCTTTCTTCGCTAATACGATTCCAGCTGTACCACCGCCTACAGCCGCTGCGCCCCCTGCAATTAATGCGACTCCTAGTGGCGTTCCTGCACCTGTAGCAATAACTACTGCACCACCGATAATTGCAATTGGCCCTAGAGCTGTCGCAACTGATGAACCGATAATAATTGCATTATATTTACTAATTGCTTCATTGTACGTTGTAATTTGATTTTGCAGAAGTGGGATTCCAGCGTCTTGACTAGCTAAAATAGATGTAATTTGATTTGCATCACCCTTGAAGTTTTGCGTATCCGACGTCATTTTATTTCGGAATTTCTTCAAGTCTTCTACTAACTGATCTACTTGCGCTTTATTTTCATTAATACTACTTGATAATCTAGTTAACCCTTTCGTAAGTGTCGCTTTATCTTTTGCATCAACCGCAGCAACTAAAGTATCATAATAGTTTTGGAATTTCGTATTATAGTTAATGATATTTTGATTCGTTGAAATAAGCTGTGGCTTTAATACATCTAACCATTGCTTCGCATTTCCTCTAGCTGTATCCTGATGCTGAATCACTTTTCCTTTTAAAGCAGCATCAACAGTCGATACATTTCCAAAGTTAACATTACCTTGTTTAATGATTGTTAAAGCGTACAGATCCATTACTAAAGCGTTTGAACCTGTTCTTTCCATTGCATCTTTTAAGCCTTCTGGTCCTAATGAGTATTCTTCATAGTCATTATAAGCTTTTGCTACAGCATGAACTGGAGCTTGTTTCACTGTACTTTCAGCTGCATACGTATGGGCCGGCATAATATTCCCTGCTGCAAATACTGCCATAAGTGCTGATAGAGCCATTACTTTATAAGGTTTTTTTGTCATTTTTCTTCTCTCCCTATATCGCTAATTTTTTTCTATTTAATGTACTTCAACGTTTGTAACATAATCTTCAAATTGATTTGTTTGTTTATTCATTTCATCACTTACTTTTTTAATTTGATTGAAATGTTTTTGAAGTAAACTACTGTCTGTATACATACCCTCTTCAACATTCTTTTGAACTTGAATCATATTATTGTTTAAAACTTTCCAATCCGTTAATAACGTTTCTAATGTTGTAATTTGACGATCAATTAATTCTGTAAAGCTACTTACTTGATCTTCTACGAATGTAATTTGAGTCGCTTCTGCTTCAGTTTGTGATAATTTTTGAATAAGTGGTAATAACTCTTTTTGCTTTTGCTGAATGCGAAGAGCTGCTTCTCTCGTTTGACTATCTGCAGCATTTACAATTTCATTACTTAAAGTACCGATAGAAACAAAATCGATTGTTTTCGTCTGCGCAGTTTGATTTGTAATTGTAAACACTTGTTTACCGATATTAATAGAACCTTTAATAATTTCTTGAGGTCTATTCAAAATAGTCGTTAATTCTGCTTGAATTTCTCCTTGAATTCTTTTAATATCTTCTCTTAATTTCACAATATCTCCACTTGATCCTTGTAGTGTTTTTATTGCTTCATCAGCTTTAATTGATAAGTTGCTACTATCTTTATCTAATACCGTTTTGAATCGATTTAACTCTAATAAATCTTGCTCCATACTTTCTTGGATGCTTTGTACTTGCAATTGTAATTTTCCATATGCATTTGTAAAATCTGCTTTTGCTTGTTCATCCTCATTTACGTTCCCTGCTAGTTCATAGAGCTTACTATAATAGCTATTAAATCTAGTACTATACCTCATCATCTCTTGATTTAAGTCGATTAACTTCGGATTATATTCATCAATCCACTCTCTTACATTTGCCTTTGCAAATTTTTGATGATTCGTCAAACTACTCATCGCGTTTACCTTAATGTCTGGCTGTTGTAAAATAACTAATCCATATGCTTGTATAAGTGGTGATTGTGATCCTAACATTCTAATTGAATTCGATAATGTATTTGGAGCAATTACATTTTGTGCATATACTGTTTTCACTTCTGTTTGCCCCTCCTTAGCGTAAGCGCTTACAGGAATAAAACAACTCGTAGATACTGCTGTAACCAATAACCCTGTAATTAAAGTCTTTTTCACTTTAACTCCTCCTATGTATTAGCAACTATTACTATCGCATTTTATTATTCTATTTTCTTACACATAATTTGAGATGGTTAAAATAGAGAACGTTCTCATCGCGATCCATGTACGAACCACCTCTCCAAAATTTTATTGCTACAGTACTTACTTATTGTTATAAAACTTTTCATATATACTTAGTATGAATAACATTGCATAAATTTTCTATTTTATCTTATTTTCCACATTCATACAGTGAATATATTACATAAAAATATTATTCATCTTAAACTAAATAACGTACGTAAATATGAAATTCCATTTTGTTTTCATGTAAGTTTTGTACTGTAAGGTCATTTAAACACAGCTATTTATATAACGTAAAGAAGTATTTTCATTCCCTTTATTTTCAAGCCTTCATGTCTTTATTTCAAAATATAATCCACTTCACTTTTTCAATTGAAATATCCATATATCACAACAAAAATCTCTACTTTCTCCAAGACGCAAAAATTATATTAATATATTTTTATAACCCATATGCAATTATGCATAGCGTATACACAAAAAGGATAGCTTCACTTACGTAAAGCTATCCTTAAAAGACCTTCTTACTTTTTCAAATGATATGGAACTGTCGTAATAACAACATTTCTTTTATAAAGTAAATACGCACGAATAAGTAAACTAGATTGATTATGAAGAATGTTATGCCAACCTTTTTTCGGAATGAACTGTGGTATAACGACAGTAACTCGGTAATTTGATTCACTCGCTTTATATTGTACTGTATCAATAAACTTTGTTAGCGGTTGAATAATACTTCTATAATGAGAATGTAATGTAACAAGCCTTACTTCAGGTTGCCACTTCTTCCATTTCTCTTCAAATTTCTTTTCCTCTTCTCTGTCAAAAGCAACATATACAGCGATAACTTGATCTGCAGAAAGAGACTTCGCATAGTTTAATGAATTTTCTACTACATGCGTCATACCAGCTACTGGAACGACAATTACATTTCCTTCAATCGGTACAATCCGTTCACAAGTTTTTAAACTTAGTTGGTCTCCTACTGCATCATAATGCTTCTTAATTCGGTGGAACAAGAAGATAATAACAGGTAAGAAAATAAGGATTGACCAAACTTGTGCGAACTTAGTTAAAAAGAACATACTCATTACGATAAAACTAATGACTGCACCAATTAAATTGACCGTTAATCTCAAAGCCCATCCTTCAGGTTTTTCACGAAGCCATTTTAATACCATACCCGTTTGAGAAAGTGTAAATGGAATAAATACACCTACTGCGTATAATGGAATTAAATGCTCTGTTTGCCCTTGGAAAGCTACAATTAAAATAATCGATGCAATTCCAAGTATAATAATTCCGTTTGAGTAACCTAGGCGGTCTCCTCTAATCGTAAACATTCTCGGTATAAACTTATCTTTTGCAAGGTTTACTGCTAATAACGGAAACGCAGAATATCCTGTGTTAGCAGCAAGAATTAATATTAAAGCCGTTGTACCTTGTATAAAATAGTACATGAAATTACGTCCAAATGTTTGTTCAGCAATTTGTGAAACAACTGTTACTTCTTTACTTGGAGAAATTCCGTAATAATAAGCTAAGAACACAATTCCTGAAAATAAAACTGCAAGTAATGCACCCATTGCAAGCAATGTTTTCGCTGCATTGTTAGGTGCAGGATCTTTAAAATTTGGAATTGCATTAGATATCGCCTCAACACCTGTTAAAGCAGAGCTTCCTGAAGCAAATGCTCTTAACAGTAAAAACAAACTAATTCCCGCAACCGGCGTTCCAATCGGCGTGTGTAGAGCCTGCGAAACGTGACCCGTTAAAATATTATATATCCCTACACCAATTAATATAAATAGTGCTAAAACGAATAAATAAACAGGATATGCTAAAACAGAAGCTGATTCTGTTACGCCTCTTAAATTTAAGATGGTAATACATATAACAAATATAATCGCAATGATTACATTATGTGCATGTAAACTAGGAAAAGCTGATGTGAGTGCGTCTGTACCTGCAGACACACTTACTGCAACAGTTAAAATATAATCGACTAATAAAGATCCTCCAGCAATTAACCCTGGATTCATCCCTAAATTTTCTTTTGATACAACATACGCGCCCCCGCCATGCGGATAAGCAAAAATAATTTGACGATAAGATAAAATAAGGGCTGTCAATAATACTAATACCCCAATAGCTATCGGAATGGAATACCAATATGCTATCGCTCCAACGCCTGCTAATGCAATTAAAATTTGCTCTGGACCGTAAGCAACCGATGATAAAGCGTCAGAAGATAAGATTGCTAGTGCCTTCGTTTTATTAAGCTTTTGTTCTCCTAACTCAGTTGATTTTAACGGTCTTCCAATTAAAAATCTTTTAATAGATGAAACCAATGCTGTCCACTCTCCAATAATTTTGTACGAACTTTTCTGCTAGTTACAGCGGATAAACTATTTCTTCAGAAAACAAAAAATGTCTACAAGCCATAACGAAATAGACTTGTAGACATTATTTTTTTGTCGCACAAGCTCCACCTTCCTTCTCAATATAACGCTTACGAGGTTAGCTGTCGGATTCGGGCCTATGAGTAGCCCTACCTTTTTCAAGGATTCACCCCATTGGATTAAGAACTAATCCATAAGAACGGGTCCCCCGCACCATGCGGTTTCAGCGATTTAGAAAATTGAAACTGTGGATTATAATACTCCTTTATTTTCAAAATGTAAACAAAAATTTTGAAAAAGAAAAAATTAAAATGATTGCGCATAATCCTCTGGTAAATATACATAATGAATACTAAAAAATCGATAAAGGAGCCCCATATGTCTAAAGAAAAGAAACCTATTTTTTCCGATTCCTATTTAGATGCATTAGCAAATGAAATTAATCAATTATATTGGAAACGTGATAAAGAAATAAATACGACAGAAAGAACAAAAAGAAACGAATAATTTGTCATAAAAAAGAAAGCAATACACTTATATATTGCTTTCTTTTTTATTTTTTCATACATCCAATTCTATTGCAGATCTGTTCAAGGTCATTTCTTCATACACTTTCAAATTTTGATATACCGCTCCTAATAATGGTGCTTCTATAGAAAATTGTTTTGCTACATCTAGTAAGTATCCTTGCAAGTGCTCGCCTTCAATAGACGAATCTTTTTCCATATCACGTTGCATCGATGACTTCATATTATACGAAATTTTATCAATTGTTTTCATATGTTCTTGGACAATATTATCTTTAATTGGAACTCCTATACATCTCATAATTTGCATACATTCTTCAAATAAGTTTCGGATAAAATCGCGTCCACCTTTGCTTTCACGGATTGGTCCTATTGGTGCCCGCATTAATGTTGTCACACCTGACATTACAGTGATGAATAAATATTTATGCCACATATCTTGCATAATATTTTCACTTAATACAAAACTAGATTTCGTACCTGTAAATGCTTTAGAAATATGCTGTATTCTCTCTGAATTTTGAGGCTTCATTTCTCCAAATACAAGTCTGTTTGCAGCACTCGTTTGTACAATTTCTCCTTGATCGTTGAGCGTTGTCTCGATAAAGCATAAACCGCCAATTACTTTTTCTTCGCCGAACTCCTTTTGTAATAGTGATACATGGGCAATACCATTTAACAGTGGAATGATGATTGTATTTTCGCCTACAAACGGCTTCAAATCTTGCATTGCCTCGTTTAAGTGATACGCTTTTGTTGAAAATAAAATGACATCAAATGGAGAAGTTCGATCTTCTTTCGTTATTAATTTAGGTTGGAAGGAAAAATCACCATTAACACTACGAATAACAAGCCCCTTTTCCTCTAATTGCTGTTTTCTTTTACTGCGAACAAGAAACGTAACATCTTCCCCTTTTTCGACTAATCGGCCACCAAAAAATCCTCCGACGCCACCAGCTCCTAATACTAAAATACGCATAAAACATCCCCCTTTTCAAAATACAATTTTATAACTTTTCGTATACATAACATTATACATGTCCCCTACTAAATAAGCTGAATTTTCATACTTAACCAAGTGTAAAACAGTGGTTATTTTCAAATAAATTTGGGCATGTTGTTTTTATAGCATATATGGAAAGGAAACAATGTAAATGGAGGCAATACAAACAATCGAGGAAAAGGATGTAACAACAGCTATATTTCAATTTATATTCCCGTTTTCTTTTAAAACTGGATATGAACAAAATATGTTCCCCTTCTTACAGAAAAATGACTTTCGCCCTTTTCGACTCGATCATCTTGAAAATGAAAATACATACTATGGAAAGTTTCAAGTTTCACATCAGAATATGGAAGCATATTATCTTTCATTTACAAATAAAATACTCTTTCCTCACTCAGAACATCAAAAAGGATTGCAGCGCTATTCTAAAGACCTTAACTTAACTGGACATTTAACAACAAATCTTATTTCCGTTCCATTTAAGATTCATTCTATTGACGTGACACTTTGTCCTTATGAGCTTGGCTTCTTAACAATTCGGACGGAAGTAGAAACCGCTCCAAACATGACATTATCAGAAGCAATTGAATTCGCCGCCCGCTTCCGTGTACTTGAAACTAAAAATGATACAAACGAAACGATTTGTATTGAGTGTAATGAAAAAAAGTACTCCCAAGTGGAGCGATTCATTTTTGGTTATTTATTTCATGGTGTAACAGATTTCTTTGAGAAAAAGAGATTAAGAAGCTCTTACTTTCAAACCTTTCCTTTCTTTGAAGACCAAAGAATGTATGTACAAACTTTATTATCTATAAAAGAAAATTTGGAACTGAATGAAGTGGATGTTTATCGTACTTCCAGTCTTTCCGGATTAACAAGTGAGGGTAAGCCATATGTGAGTGCAAATAACCTTCCTTACATTCATGATTATTTAAAACAACACGCTTACCAAAGATGGGCTCCAAATCGCTACTTTATTATGGAAGAACACATTTTTACATGTATAACAAATGAAGGTGAGCAAGCAATCACTAAACTTGCAAGTCAAATGTATGGGGAGTTTTATTACGCTTTGTTATTAAATCTATTTCATAAAGTTGTTTTATTAAAAATGGCAAACGCTTATGCGGAGTTAAATATTGAACAAGATACAAATGAAATAGAACAATTAATTTATTCAATCAATTCGTTTACGGCGAATTACTTTTCTTTAGAGTTAGTATCTCAATCACAGAGTGAAGATATTTTCTTTCGATTAAGAAAGCTTTTTAACATTGAAGTACTATACTCGAATGCAAAACAAAATCTTGATAGTTTGTTTAAATATCAAGAAAATGTCGCTTCAAAAAAAGATAGCCTTTTACTATTAATTTTAACGCTCTACTCTGTAGTAGGCCAAATGTTAGGTTTTACTATGATTGATTTGTTAAGAAACACCGATTCAAACAAAATATCGTCGCCACTTGAATTTTTCGCGCTTTTAATAGCGATTAGCGGCATCGTCATTTCATTTATTTTAGGTGCACAAAGTTTATACCAATGGGGCTTACAACATAAACGAAGAAAAGCGTGGGTAAAACAAACTGTACTTTCTGCTGTGAGAGAGAAAGATGATAAGAAGTAAAGAAGGTTATTCTCAAATTTTAAATACGTGGTACACGTTTTAGTAAACGAAATTTTTATCGGCGATTTTTCAAATATATCGGCGCAACTCAAAATATATCAGCGATTTTTCAAATATATCGACTTACCGACAAAAACTGACAAAAAACACACATAAAAAAGTACTCCAAATTTTAGTTTGGAGTACTTTTTTACACTATTATAGCTTACTTCCCTGCTTCGATTTTCTCTAATGCAGCAGCTACTTGTTCTTCCGTTAATTCATGTTGTATTACGTAGCGGTTACGTGGGCTTACACGACATTCGTGAGAACATGCACGTAAATATTTCGCTTCGTTTTCTTCAGAACATAAAATTTTCTTGTTACATTCTGGATTTGCACAGTTTACATAGCGCTCACAAGGTTCACCTGTAAAGTGGTCTTTACCAACGATAACATGTTCTTTTTGGTTTACTGGTACAGCGATACGCTCATCGAACACGTAACATTGTCCATCCCAAAGCTCACCTTGTACTTCTGGGTCTTTTCCGTACGTTACAATACCGCCGTGAAGCTGACTTACATCTTCATAACCTTCACGAACTAACCAACCAGAAAACTTCTCACAACGAATTCCACCTGTACAATAAGTTAAAATCTTTTTGCCTTCTAGTACTTCTTTATTTTCACGAATCCAATCTGGTAATTCACGGAATGATTCGATATCAGGTTTAATCGCACCTTTAAAGTGACCTAAATCAAACTCATAATCATTTCGTGCATCAATGATAACTGTATCTTCTTGTTTCATTGCTTCATAAAAATCTTTTGGCTCTAAATACTTTCCAGTTATTTCGTGTGGGTTAATGTCATCTTCTAGACGAAGTGTAACTAACTCTGGACGAGGACGCACGTGCATTTTCTTGAATGCATGACCATCCGCTTCATCTATTTTAAATACGATACCGTCAAAACGTGGATCGTTGTTCATTGCTTCCATGTATTTCTCTGTTTGCTCTACAGTACCAGAACAAGTTCCGTTAATACCTTCTTTTGCTACAAGGATTCTTCCTTTTAACTCAAGTGAATTACAAAATTCTAAATGCTCTGCCGCGAATTCTTCTGGGTTTTCAATTGTTGTGTACATGTAATATAGTAATACTCTGTATGGTTTTGTAGTTGCCAATGTATTTCTACCACCTATCTAATTTTTAAAATCATGTATAAGTTAACGTTCATATCAAAACATATATAATAAGAAAATGAATCCCATTTCCTTCTCTTTATACTATTTTCTATCAGTTAACAAAAATAAAAAACAAGATTACACACCAAAACACTGTGGTTATGTTGTAATCCCAATATATTATATATCATACAAATGCAATTCCATCAATTAATATGCTGTATTATCGGCTTTATGTTCACATAAATTTCAAAAACAGCCCTTTAATTCATTATGTTTCCCCGCCTCATCACACCATAAACTCCCAATTTTTAATAACACCACACCATTCATTGTATAAAGGCATATAATTTGCTCTAAGGAAACATTTGTGTTCAAATAAAAATATAACATAGTACATTTAAATGTATTGAAATAAAGAATAAGAATACTTACAATAATTTCATCAAGTTAACATTTCAAAGGGGAAAACTACTATGAATAAAGATATATCAAAAGATGAACATGTCCCTTCTCAAAGTACAACTGTTCAATCAGCGCATTTAGCATTAAGCGGACAAACGAAAGGCTTAAAAAGACTATTACCATTCTTAGGTCCTGCTTTCATCGCTTCAGTCGCTTATATTGATCCTGGCAATTTCGCGACAAATATTGCCGCTGGATCACAATATGGATATTTATTACTTTGGGTAATTCTCGCTTCTAATTTAATGGCTGTATTAATCCAAACTTTATCAGCTAAATTAGGAATCGCGACAGGCAGAAACCTTCCTGAAATAGCTCGAGAGAACTTTCCAAAACCTGTTTCCATCGGCTTATGGATACAAGGTGAACTCGTTATTATGGCTACTGATTTAGCTGAATTTATCGGGGCAGCACTCGGATTGTATTTATTATTTGGAATTCCGATGCTACCTGCCGCTTTAATTACAGCAGTCGGATCATTTATTATTCTTGAGTTTCAACGCAGAGGATTTCGTCCATTAGAAGCTATCATAACAGGAATGATTTTCATCGTTGTTATCGCTTTTGGTGTACAAGTCTTTTATGCAAAACCGGAATTAAGTCCTCTACTTTCAGGGCTCTTCATTCCAAAATTCCAAGGTGTAGACAGTATATTACTTGCAGCAGGAATTTTAGGTGCGACAGTTATGCCACACGCAATCTATTTACATTCCGCCTTAACGCAGCGCCGCGTAGTCGGAACAAATGATGAACAAAAGAAAAAGATTTTCCGCTTCGAGTTTATTGATATTATTATTGCAATGGTTATCGCTGGAGCAATCAACGCAAGTATGTTAATAGTAGCAGCTGCACTATTCTTTAAAAACGGCTTGCATGTCGAAGATCTTGATGTTGCTTTTAACCATTTCAGTACTTTAGTCGGTCCAGTATCAGCTGCTTTATTTGGAATTGGGCTCTTATCAGCAGGACTATCTAGCTCTTCTGTCGGTACAATGTCAGGTGATATTATTATGCAAGGTTTCATTCGAATGCATATTCCGTTATACTTACGCCGCTTTATTACAATGATTCCACCATTAATAATTATCGCTTTAGGTGTAAATCCAACTTACGCACTAGTCATGAGTCAAGTCGTCTTATCATTCGGTATTGCCTTTGCGTTAGTACCCCTTATTATGTTTACAAGTAGTAAAAAAATTATGGGTGCGCTCGTTAATCACCGCATAACGACCTTTATCGCTTGGATCATTGCTGCACTTGTTATCATTTTAAATATTTTCTTACTGTATCAAACTTTTGTAGGGTAATAAGAAAAGGTATTCCAATAAAACTGGAATACCTTTTTCATTACCACTTATGTATGTACCTCTTTCCGGCATTATCACATCTTTTTCAGTTCGAAAGTACAGTGGTAATCCTTCCGAAAGAAATATGCTCACCTTGGATGGATCCTGTCTTTGATGATGAATATGTAAATGCGGCTCACTTGAACTTCCGGAGTTACCGACTTGGGCAAGAACCTCTCCTTCATTTACATGTTGGCCTTCCCTCACTTTAATTGATCCTTTCTTTAAATGGGCCAGAACCATAAATGTCCCTGATTCATCTAGTCGTAAATAAATATGATTCCCCGCCATTGACTGAAAATCATCCTCTCCTGGAACTACATCTTTTTCATCATTATTGATAGATACAACTGTTCCAGAAGCTGGTGCCATTACTTCCGCTCCATATATTCCATAACCCTCTAACTTACTACTTTTCACTTCAGCAGGCGGAATAAGAATATCATATGCCCAGCGTTCATTTGGTTTTATAACATGATAGTTCGTTTCTAATCGATCACCACCCCATCCCACTAATGCTCGTTCATTCAAAGGAAAGCGAACTACTGCTTTAGGATTCATAGAATGTACATCTGCTGGATAAGCAAGTCCTCCTATGTTAGCAAACCACCCTAAAGGCCAAGCTCCAATTATAGAGAAAAGAACTATGAAGAGTAATATTCTATCTATTCGTTTTCTAAAAATGCCTTTCCACACAAATAGTAATAATGCCCCAATCAAAATAAAGATTGCTACTAAGCTAAAGGTTTGTATACTCCACCAAAAAATGACTGATATAACACCTTTAGCTAAATAAACTACACTCCAACTTATAATTAAAAACGCAACTAAAATTACTAATACATATTTCTTCCACATATTGTACCCTCACTCTCATATCTTTGTTCTACATGATACGAAGTGAATATTACGACATATAAAAGAAATACTTACGACCTTCTTACAATTCTTTATAATGCGGTAAAAAGGTGGTGAAAACAGTTTCTTTCTCGTTACTACGCACAGTGATATCCCCTTTATGAAGCTCTGCTATACTTCTCGCAATTGCAAGTCCCATTCCTTTTCCACCCGTATGAAAGCTACGTGATTTTTCACCACGATAAAACTTCTCAAAAACGTAAGGAAGGTTCTCATTCCGAATACATTGTCCAAAATTTTTAATTTCTATTTCAACATTCATGTCTCTTTTAGAAATTTGAACCAAAATCTGTTTTCCGTCTTTCCCGTACATAATACTATTACTAATTACATTTTCGAACAGCCTCACCATAAGCGCTACATCCATTTCCACATGTAACTCCTTATCACCATTAATACAAAAGCTCATATCAGCATCATCTAGTTGTGGTACAAAATCAATCATGATTTGTTCAATGAACGCTTTCATATTTACTACACTTTTATGTAATTCAATCTCTCTATAATTTATTTGACAATATTCTAATAAATCATCTACTTGATTTTTTAATTCATAACTTTTTCGCTTTAATATACTTACATACTGTTCACATTCTTCTCTATTTGAATGAAGCTGATTTCCTAACAGGTCCGCGTAACCGATTAGAGATGTTACAGGTGTTCGTAAGTCATGAGAAATATTGCTAATCATTTCATTTTTCGTTTCCTGTGATTTTTTTTCATTTTCGATAGACTCTTTTAAACTTTTAGCCATTCTATTAACATTCGCTGCTAATTCACCAATCTCGTCATTTTTTGAAATAGGTATATGTATTTCCAAATTACCACTACTTATTTGCTTCACACTCTTGTTAATTTCAGATAATCTTTTCATCATTGTTTTTGTCATGAATGCAAAGTATATTGTAGTAAAAGTTAAAAAAGCTATTACATATAAAAATGAATATTTTTCCTCTAATCCGGTAACTTGACTATATATATTTCCAACTACAATTTGAAACGCTATTATACTTACAGTTGCTAACATAATACTACATATGAATGCGATAAAAAACTTAGCTCTAATGCCTTGTAATGATTTAATCTTCAATTTTATATCCGACTCCCCAAACATTTTGAATAAACTTCGGCTCTTTTGGATTCTCTTCAATTTTATTTCTTAATCTTGCAATATGAACCATTACTGTATTATTACTTTCATAGGCCCTTTCTTTCCAAACGCTCTCATATATTTCTTCAATAGTAAATACACGATTTTTTGCAGCTGCCATTAAGTACAAAATATCATATTCAGTTCTCGTAAGATTGATTGTTTCTCCATATAACATTACAGTTCTAGACACTTCATCTATTTCTAAACCTCTAATGTTTATTTTCTTTTCTATTTCTTGGGCAGCATGTTGATTGAAATATGTATACCTTCTTAATTGAGCTTTCACTCTCGCTATAAATTCAATTGTACTGAACGGCTTCACAATATAATCATCTGCTCCCGTACTAAATCCAACAACTTTATCTACATCCGATGATTTGGCGCTTAAAAATATAATTGGTAAACTATGTTTCTCTCTAATCCGTCTACACAATTCTATCCCATCCATTTGTGGCATCATAATATCCAAAATAGCAAGTTGAATGCTATTATTATTTATAATTTCTAAAGCCTCTTCTCCGTTATGAGCACTAAAAACTTTAAAACCTTCTTGCATTAAATTCACGTTCATAAATCGAACAATATCTTGATCATCATCTACAATTAAAATTGAATTTTTCTCCATATACAAACCTCTTTTTGAAATATATTCCACAATCAATTTTATCATAAATTAAAGCCATACTTCCCTCTTGAATAATCTTTATTTTCAGACTAGATTATATAATAACAACACATTCTAGTTTCAAAAGAAATGGAGTGAAAGCATGTTTCCTATATTGAAAACCGACCGACTCATTCTACGAGAACTTACCGAAGAAGATGCACCAAGTATACTAAAATGCTTTTCTAATACTGACGTACTGCGCTATTATGGCCAAAAACCATTACAGGATATTGATCAAGTGAAACAAATCATTCATAACTTTAAGTTGAGTTACAATGCAAGAAGCGGTATAAAATGGGGAATCGAATTAAAAAACAAGAAAGAACTCATTGGAACAATTGGTTTTCACGATTGGTCTTCTGAGCATAAACGGGCCAATTTAAGTTATGCCTTTTTACCTAAACACTGGGGAAAAGGATATGCAACTGAAGCTGTTTCTGAAGTTATATCATACGGTTTCCATACCATTCATTTAAAGCGTATTGGGGCAATTGTATTTCTTGAAAATGAAGCTTCTAATAAAGTGCTATTAAAATTAGGTTTTGAAAAAGAAGGAGTTCTAAAAAATTATATGTATCAAGATGACATTCCCTATGATACGAATTTTTATTCTTTATTAAAATCGGTTTAATAGAATTCATGTGTAAAAAACTTGTTTCAATACAGCAGATATAGGTAGTGAATTTTTAATGAAGGATGCGAAGTACTCTCCATTATAAAACATTAAAGAAGGGCTATGAGTAAGCTTTTACTCATGTCCCTTTTTTTATGTTCTTTTTCTGTTTCCGCAATGCTTTTGGTACGTATACGCAGAAAGGCTCACTTTCCATATAATCCCCCGTCATTGCATATGCTCTAGAACGAGATCCCCCACAAACATATCGAAACTCACAAACACCACACTTTCCCTTATACTTGTCAGGATTACGAAGATTTTGAAAAACAGGGGAGTTTCGATAGATTTCAGCTAGCGAATTTGTTCTAATATTCCCGGTTTTAATCGGCAATAACCCACTTGGATATACATCTCCAATATGAGAAATAAATACAAAACCGTTTCCATCATTCACCCCTTTTGGAGCACGCCCAAGCCCATTAACTCGCCCCGTCATCCCATTCATCAATACATCCTGATATTGAATGACCTGTTTTTCCTTTTTATGTTCTTTCATTTTTTCTTGGATCACAACACGTCTATAGTGCTGACCAGCTGTTGTTTTAATATCAAAAGAAACCTTTTTACTAAGTTGATATAGCCAACGGAATACCCTTTCATGTTGAGCTGGTGAAATCATATCTTTTTCCTTGCCTCGCCCTATTGGAACTAAGAAAAATATACTCCAGAGTACACATTCTAATTCTTCTATTAACACTGCCATCTCTTCAAGTACATCCACATTATAATTAGAAACAACAGTATTAATTTGAATAGGAATTTTTAATTCATGCAAATAACGAATCGCATTCATCGTTAATTGAAATGACCCTTCTGTCCCTCTAAAATGATCGTGTATTTCAGCTGTTGGTCCATCTAAACTAAATGCCCATCTAGCAAGTCCTACTTCTTTTGCTTTTTGAATCTTTTCTTTCGTAACGTTCGGGGTGGCACTTGGTGTCATAGATACTCGAACACCTTTTTTCACTGCATATTCCGCAATATCATATACATCTGGACGCATTAATGGATCTCCACCAGTAAATACAAGCATTGGATTTTCCATTTCATATATATCATCAATTAGTTTCTTTCCTTCTTCAAATGTTAGCTCTAGAGGATGACGATGATACTGTGCTTCTGCACGACAATGCAGACATTTTAATTGACATACTCTTGTCAACTCCCATATTACAATAAATGGATTATTATTAAAATCAAGATTCATCAATATTAACCCTCCCATCAATTGATATTCTAATTGTAAAGTTATATATGTATTTATGGTGTGAGATGTATCACAAATCATTCTCTTCCTACCCTACTGTTGATCTAATGTTTCTACCTTCCTCTTCACCAATTACAGAATCTCTTTTTTTAATATAAATACCCCTTTAGACTAAATTATCTAAAGGGGTATTTATATTAACATCTCTGCTTTCTTCAACTCATCAAATTTAAATTAAGTTTTTTAAAATAGTATTTTTAAAGTCTTTCAACATCATTACCTCTTTTCTAAAACCATAAAGAACGTACTATCTGGTAGCGCAACAGCATTCCCAGACTCATCTGTAAACTCGATTTTCTCGCTAAGATGGTTTGTATATCCATCCTGCAAATAGTTCATAGCTTGAACGATATTTACTTTATCTCCAAAGATACCCTTTACGAAGTCCTTATAGTCGTTTGGCGTAAAAATTCCAAACTGCTCCTGCACTTCATGAACAAAGGAATCCTCGCCCCAAGTATACGTATATAAGAACTCCATTGCATCATTAACAGGCATTTTGACTGTATTGTCTGCAAGTACCTCATACTGGATTATACGCCCCTTAAATTCTTGGACATACTGCTCTAAGAACTTCATTCCGCCTGCATCTTTAAAACGAATCACCCGCATTAACCTTTTATCTTCGGTCATGATGCCATCACGAATGATAATACGGCCTCCTGGCTTTAACACCTCATAAGCAGTCTGCAGCCCCTTTTTAATTACTTCATGATTAAATTTCCTACCTTCATACTCGATATAAGAGAACAGCTCATGAAGGATAGAAGAATATACAATCGTATCAACCGATTCTTTTTCAAATGAGCTGCTTAAATTGATTGCATCCCCTTTAATGACGTTCCAAGAACGCCCCTCGTTCTGCTTCTTCTTTTTCAACGTATCAATCACGTTTTCGGAAATATCGATACCGTAGATTCGTTTATCCTCGGTCTCTTCTTCAATCATGTCTAGCATGACACCACCACCGGCTCCGACATCTACAATCGTATCTCCCTTTATATAATCAAGAATAATTCGTTTATCATCAGCCGAGCTATTCATATGCTCCAAATACACTTCTTCGTTATGGAATCTATCATATGCATCCTTTCGTAACCCGAAGAAATCAAACAGCAGCACATTTGCCCGAGCATGCATCATATCTATCTTTTCTGCCTCTACACAGAAGGTAATTAACGCCTCACCTACAGCAGAAAACCGAAACGACACATACGCAGTCTTCATATCTTCATCGACTTTAACCTGAAAAGAAACATGCGTTGTATTTGGCTTCTCGTTCTCACGGTACTCCCGTAAATACTTCTCAATAACTCGCTTACGATACACATTGTCCTTTTTTTCACCTTTGAAATCATAATGTAGCTGCTGCATCAATTTCTCGAAATGTATATGCTGAACTTTTCTAGTGCCTATCTCATTCTTTAACATAACAAAAACTGTCCAAATATCCTCAAAGCTAAGAGCATGCATAGACGGTTCTACATACCACAAATCCTTATCAGATAAGAATGTTTGAACGTCACTCTTCTCGCTCCCCATAATTATATCTTTTTCAAATGCTGACTCCTTATGTTTTGGCGTGAGTCTATGTATACGAGAAGTAAATGGCTCCATATAACCATCAAACAGACCATCAATTGTAATCTTCACATCGTTCTTCACTTCACTCCACAAAGCTTTTGATACGCCCTCAATAATGCATTGGTTAAGATAGTATAGAATCTCCTTTAACCTAACGTCTCCGTATTCTTCTTTATATGTGTTAATTAAATCAACATGAGAGTCCAAACGAGCCTCCCCGCGTATATACTGCCCGATTAATCCATGTGTTCTAATTAAATCTTGAATAAACAAATATTCAGTAGAGTTTAAGTTTGTCTCTACACGTTCAATAAACTGAATATCACTAAAGATATCAGCAGAACCCTCGTTATGTACCAATAGATTAATCCCTTTTTTCTTCCATTGCTCCCGCTGTTTTAAAGATCCTACCTTTGCAAGCTCACTATACGTTAGTACCTTTTCAATAATACGATATGCTTCTTCATCTAAAGACAGTCCATCTAACACTTGCAGCGTACGGTGTACATAGTACAACACTGCATCTGTTTTTAATGCACCAAGTACTTGTACATTCTCATAGTTTTGATGTATCTCCTCTGCCTCAATTAGATGCTTTAACCACGTAGGGATTGCAACAGAAATCCCTTCAATGTATGTATTTAGAACTTCAATGCTTTTCAACTTATTTTCCCCCATATATAATCAATATCTGTAGTAAGGTCTAAGACATCTTCTCCAAAAAGAACATCACCTTATGTCCCTCCCCCTAAATACTACTACTTGCTTTTTACCATCTACATCTCTTTCGAATAAAAATGTATCAAACCCAGTCTTTTTATTATGTAAAAGAGAGTTATAAATTCCGTTACTACCATGCCAAAGTTGTAACATATTTTTTGTTCATCTCTTATTTTAACTTCATGAGGAATTTCGAAAGATCACCTCTTAAATTAATAAACATATGTTGTAACAAAATCAACTGAAAATGGAAACGGCAAGCGGGTGCATTCCACTTGCCGTTTTTTCATAGCTTAGTATGTATTTGAATTTCTTTCGCTTTCTCTTTTTCACCCTTCACCCGTACAATTAAATCATATGATCCGGATTTTGGAGCTTCAAAAGAAAGCAAACCTTCTTTTTGAGAAGTGATTTCTTCTTCATAAATAACCTTATCATCTTTTGTAACTTGTAATAAAATCGTACCTTCTTCAACAGCTGCTTCATAAGGGATTTCCACATTTCCTTTTTCAGCTTTAAGCGTTTGTACATCGTAATACCCTTGCAGAGAACCAATTTTTAAAGTCGTTTCGCCATTTTTTTGAACCTTTGTAACTTGTGTTGCTGTATTGCACGCGCTTAACAATACAACAAGAGTGAGAATCATAAATAAACGTAATGATTTCATAGAAATTCCCCTTTTTATGTATATGTGAATTAAGATCCATTCTTTAACTATTTCAAAAACACCAACACCTAAAAAGAATCACTGTTTTTCTTCAATTTCTTTTTTAAATAATTTTTGAAACTCTAATTCTGTTTCATTAATAAAACCAAGATGTAACACACTAGAGATATCTTCATGATTCAAAAAGAAATTGTACTCTGAAGAAATATTACCATGAGGGAAATAACAACATACATAATCCCATGTTGTTTTTGTTTCAGAATCCATCTGTCTTCTTCCATAAACCATTAATGGATGTTCCCAATCTTTAAACATTACAACAGAACCTATTGGAAGTAATTCTAACTCTAAATTTTGTCCCATCTTATTTCCCACCTCTTAAAATAGCTTTTTTTACAATAAAATACATAATAGAGAATAGTAAACAAGCTCCAATTGTACCGAAAGTTGCAATTGAAATTTTCCCTGCTAATGATTCATTTGGATCTAATGCATTAGGTAAAACTGTCCCAAAAATTGCAATGCAAGCTAATATAACCATAAAATATTTTAAATTTTTCACTTTCTTATTCATACTAATTTTCCCCTTTATTCCTTAACATTAACTTCTAAACCAAATCACGGATATCCCCAAATTAATATCCCTCCAAGTATTATACATACCCATTAATTCATATAGAAAAAGCCCTGTTCCAATCGAACACTTAAGCTCTCATCCTTTTTATAATACTCAAATAATTACAAACAAACTTCTCTATCAATTCATCTTAATACTCCAAATTACCTTTTAAGTATACCAAGGACAAAATATATAATCTAATATTTTTTATATATAATTAAAAACAAACATAGTTACAAAAAGAAAATGCTTGTATGCTGATCTGTACTACATTCCCTTATTCCTTGTATGCTATATTTCTATTCTTTTTTTTACTTAAACAAACTGCTCAATATTATTTGTTGCAACTTCTTATGAATGTGTAACTACAATTTTGCACTTCCCTTCTTTATATGCTAGGAACACTACCAAAGGATTTCCCTGCTCCTCTGTAAAAAACCTTACTTTTAAAAAGTAAGGTTTTTTGTATTTATTCATTAGCGATATAAGCATTCTTATAAGTATAAACACCACCAAATTGATGCTTTTCAATTCCCTTTACGTAATCCTTTTGTACATATGCTGAACCAATATGATACAGCGGCGCTACAGCTGCATCTTCTAATAATACCTGCTCAGCTTCTAGCAATGCTTCCCATCGTTTCTCTGGTTTTAGTACAAAATCAGTTTTCGCTTTCTTTATTAATTCATCATAACGAGAATTAGAGTAATTCATTTTATTATTCGGATTACCTGTCGTAAATAATTCTAAATAACTAATTGGGTCTTTATAGTCAGGTCCCCAATTTGCCATAGTTATATCGTAATCACCTGTTTGTTCTAACTGTAATTTTTGCTTAAATGGCTGTTGTTTAATTTGTATCGTTAGTCCTTGTAAATTCTTTTCTAAATCACCTTTTATATATTCTGCCATACGTTTTGCATTATCTTGTTCAAATGTTAATAACTCGAGGTTTACTTGTTCTACCCCAAGCTCTTTTTTCGCTTCTTTCCAAATCTTTTTCGCATTTTGCAAATCATATGAAGAAAGATTTCCGTTTTCTTTTCTAAAATCTTTACCAGTCTCTTCATTTATATGACCAGCTGGTACTAATCCACTGGCAGGTCTTGCTCCGTTATTAATAAAGTGAGCAACGAAGTCCTCTTTATTTAACGCTAATGAAATAGATTGACGTACCTTTTTATTTGCTAATGCATTATTTTTTTCATTAAAACGTAGCATAGCAATTCCAGAATCACTCGACATATGTAATTCCTTATTCCCTTTATACTTGTCTACAAATTGAGAATTAATAGGTACCCTATCCAAATTACCAGCTTCGTATAAATTAACAGCTGTCATTGTGTCTTTTACAATATGAAAGTTTATTTCGTCTAACTTCACTTTCTTTTCATCCCAATATATATCATTTTTCTTTAATTGAAACTCTTGTTCATGCTTCCAGTTCTCTAATACAAATGGACCGTTATATAAGAGATTACTAGGTTCCAATGCATAGTTCTTTCCTTGTTCTTTCAAAAATGATTCATGCTGTGGTAGGTATATAGGTAGTGCTAACAACTGTAAAAAATAAGGAATTGGCTGTTCTAGTTCCACCTCTAACTTATAATCGTTTATAACCGTAACCCCAAGTTCATCAAGAGACATCGTCCCCTTATTAATCTCTTTCGCATTTTTCACATAAAAGAGCATGGACGCATATTGAGACGCTGTTTCAGGAGCAATTGCACGTTTCCACGCAAACATAAAATCATGAGCTGTCACATTGTCACCATTTGACCATTTTGCATCTTTACGCAAATCAAATGTATATTTTTTACCATCTTCACTTCTTTTAAACGATTTTGCTACCGCTGGAATAGGCTGATCTTGATCATCTAATACATACAACCCTTCAAATATGTTTTGCATAACGTGCGCTGACGTACCATCCATCGTTTTCGCGGTATCAAGAGAAGGAATCTCTTCTGATACTGTTACATTTAATACTTGTTTTTTTGACTCTGCATCACTTTTATTTTCCTTATTATTACAAGCTGTTAATAATAAAGATATAACAAGTGCCATTACCATTAAATGGCTCTTTTTCCACTTCATAAGTTGTTCTCCTTAAAAATATAATATTATAAAACGTTATATATTATAGCAGAAATACTACCAGAAAGATGCGACATTCTTTTGAATATTTATTCGTTCAAGAAAAAAGCTTTCTTTTTTAAAAGGGTACGGACTATCTTGGAATATTTTTGATTTTTAACAAAAAACACATATAAAATAATAAGGTGAATTTTTTGGTTATAAACCCCAAATATCCAACTGACAATCCATCTTTAATTTTAATTACTCGTGTATCTTCTCACAACGTATTTACAGCATGTGAAAATAATCATGATCCTGAAGAAGATGAAAAAAGAAGGAAACGCAAAAGATTTCAGAGAGTTATTCACTCCTGAAGCGAAGAAAATCGTTGCTTTTGTGGGCGGAAATGCAAACCTAATGAAATCAGTTAGCAAGGATCTTAAAAGCTATAAAATCCGAAAAGTCGAAGAGAAAAATGAAATTGCTACAGTAACTGTCGATGCTGTATATAAAGATAATCCTAAAAAGGTAATCGTAATTGAATTAGAGAAAACGGATGATGGTTGGAAAATTAGTAAATCATAAAAAAACGGTCTAGAATTCTAGGCCGTTTTTTTGCTTCCTCAATCTTCTTCTTCAAAATCACGTAGACTAGCAAGCAATTCTGTAAATGTTGAGCAAACAGGATATATTGCTTCCTCTATGTCTTCTTCCTCATGATCCCAGAATACGATTGATGGTGAATCACTCGTATTTCGATAATCGAAGCATAAAAGATTACCGAATGGATCTCTAGCAAAAGGATAAATTTTATCAGGTAATCTATCTTTCGTATTATTATATGTTTCTAGAATGGAATATTTTTTATTAGAATCTAGGGTTAAAAGATTATTGAGTGAATTTTCATCTTGATTTGGAATATTAAAAGTATCTGGCGTAGGATATCCACCATCATATTTTTGTACACACTCTATAAAATCATTAGGAAATTTAATATTAAAGTATTGTTCTAATTGTTTAATTTGGTTATTTGTTATTTTGTTCTCATTTGCATTGATCCATGTAATGTGACTCATGACTAAGTACCTCCCTATTTATCGCTATCTTTTCCCCAAATCTTATATCCACCTGTATGACCGGTATCATGATGAGTCTGATAATCTACAAGTTGCATTCTCCCAGCATCTTGATGATGATGCCATGTATAATGCTCTGGCGTTTTACCTATTTTAAATAATTGAATTTCTTCCTCTGTGAATTTTAAAGCTAATTCATGATTTTCCATTATTTGTTCATATAATGCCTTACTACACTTTCTAGACTGTGTTGTTCTAGACTTTTTGAAATCTGCCTCTTTTAATAGTACCTCACCTTTTGATTCAAAAATAGGAAATCCGTCAGCATCGTATGGAATTCCTGTAACTGGGTGCTTGTCTCCTGCTAAGTCTCCTTTTCGCAAACGAATTGTTTTTGGACCATTCGCGCCTTCATAAGTATACGTAGCTGCTTTCTGTAAATATTGTTGTGTACTACCGACTCCCGCATATGAAAGATGATTTCCAGCTTTGAATTCATAATTGTTTAATATATGTAATGCATTTCTATATGCCGGAGAATTAATTACAAGTGATTTTCCTTTAGTAAAACCTGTAATAGCAGCTACCTTCCCAACTTGTCCTGCTTTACTAAGACCCTTATCCCCCAGAAGCCCGAGCCCTAACGTTGCTATACCATAAGCTACATAATGCTCTCTACTTTCCAGATCCCCATTCCAAAATTTATTCATAAATGTATCTGATACGGTGTTCCATGCAGCAGGAATAGTCTCCCTATAGTTTACAATTGCATCTCGCATATTAAGCCAAGTTTCTTTATCACCTAAGGATATCAGTCCTTCCCACGCATCCACTGCACCATCTACAAACCCATTAGAAATACCAGTCCACGCAGCATTTAAATCTTTTTTATTGAAAAATGACTCTTCTGATTTTGAAGGGAGTTTTCCGCACATGGCTCCTTCCTGAATATCAGAGTCAACTAAATTTCCGCCATACAATTCATCTGCTTCTCGGAATTTAACAGCTGCAATTCCTCATTAAAAATTTGGGGCTGTTTTTATTTTATAAATTTCAATAGTTTTCTATTTTCATTCCCGCTAATATGTCATATTTTTTCAAAATTCCTTAATAAAACCAAAACGAATTGTTACTTCAATCACACGAAGGAAATGATTTTGCAGAATTAACTCTTCTACTTACACAGATACACGCTACTCACAATCATTTTTTAAGCCCCCTCATAAAAAATCTATCCTTTCCCTCTTTTTATCAATGTTGGCACCAAAAAGGTTCACACACAAAAACAGGATGTGGAGAAGACTTTCTCCACATCCTGAAAATACTTATCTTTGCAAACCTCGTTTATATCGACTTGCTTCAAATATAATACGCTCTTCATCTAACGTTTTACATTCGCCATTCCAAACGACACGTTTTCCGTTAATAATTACATCGCTTATATCTTTTCCACTAGCAGCATATACAAGGTGTGATAGCACTTCATCCGCTGGTTGTAAATGCGGCTTATTAGACGGGTCAATCGTAATAAAATCCGCACATTTACCAACCTCAAGTGATCCTGTTTGTTTCATGCCGATTACTTCAGCAGCTCCTTTTGTCGCAAGTGTAAGAGCTGTTTCAACTGGTAAAGCTGTTGCATCTTGATGAATACCTTTTTGTAATAATGTTGCGATGCGCATTTCTTCAAACATATCTAAATTATTGTTAGATGCAACACTATCTGTTGCAATTCCTACTTTTATTCCTGCTTCTAACATCGCTTTTACATTCGCTATACCAGACCCTAGTTTTAAATTACTATTCGGATTATGAGCTACTCGAACGTCATGTTCCGCTAAAAATGCACGCTCATTGTCATTTAATACTACACCGTGTGCAATAACTGTCGGTCGTTTAAACAATCCGCAACTTGCTACATATTCTACTGGACGTTTTCCGTACTGCGCTTCAATATCACGTACTTCACGCTCTGTTTCCGAAAGGTGAATATGAACCATCGTTTGATTTTCTACCGCAATACGTGCACACTCTTCTAACAGTTCTGTACTGCATGTATATGGACTATGCGGTGCAACCATCGTAGTTAACATACCACTTTCGTTATAGTAACGCTTCACATATTTCTCAGCTTCTTCAATTGCTTTCTTTTCATCCTCTTGCGTTCCAAAGCTAAATAAAGTTCTTGAAACAGCAGCTCGCATCCCGCTCCTTGATACCGTTTCCATAATTGCATCTTGATCTACTCCAATTGGATTAAACATATCAGAGAATGATGTTGTACCACTTTTCACCATTTCAAGTAATCCTAGTTCCGTACTAGCAACCGCAATTTTGGGAGTAAATTGACTTTCAAGTGGCCAAATTCTTGTCTCAAGCCACGGCTGTAATAACATATCATCACCAATACCTCTTAAGAGACTCATTACAACGTGTGTATGTGTATTGACAAGCCCTGGTAAAACCCACTTTCCTTTCATGTCAATTACTTCATCTACTTCAAAATCATTAGTGAATTCTCCGCTCTTTACATCTATAATTTGATCATTTTCTACAATGATATATCCATTTTCTATCACTTCATTTTGTTCATTCATCGTTACGATTGTAGCGTTTACATAAGTTGTTTTCAAAAGTATTTCCCCTTTCAACTCTATGAAGTCCCCTTTAATAAGTTACCACCATTATAGTAACTTATTAAAGATTAAGAGTCAAAAGATAATTTGAATTCTTTCGTTATCTTTTTCTTCAAAATGCTATATTGTTTTTCATTTGTATCTGCAAATGCTTCTTCTCGATTTGATTCTATATCCATATAATTCAGTTTTTCATTAAATTGCGCCTCTGTAAAATCAAACCTCTGTCCATCTATACAGTTATAAAAGTGCCACGCCTTTCTTACTTTTGTCTTTTTAATCTCTCCTCCGTATATGTCTTAAACGACTAGAGCTGTAACACCACATTGTCCCTTTGCTGGATTTTCAATTGTCCACTTTGAGCTAGTTTCAATCGACCACGATCTTATTAGTGCTTCATATATTTGCTTTCTCTTTACATGATCCATTCTCAGCTTCTCCTACTATTAATTGTTTTACACATCATATTTCAAAAGGGGCAGTAAACGATCCTTAAAAACAGTGGATGGTGTTTCTCCGATTAACTGTGCTCCCATTTTCAGGTAATATCCTTTTGCATTCGGATCACTATCAATCGTAAAACTTTTTAACCCTAGTTCATTTGCTTTTTCTATTACATAGTCCCAAAGTATTTTCCCGTAGCCTTTCCCTTTATGACGAGGATGAATATATAGAAAATCGAGAGCTTTCTCATTACGTAAAAATGAGAAAAAACCAATCTTCGTATTATCGTTTTCTAAAACATATACAAAGTTATTTTTTATGTACTCTTCTGTAATTGTTAAATCTTCCTTACAAGCAAGTATAAATTCTTCGCTATAATCCCACGTTGCTTTTGAATGTAGTGCAAGTTCACTTAATTCATTTGCTTCACTTAATAACGCTTTTCTTATCTTCACGATTCTTTCTCCTCATCTTCGATATATACACTATAAAATGATTCGAAAAGTAATTTAAAAAACCTCTTATTTCCGTAAATAAGAGATTACTTTTATAATTCTTCATAATAGATAATAATTTTTTAAAAGAAAAAAACGCCATTCCTGAAAATTGGCGTTCTTTTCTTTCAATCTTTATAGCATATTATTCTAAGAATCATTCTTATATTTCTATACAGTTTCTACTACCTCTTCAAGCATCGTTCCATTTTTAGCATAATTCGTATGCCAAGAAAAAGCTTTCTCTAAAATATGAGGAGTTTGTCCACCTCTTGTTTTCGCTTCCTCATAATAAGCTCGTAGTTGATCACGATACATTGGATGTGCACAATTCTCAATAATGAGTTCCACTCTTTCACTTGGCGCAAGTCCTCTTAAGTCAGCATATCCTTGCTCAGTGACGATAACATCTACATCATGTTCCGTATGGTCTATATGTGAGGCGAAAGGAACGATACTTGAAATGTTACCACCTTTCGCAATCGATTTAGTAACAAAGATAGCTAGGCGTGCATTTCTTGCAAAGTCACCAGAACCACCGATACCGTTCATCATTTTTGTACCTAAAACGTGAGTAGAGTTCACATTTCCGTATATATCTAATTCTAAAGCAGTATTAATCGAGATTAATCCGAGGCGGCGAATAATTTCAGGATGATTGGAAATCTCTTGCGGGCGCATCATTAATTTGTCACGATATTTTTCAAAGTTGGAAAATACTTTTTGCATTTTCTCCTCAGAAAGTGTGATCGAACAGCATGAAGCAAAATTGACTTTTCCAGCATCCATAAGATCAAAGACCGCATCCTGTAAAACTTCAGAATACACTTCTAAATCTTCAAACTCCGAATCTAACATTCCATGAAGAACTGCATTAGCCACTGAACCAATTCCCGATTGTAACGGTGCTAAACGATTTGTTAATCGGCCTACTTCGACTTCTTTTCGAAGAAATTCTATTAAATGCTGTGCCATAATAACAGTTTCTTCATCTGGAGGAACAATTGTTGATGGTGAATCCAATTGATTCGTAAATACAATCCCTTTCACTTTTTCAACATCAATCGGAATGCCAATCGTCCCAATTCGATCATTTGTTTTTACGAGTGGAATTGGAAGTCTTTCTCCTTGTTTACCTGGTTCATATAAATCATGTAGCCCTTCTAGCTGCGCGGATTGGGCCATATTCATTTCAATAATGATAGACTTAGCATTTAAAGAAAACGCTAAAGAATTTCCTATTGAAGTCGTCGGAATAATCATGCCATCCTCAGTAATCGCAACCGCTTCCAAAATAGCAAAATCTACATCCATAACGTCAGCGCGAAGTAACTCTGCTGTATGAGATAAGTGCTGGTCCACAAATAAAAAATCTCCGTTATTAATTCCTTTGCGCATAGTCGCATCAGCTTGGAAAGGCAATCTTTTCCCTAAAATTCCTGCTTCCGCAAATAATTTATCTACATCAGAACCTAAAGAAGCACCAGTATAAACATTTACTTTAAAAGATGTATCATTCTTAACTCGATTTACAAGCGCAAATGGGACTGCTTTCACATCACCTGCACGTGTAAACCCACTTAAGCCTAAAGTCATTCCACTTTCAATCCATGAAGCTGCTTCTTCAGGTGTAACTACGCGATCTTTCAGACGTTGATCCCTAATTCTATCCAAATTATTCTCCATATGTAATCCCTCTCCCTGTGAATATTCATAATTATTTTACACTTTAACAGTATCCAAATAGGGATTTCAGTATACAATGGCAAAAATTCAGATAAAACAGCGAATCTAGTCTCTAAAGCAGAATAATTTAGAATCCTAGAAGCTTCCGAAAATAACTAGCGTATGATTGACTAACTGGTACCCTCTCTCCGTTGTCCATCGAAAGTACAAAAGTAGAATGCGTATCAGGATAAATCGCTTTAATATGATTAACATTTACAATAAATGAACGGTGGCATCTAATAAATGAATCTTTCGGAAGTAAGTATTCGAATTCTTGTAGCGAGTATTTATGTGTTCCTGTTAACTCTTCTGCATTTACATACGTCCTTTTATCTTTCGCCTCTAAATACATGACTTTTGAAAAAGGAACCGGAACCCAGCCGTCCATTGTTTTTAAAGTAACGACTGCCTTTCCGTCGGTTAAAGCAGGATAAATAGCTGTCACGCAGCCTTCAAGCTTTCCATTGTTTGAAAATGGCACGGCCATCCCATGATAAGGAATACCAAAAACATCCCGATTCATAAACTCAGAGGTTTTTTGGTTTGTCACCATTGCTTTATGAGCAATCGTTCCTTCCTTTATAGGATCCCCGGCGCTAATCTTTAAATCAATTCGTTTACTTGGCCGATAGTATATATATTCTTTCGTATTCGATACAGCAATTGAAATTTCATCTGAAAATAATTCCCCAACAACATCTAATAGTAAACCTAATGTTTTATCTTCCATTCTATTAACACCTCATTCACTATTATACTACTATTATGATTGGCCTCTGTTGCTTTATAAAAAGTTTGATTATTAATTTTATACATTTATCTCCTCATTTGCACAAGGCTTTCTATCTATTTAATTATATAGAATATAACCTACCTTCAAATATGTAAAAATGATATGAACACTACATCAGTAAATACTTGCAACACCTACAAACAAAAAGTCCAAACTATAAACAGTCTGGACTTAGCTTTCATTCTCATTTATTATGTTCTTCTAACCACGAAATCAAATCTTTAAATACTTCTTCTCTATTTACTTCATGGAACATTTCATGTCTTCCATTTTCATATAGACGCAGCGTTACATCTTTCACACCACATTTTTTATAGTTTTCATATACTTCTTTTACGCCTTTCCCCATATCTCCAACAGGATCACGGTCTCCAGAAAAGATATGTATCGGAAGATTGCTTGGCGTCTTCTTGTATTCTTCTAATTTATTTACTTCTAATACACCAGAAAATAATTCTCGATAAAAACTCGTCGTACAAATAAACCCACATAACGGATCGGCAATATATTTATCAACTTGATCATTATCTGAAGATAACCAATCAAAATTTGTACGATTTGGCTTAAAGTTCGAATTAAAGTTTCCGAATGATAAAAAGTTTAGCATCGGACTTTTCGTTTTTGCCCCGCGTAATTTCATCTCAATTGTCGCTACTTTATGACCAATGACTCCTAAGAACCCTGGGTTTCCACCAGTTCCTGAAATAAGGAATCCATCATATAATTCACCTTTCAGTTGTACAGCACGTCTTGATAAAAAAGAACCCATGCTATGGCCAAGTAAAAATAACGGGCATGTCTGCTCTTTTCTTACCGTTTCTGATACAAAAATAACATCAGATACAGCCTTACTCCAACCTACATTTGGTTCAAAATGACCATAGTCTTCTTCTCTTTTTACTGTTTTCCCATGGCCTTTATGATCATGCGCATAAACACCATAGCCTGCTTCTAATAAAGCATCAATAAAATCTGTATAAACACCTGCATGTTCTGTCATACCATGTGCAATTTGAATAATCCCTTTCGGTTCACATTCTGGTAACCACTTGCGTAAATAAATTTCTGATTCATCCAATGCCGTAACGAAACTTTCCTGTACGTTCATTTCGTCAGCCCCCAAATCTATTATGTATCTATTTTCAAAAAATGAATCTATATTCATTTTTCTTATTACATATTATATGTACTTGCTTTCATTATAACAAATAATCTATTTTTCAGACTTGTTTCAATAATAATTTCTTGACGAACTAAAAGTAAAATTATATAGTTACTTACATAAAGTAATTTATTTTCAGGAGGTTTTCAATATGATGCCGTCATTATTTTTAGCACATGGATCACCAATGCTTGCTATTCAAGATACAGATTATACAAGTTTCTTAAAAACACTTGGAGAAACATATAAACCGAAAGCAATTGTTATTTTCACTGCTCACTGGGAAAGTGAAGTATTAACGATTTCCTCATCAGATAACGAATATGAAACAATTTATGATTTTGGAGGTTTTCCTCCAGAGTTATACGAAATTAAGTATCGTGCAAAAGGTTCTTCTAGCATTGCATCCATGTTAGAAACAAAGTTTAAAAACAAAGGTATTCCAGTCCATCATAATATGACGAGAGGTTTAGATCATGGCTCATGGACACTCTTGCATCGCATGTATCCAGAAGCAAATATTCCTGTCGTACAAATATCAGTAAATCCATTCCTTTCTGCAAAAGAACAATTTAAAATTGGAGAAGCATTAAAAGGACTTGGACAAGAAGATATTTTAATAATCGGTAGCGGTGTAACCGTTCATAACTTACGAGCACTGAAATGGAATCAAACTACACCCGAACAATGGGCAATTGAATTTGATGATTGGATTATAAAACATATGCAGACTAACGATAAAGATGCGTTGTTTAATTGGGAAAACAATGCGCCTCATGCACAATTAGCAGTACCAAGAGCAGAGCATTTTGTTCCTTTATTTATCGCTATGGGAAGTGGTGAAAATAGCGGTGAAGTCATTCACCGTAGTTATGATCTTGGTACATTAAGCTACCTATGTCTTACATTTTAAAGAAAAGGATGAAGCAATCATTGCTTCATCCTTTTTTATTCACTTAGTTAACTAACTTCCAAATGTCGTTTCTCTGATACCCCTTCGTTCTTATTATGAAAATAAACCCAAATGCACGCAATAAACAATAGTGATGATGTAGAGAAGAAAACATATTGAAAACCAGCATGCGCTGCAATTTGTCCACCAAGTATTGGTCCAATCATATTTCCTAAAAACTGAAACGATTGATTATACCCAAATATTCGTCCGGTTACATGGGTTGGTGTATGTTGTTTTAGTAGAGTTTGTACGGAAGGTAATAATCCTGCTTGTGCGATTCCTAATAAAAATCGAAGAATTAATAGTTGCCAAGCTGAGGTTACAAATGCTTGCGGGATAAAGATAATTCCTGCAGCAAACAACGCTACAACTAACGTTTTTTGAGGACCGATATGATCTGATAATCGTCCTAATCTTGGTGCTGCCAAAATAACCGCTAATCCTGTCGCTGACATAACGGCACCTGCAATTGTTTCAATATGCGCTGTTTGAGGACCAACTAAATTTTTCACGTACAATGTAACAATTGGCTGAACAGACATATTAGCAAGTTGAATAATAAATGTTGTGACAAACAAACTAATAATCAAATGTTTAGCTGGAACCATCGTCCATACTTTTTTCGTTTGTACTTTTTTTGCTTGAGCAGAGTGATTTTCTTCATGTAGGAAGAAAAAAACGATGAGAAAGGAAAGGAATAAAAAAGCTCCTGTAACAAGAAAAACATGACGCATTCCAATTAACTCAGATAAATAACCTCCAAGTAACGGTCCAAGTAAAGAACCGCTCACGCCACCAGTTGAAATTGTGGAGATCGCCCAACCTGAATGCTCTTGCGGAGTTTCTGCTGCAATAAATGTCATCGCTGTTGAAAGGAAACCAGATACTGCTCCCATCAAAAATCTTAGTGCGACTAGCTGATACACATCCGTTACAAACCCCATTAGCGTCATAATAATCGCCATACCAAGGCTCGCACGAATTAGCATCAATTTCCGTCCATGTATATCACCAAGCTTTCCCCATATTGGTGATACGATCGCACCCATTAAAAATGTTACACCAAATGCAAGTCCCGACCACTGTGCAATACTAGAAGTGCCAGTTACCCCTAATTCCTCAATATAAAAAGATAAAAAAGGAATTACTAAACTCATACCGGCTGCAGTGGTAAAACAACCTAGCCAACAAATCATTAAATTTCGTTTCCAGCTGGCCATTTTCACACCTTCTTTCTTTAGATACCCATTCTACACCCTTTCTTGTAAAAAGTTTAGTAATTTGCTTTATTTGTAAGATTTACTACAAAACCCGCTATTTTCTAATAAAAATCACTACATTCCCACATTTTTTCATAATAAAACCAACTCCACCTAAATGAAGTTGGTTAATGATCCATAATCGGTATTAAACGTGCATTACAACATCTCTCATAAAACTCAATTGGGCCCGCTTGCCCAATAATTGCATATTCATAACCCTCTTGCTTCATACTATGCAGACTACAATGTAACAATTGCTTCCCTACACCTTTCACACGATTTTGTTTCGCCGTGCCCATTGGACCAAACAATCCTTTCTTTCCTCTCACTACATCATAACAAGCAAAACCTACTATCACTTCTTCTTGTTCTGCTATATAAATAGGTACATTTTCTTTATATGTACGAAATCCGTACTCTATCGAATGTAACCAACGTTCACCAAATTCCTCACTAACAAAACTTACTAATTTCCCAAAATCAGAAGAGTTAGCCTTTCTAACATGACAAGTTAAATGAGTATAAGCAGGAACAAAACATTTTAAATCAACCGCTAAATCTCTTGGCTCATCTACAATACGTAATATCTCTTTTTGTATTTGTGGATTTTTAATAAACGTATCCGCGCGAAAGAGTGCATATATAACATGTCCTTCGTTCATTAATACTTGCTGAAAACGTTCCATACGTTTTTTCGCTATTTGTAAAACTTCTAGCGTCTTATATGATAACTTATAATGCCCTATTTTTTTATACTCTTGATTCGTTAAATCATTTTGTTTTTGTATTGAAAGCTTTTCAAAAAAATCTGTACCTACGTTACGAAACAAATACATATACAACTCGCTGCATACGCCAGTACCTTCTTTACACATGCCAATAAATAAATGAACTGGTTGAATGATATTACTTTCTCCCTCTTCTGCTGCAATCTTCAATATGTTATGCACACGTTTTGTAAATTGAAATTCCTCCATCTGTATCTCCATCCCCTACTTTACTATTAAATTGTAACTATAAATAAGTGAAACAATGATTCCAACTACTAATATACCTGGAAGTAAATTTGCGACTTTAATTTTAATAAATCCGAGTAAGTTCAATCCAATAGCGGCTATCATAATACCGCCTGTAGCTGTCATTTCCACTATAAATTGATTCATTAATTCTTTCGGGACAACACTATTAATTTGTGTTGCAAAAACTGCAATACCACCTTCATATAAAATGACTGGAATCGCTGAAAATACTACGCCAATCCCTAGAGTTGTCGTTAATATAATAGAAATAAATCCGTCGATAATCGCCTTCGTAAATAAAATATCATGATTGCCACGAATACCACTGTCGAGTGCACCCAGTATCCCCATCGCGCCAATTGCAAAAATAAGTGTAGCTGTTACAAAACCTTCTGATATGCTCCCTTTCCCTTTCGATCCAACTTTATTTTCTAGCCAATCTCCTAACTGTTTTAACTTTCCCTCTAATTGTAGCCATTCCCCGATGACGGTACCAATTACTAAACTTAGTATGACAACAAGAAAATTTTCACTTTTCAATGCCATTTGAAGTCCAAGCACAGTAACCGCTAAACCAATTGCATGCATAATTGTTCCCTTCATACTTTCTGGAATCCTACTAAATAATTTACCTAGTAAAGTACCAAATATAATACAAATCCCATTTACAACCGCTCCTAATATAACCATTTCTCATTCTTCACCCTTCAAATTCTTTATTTCTATATTTTGGTTTATTCATTGATTTACAGGTTATCTATATGTTAACTTAATATTGGGAATATTAACAAATGTTTTTCACAACATAAACCGCAATTTTTTGTAGTTATACATAATGTGATTCTTTAATTAACGTAAGTTTTATTGCCTACAAATTGCGGTATAAATTCAAAAGGGACGGTATTTATGAAAACTTTACTAAAACGATTTCTGTTAATAGCCTTTTGCATTACACCAATTGTTTTATTAATTAACTACTCTTTTACTTCAAAAGCGAAAGACAAACCCGATTTGCAAAACAAATCTAGTAAAACCGCTTCAACAAATGAAAAGAAAATAGAAAATCCGGAAATCACACTCACCTTCTCTGGTGATACTATGTTCGATTGGCAATTACGTCCTGTAATCGAAAAAAACGGGGCTGATTATCCATTCCAGCATGTAAAAGAAGAAATAACAAAAGCTGATATTTCTTTCGTTAATTTAGAGTCAGCATTTACAATGAGAGAAAAGAAAGCTCCTGGACAACTGTTTTGGATTAAAAGTGATCCATCCACGCTTAAAGCGATTAAAAACACTGGGTATGATATCGTAAATATTGGGAATAACCATACACTTGATTATGGGCAAGATGGATTATTAGACACGATTTCTCACGTAGAAAAATTAAAGTTCCCTTACATCGGAGCCGGAAAAAATGCAAAAGATGCATATACAGCACGTGAAATGACTGTAAAAGGGAAAAAGTTCAAATTCCTTTCCTTCGTTCGATTTATGCCTGATACGAATTGGGTAGCTGGTGACAATAAACCTGGTGTTGCGAACGGATATGATTTAAATCTCGTAACCAAGACAATTAAAGAGCAAAAGCAAGATGCAGACTATTTAATTGTCTATATGCATTGGGGCGTTGAAAAATCAAATCGTCCGGTAGAATACCAAAAACAATATGTACCTAAAATGGTTGAAGCAGGAGCTGACGCGATTGTCGGAAGTCACCCACATTGGCTTCAAGGATTTGAGTATTATAATAAAGTTCCTATCGCTTACTCATTAGGAAACTTTTTATTCCCAAGTTACGTGAGCGGGAAAAGCGCCGAAACCGGCGTATTAACTTTAACTTTTAAAGGAAAGGATGTCCAAATGTCATTCAATCCTTACATCATTCGCAACAACCAAATCTCCCCTGTAAATGCGGACGAAAAGAAAAAAGCTCTACAATATTTACAAACAATTTCAACTGACGTAGAAATTGATGATACAGGGAACATAAAAAACAAACGAAACTAGACACCGCAAGATTTATTTCTCTGTAACATACTTTACAGAATAGGTGATGAACATGCTGAAAGACTTATTAAAAAATGTAAGTTTGTTAGAGAATATTTATAAAGTATCTATAGCCGTTCTACTTTTATGTTCATTTTTTTCTGTTAGACTTCTAAAAAAAATAAAACGTGAACGAAAGCTTACTACCTTTGAATTTACTATGTATGTAATCATTCGTATTGCGATACTCTTTTGGTTAACTAGCTTTATCCTTCTTGAATTTAATGAGTATCTAGTTTAACTTAAAAAAAGATAGAACAAGCATTATATTTCCCCGCTTGTATCTATCTTTTTTGTTTAGATGCTAACTCTTTCCTTCTATTAAATAAGTAAATCAAACAAAACAGGATTTTTATTAAGCTCCATAAATTGAATATTATTTTCTTTAAAACGAGTAATTAATTGCTCATGATCCTCTTTATGTTTTAATTCTACGCCGACTAATGCTGGACCATTTTCTTTATTATGTTTCTTAATGTATTCAAAGCGAGTAATATCATCTTCTGGCCCTAATCCTTTATCAAGAAATTCTCTTAACGCACCTGAACGCTGCGGGAATTCAATGATGAAATAATGCTTTAACCCTTCGTAAATAAGAGATCGTTCTTTCATTTCTTGCATTCTATCAATATCGTTATTTCCACCACTTAGCGTACAAACAACTGTTTTACCTTTTATTTCATCTCTATATAAATCAAGCGCTGCAATAGATAATGCACCCGCCGGTTCAGCTACAATTGCATTTTTCTTATATAGTTCTAAAATCGTCGTACAAACCTTTCCCTCTGGTACTAAAACAATGTCATCAATTACATCTTTACAAGTTTCAAATGTTAACTTTCCTACCTTTTTAACTGCTGCCCCATCAACAAAACTATCTATTTTCTCCAATGCCACATTATCATTTTGAAGAAAAGCCTCTTTCATAGATGCAGCTCCCATTGGCTCTACCCCAATGACCTGTGTAGCAGGACTAACACCTTTCACATATGTACCAACACCTGATGCTAATCCACCACCGCCAATTGCTGTAAAGATATAATCAACCGGTTTCTCCATATCATGCATAATTTCAACTGCCACTGTCCCTTGACCAGCAACTACGTACGGATCATCAAACGGATGAACAAATGTCATTCTATTTTCTTCACAATAACGCTGTGCTTCTTGAAAAGAGCTATCGAATGTATCACCAACCAATACAATCTCTGCGAAATCACCACCGAAAAATTGAACTTGTGATACTTTTTGCTTAGGTGTTGTTGTTGGCATGAAAATTTTTGACGGAATCTTCAATAAATTACACGTATAAGCTACCCCTTGTGCGTGATTACCAGCGCTTGCGCAAACAACACCGTTTTGTAATTGTTCTTTTGATAAACTTTGAATTAAATTGTACGCACCACGAATTTTGAAAGAGCGAATTAATTGTAAGTCTTCGCGTTTTACATAAACGTCACAATCATATTTCTCAGATAAAACTGTATCACGTTGTAACGGTGTTTTAATAACGATATCTTTCATACAAGTATGGGCCATTAAGATATCTTCAATTTTCACTCTCTCCTTTACCTTTTGCACCATTTCATATCATCCTTATCTCTTTTATATTGACTCAATCAAAATTCGGGATTTTTAGGACTGCACCTGTATTCGCCGATGTTACCATTTGTGCATAACGTCCAAGCCAGCCCGTTTTCACTTTCGGTTCTGGTCGTTTCCATTCTTTTTTACGCTTATCTAATTCTTCGTCACTAACTCTCACTTCTAACAACCTTTCCTCAACATCGATACAAACGATATCCCCTTGTTCAAGAAGTGCAATCGTTCCGCCCGCAGCTGCTTCTGGCGAAATATGCCCTACTGAAATACCACGTGAAGCACCAGAGAAACGACCATCGGTTAACAACGCAACATCCGCACCTAATCCCATGCCAGCAATCGCTGACGTTGGCGCTAACATTTCCGGCATACCAGGACCGCCTCTTGGTCCTTCATAACGAATAACAACTACATCTCCTTTCTTAACCTTCCCAAGCATAATGCCGGCAAGCGCCTCATCTTGTGAATTAAAAATAACACAAGGCCCTTCAAATCGTTTTACTTCAGTTGCCCCGCTTTTAATAACTGCTCCGTCTTTCGCAAGGTTTCCTTTTAATATACGTAATCCACCTTCTTCACTATGAGGGTTTTCAAGAGAATGAATCACTTCCTTATCTTTAATCTCTGCATGAGCAATATTTTCTCTTAATGTTTGCCCCGTAGCAGTAATACGGTCTAAATGAAGTACCCCTTCTTTTCGGCTCATCTCTTTCAAAATTGCACTAATCCCGCCTGCACGATCAATGTCTTCCATATGCCAATTGGAAGCAGGGCTTACTTTACATAAATGTGGTACACGTCTTGAAACGGCATCAATACGGTTCATATCGTAATCTAATCCAGCCTCTTGCGCGAGCGCCAATGTATGCAACACTGTATTTGTTGAACCGCCCATTGCCATATCAAGCGCGAACGCATCATCAATTGCTTCTTCCGTTACAATGTCTCTCGGTTTAATATCTCTTTCAATTAAAATCTTTAATTTTTCTGCTGCTTGTTTAATTAATTCTTCGCGTCTTGGATCAATAGCCAAAATACTTCCGTTACCAGGAAGAGCTAAACCTAACACTTCACATAAACAGTTCATAGAGTTCGCTGTAAACATACCAGAACAAGAACCACAAGATGGACAGCCATGATCTTCAATATCCTTTAATTCTTCTTCTGAAATTTTCCCAGATTGATAAGCCCCTACTCCTTCGAAAACAGAACTTAAATCAACAACGTCTCCTTTAGATGTTTTTCCAGCCGCCATCGGACCACCTGAAACAAAAACAGTTGGAATGTTAATACGAAGTGCAGCCATCATCATACCGGGTGTGATTTTGTCACAGTTTGGAATGCAAATCATGCCATCAAACCAATGGGCATTTACAACCGTTTCTACTGAATCTGCAATAATTTCTCGACTCGGAAGCGAATAGCGCATACCGATATGCCCCATCGCAATACCGTCATCTACTCCAATTGTATTAAATTCAAATGGAACCATACCTGCTGCACGTACTGCTTCTTTAACAAGCTTCCCAAACTCATTTAAGTGCTTATGACCTGGAATAATTTCAATAAAAGAATTACAGATCGCTATAAACGGTTTATCAAAGTCTTCATCTTTCAAACCAGTTGCTTTTAATAAACTACGATGCGGCGCTTTATCAAAACCTTTTTTAATCATGTCACTTCTCATCTTGTCAAATCCCCTCTTACATATTTTTCACTTACAATCACTTACTCTATTTCTTTACTAATTCTTTCGGTGCATGAATCCAGCTCATCATTTCACGAAGCTCTTCTCCTACTTTTTCCAACTGATGATTTTGTTCTGCTTTTTTCATCGCATTATACGTTGGACGCCCTGCTTGATTTTCTAAAATCCATTTCTTCGCGAATTCACCTTGCTGAATTTCTGTAAGTACTCGTTTCATCTCTTTCTTCGTTTCATCTGTAACAATTCTCGATCCTGTTACATAATCCCCGAACTCTGCTGTATCTGAAATAGAATGGCGCATATTCGTTAAACCACCTTCGTACATTAAATCAACGATCAACTTTAATTCATGTAAACATTCAAAGTATGCAATTTCAGGACGATATCCACCTTCTGTTAATGTTTCAAAACCAGCTTTCACAAGTGCAGTTACCCCTCCGCAAAGTACAGCTTGCTCTCCGAATAAATCCGTCTCCGTTTCTTCTTGGAATGTCGTTTCAATTACACCTGCACGTGTACACCCTACACCTTTTGCGTACGCGAGTGCTACATGTAATGCTGTGCCTGTTGCATCTTGATGTACTGCGACTAATGCCGGTACTCCATTTCCTTCTTGAAATACACGGCGAACGAGATGACCCGGGCTTTTTGGCGCGACCATTGCTACATCTACGTAGCTTGGCGGGTTAATTTGTCCGAAGTGAATATTAAATCCATGTGAGAAAAGTAACATTTGTCCTTCGCGGAGATTCTCTTCTACTTCTGCTTTATACACATGCGCTTGCTGTTCATCTGGCAATAACATTTGTACAACTTGCGCGGTTCGAACTGCTTCTGAAACAGACATTACTTCAAACCCATCTGCTTTTGCTACTTCAAAAGACTTACCAGGACGAACACCAACTACCACTTCCACACCAGAATCGCGTAAATTTTGTGCCTGCGCATGACCTTGAGATCCATAACCAATTACCGCAACAGTTTTTCTTTGTAATAGCTCTACATTTGCATCTTGCTCATAATATGTTTTCATACTCCATACACTCCTTATAATTTGTTTACTTGCAGTACATTGATTAACTTTTTCAACTGACCGATGAGTAATGTTGCTTCTTGTTCTGTACAAACTGCCGTTAACTCCATTTCACTTTCATTTAAATTTAATGAAGAAATATAATAACCACGCCGAGCAAAAATTCCACTTATGCGTAATAAGACATTTGGATCGTTATCGATAACTAATGAAAAAGTATGACTCATTCTTCCCACCTCTTCATAATCATTTCGTTATTCCCTTTATTTGGTGGAACCATCGGAAATACGTTTTCACCTTCTTCTACACAAAAATCAACTACGACAGGGGCTTTATGAGCAAATGCTTCTAACATCACTTGTTTCGCCTCGGTTGAATTTGTCGCTCTTAATCCTTTCACTCCATAAGCTTCTGCCACTTTCACAAAATCTGGCGATCCAATTTTCGACTCTGACAATCGGTTTTCATAAAACATTTCTTGCCATTGCCTTACCATCCCTAAAAATTTGTTATTTATAATAAATACTTTTACAGGAATATTATTTTCAGCAACTGTTTGTAGTTCTTGAATGTTCATTTGAAAAGAAGCATCGCCTGCAATACAAATGACGAGTTCTTCCTCTTTCGCAAGCTGAGCACCAATTGCCGCCGGAAAACCAAACCCCATCGTTCCTAGTCCGCCAGATGTGAGAAAAGTCCGTGGATTTTTCGCTTTATAAAAATGCGCAGCCCACATTTGATGCTGTCCTACTTCTGTCGTAACAATCGCTTCACCGTTCGTTAATTCGCTTACTAGACTAATAACATGCTGTGGTTTTAACTCCCTTTCTTTTTGGTTGTAGGAAAGAGGGTATTCCTCTTTCCATCCCTCGATTTTCGTAAGCCATTCATCTGTCTGTGT
Source organism: Bacillus sp. TE9106W (assembly GCF_054062215.1). Classification (NCBI taxonomy): domain Bacteria; kingdom Bacillati; phylum Bacillota; class Bacilli; order Caryophanales; family Bacillaceae; genus Bacillus; species Bacillus sp. TE9106W. The sequence goes on from NZ_JBSSFA010000003.1 coordinate 399,256, forward strand.
ATCAATCGGCATATGTAACAACATATGTAACGCATTTTTCACATCTCCAACAACCGGATATTCCACAGTTACATTTTTATGGAACTCCGAAGAATCTATATCAATATGTACCTTTTTCGACTGCGGAGAAAAAAGTTCTAATTTTCCTGTTACACGATCATCGAAGCGAACACCTAAAGCAAGTAGTAGATCACATTCTGTTACAGCCATATTTGCAGCGTACGTTCCATGCATACCAAGCATTCCTAAAAACAACGAATCTCCCGGCGGATATGCACCCAGTCCCATTAAAGTGGAAACGACAGGAATACGATGCTCCCTCGCAAATTTGATGAGTTCATCAGATCCACCCGAATGAATGACACCTCCTCCAATATAAAGAAGTGGGCGTTTAGCTTTTGAAATTTCTTTAGCTACTTCTCTAAGCTTTATACTGTCTGGCATAGGCTCTATTTTGTATCCTGGAATCTCAATTACTTCATTATAAAAACTTGTTACATTTTCATTTTGGACATCTTTTGGAATATCAATTAATACTGGTCCTGGCCGCCCGCTTTCGGCGATGTAAAAAGCTTCTTGTACAATGCGTGACAAATGATTCACATCACGAACTTGATAATTATGCTTCGTAACAGGTACTGTAATCCCGACAACATCTGCTTCTTGAAATCCGTCTTTTCCGATGAGAGGTTTTGCAACTTGCCCTGTAATGACAACTAAAGGAATCGAATCCATATAAGCATCTGCTAAACCCGTAACTAAATTTGTCGCTCCTGGGCCAGAGGTAGCAAAGACTACCCCGACCTTTCCAGAAGCTCTCGCATATCCTTCTGCCGCATGAATGGCAGCTTGTTCATGACGAGTTAAAACGTGCTTCAATCCACTTCCGTATAACGCATCGTATACTGGCAAAATCGCTCCGCCTGGATAACCGAAAACAGTCGTTACGCCTAATTTTTTCAAACATTGAATAACGTGTCCGGCACCTGTCACTTCTTCACACTGTAATTTCTCACGTGTTGTATACTGCTCCATTTCAATTAACTCCTCTCCCTACCTACATTAAGCTTTCCGCCAGTCCTGGAACACGTACTCCTCTTTCTCTCGTTAACTTTTTAAATTCCTCTGTTAATTGTTTCGTTACACTTCCTGGTTTCCCATCTCCAATTTCTCTTGAATCCACCTTTACAACTGGAATTAATTCTGCTGCCGTTCCTGTTAAAAACACTTCATCTGCTACATATACGTCATGGCGAGTAAAGGGTCTTTCCTCACACGGAATATGAAGTCGCTCACATAGCTCAATAACACTATTTCTCGTAATACCTTCTAACGCTCCTAAATACGAAGGAGGTGTTAACACCTTTCCATCTTTCACAACGAAAACATTATCTCCAGATCCTTCACAAACATATCCTTGTTGATTTAACATAAGTGCCTCTAGCACTCCTGCTTGCGCCGCTTCAATTTTTACAAGTACGTTATTTAAGTAGTTCATTGACTTAATGCGTGGGTCCAATGCATCTGGCGTGTTGCGTCTTGATGCAACAGATACAACGCTTAATCCATTATCGTAAAATTCCTGAGGGAATAACTTTAATTGTTCTGCAATGATAATAACGCTCGGTTTCACACAACTTCTAGGATCGAGCCCTAAGTCACCTTTTCCTCTTGAGACAATTAACCGAATGTAGGCATCCGCATACTCATTTTTTTGCAACGTTTGTAAAACCGCTTCTTCCATTTCTTCAACCGTCAATGGGATTGTAAGTAAAATAGATTTTGCCGATTCATATAATCGTTTTACATGTTCTTTTAAACAAAATACATTTCCACCGTAACTACGAATTCCTTCAAATACACCGTCTCCGTATAAAAAACCGTGATCATATACTGAAACAACTGCCTTTTCCTTTTCTACAAATTCCCCATTCATATAAATGTACTGGTTTCCCATCTCACATCGCTCCTCTTTTTTTCTCTCTATTTTTGCAATCTATTTCTATATCGATTGCTGAGATGAGTATTTTGACAGAATATTCAGTATATAAATATTAAAAATATACTCGTCTCAACAATCGATTACTTACATACTTGTAGCAATCCATTGCTGAGACGAGGAAAATCGTGGTACCACTCAGCTTCCTTACACTTCTCACGAAATGTAAGCTCTGCAAGTCCAATTAGACTTTTGTTTTTCTATCGGAAACAACTCCGCTACTTTTTACTAGTTTCAAAAGTAGTACTCCGAGGTGATTTTCAAAGACTCGATTGTTACCACCCTCACAGCCTAGGGGCAGCTCTCTGAAACAATGCCTATCATTTACTCTCCTCTTCTACGCATTCTCTTATTCTATTTTTTTAAAATAAAAACTCTCGCCTCAGCAATCAACTACTACAATTTAGTAGCTTCGATTGCTGAGGCGAGAGTTTCGCGTTACCACTCAGCTTCCTTATACTTCTCACGAAATATAAGCTCTGTAGGTCCAATTAGACCCCCGTCCTTTTACCGGAGACGATGCCGCCGCCCTCTACTCAGTTTCCCTTTCGCAAGCGATGCTCCGAGGTGATCTTCAATGATTCGATTGTTACTACTCTCACAGCCTAGGAGTAGCTCTCTGAAACGATCATAATCATCTACTTTCCTCTTCTTTGCATATACAACATTTAAAGTTAGAAAATTCTTAATTAACTTTCATTTGTTAAACGTATTATAGGACGTTGTTCTTTTCATTGTCAACATGTTTTTCTAAAAAAAATAAAATTCAATCAATTTATGCGAAGTCTATTTATTTTTTCTCAAAACAAAACAGGAATGAACTTCTTACACATACTCATATATTACTTAAGTATGTCCGCATTACTACATAAAGAAAAATAACTTAAAAACATTTAAAATTTATGAGGAGATGAGAAAACTATGTTAAAAGGAAAAGTAGCATTAGTTACAGGAGCAAGCCGAGGAATTGGACGTGCTATTGCAAAACGTTTAGCAAACGACGGTGCATTAGTTGCTATTCATTATGGTAATCGAAAAGAAGAGGCTGAAGAAACCGTTTATGAAATCCAGTCAAATGGCGGATCAGCTTTTTCCATCGGTGCAAACCTTGAATCTTTACATGGTGTAGAAGCTCTTTATAGTTCTTTAGATAACGAATTACAAAACAGAACTGGTAGTACTAAATTTGATATTTTAATAAACAACGCTGGAATTGGTCCTGGTGCTTTTATTGAAGAAACGACTGAACAATTTTTTGATAGAATGGTTTCAGTAAATGCAAAAGCACCATTCTTTATCATCCAACAAGCTCTATCTCGTTTACGTGACAATAGCCGAATTATTAATATTTCATCCGCTGCCACACGAATTTCTTTACCTGATTTCATTGCATATAGTATGACGAAAGGTGCTATTAATACAATGACTTTCACACTAGCAAAACAGCTCGGAGCACGAGGAATAACTGTGAATGCAATACTTCCAGGATTTATCAAAACAGATATGAATGCGGAACTCTTGAGCGATCCAATGATGAAACAGTATGCCACTACTATTTCTGCCTTCAATCGCTTAGGTGAAGTAGAAGACATTGCCGATACCGCGGCATTTCTCGCTTCACCAGACAGCCGCTGGGTTACTGGACAATTAATTGATGTTAGCGGAGGATCTTATTTATAAAAAAGCATATATTTTCAAATCTTTTTTATTGCGCAATAAAACAATTTATATAATACTATATAAAACATATATATTTAGGAGGATTACAGCAATGTCCGAAAAAACATACGAACTTGCAACATTTGCAGGCGGTTGCTTTTGGTGCATGGTAAAGCCATTTGATGAACTTCCTGGTATTCATAAAGTACTTTCCGGCTATGCAGGTGGTCATGTAGAAAACCCAACATATGAACAAGTAAAAGCGGGTACATCTGGTCATTTAGAAGTTGTACAAATTACATTTGATCCTTCTATTTTTCCATATGAAAAATTATTAAATTTATATTGGCCACAAATCGATCCAACTGATGATGGCGGACAATTCTTTGACCGTGGTCCATCTTATCGCACCGCTATTTTTTATCATACCGAAACACAAAAAGAGCTTGCTGAAAAATCAAAACAATCTCTTGCAGAAAGCGGTATGTTTAAAGATCCAATTGTAACTGAAATTCGCCCGGCTGCACCTTTTTATGAGGCTGAAGAATACCATCAACATTTCTATAAAAAGAACCCAGAGAAATATGCTACTGAGCAAAAAGAATCTGGCCGTGAAGACTTTATAAAAGAAAATTGGCAAAAAAAATAATAAAAACGCATCGTGCTCTCTTTTCAAAGTGCGATGCGTTTTTATCTTTGAAAAAAGTACCATACAATGATGAGAACAACCGCTGTTAATGTCCAAAGTAATATTTCATTTTTCACTCTACTCTTTTTCTTAGTCATTTCATCTCCTCCTAATATCGATACAACCTATTCAAGATTTCCTCTGTTTCATTGTCCATCTTATATACGTGAATACATCCTTACAAATTCTTATAACAAGGCCACCAATGATTCCGATTGCAATTGAAATTACTAACGTCTGTCCAAAACTAAAAGATTTTGTATATGTTATGTAGAAAACAATGCACACAAGTAAAATATCTGGTAAAGAAAATAAAAGCTTTTTAAACAATTCTTCACCTCTCCTATGTTTTTTATAAATTATATCGTCTACTGTGGCTTTAAAAAATTCCATTTAGACACTCATTTTACGGAAAAAAATAAGAACCTCTTTTTAAAAGGGATTCTTATCTACATATCCTATTCCATAATTATTCCTAAAATAGAATAATATTACTAGTGATTTATTGTAAAATAACTATTTGCTAGGCAATCTGATATTACGCCAGCTACTTACATCGCATTGACCATATGTATTATCACATTCTGCTACCACCGTGCCGTCTGATTTCAGGCCGACTGTATGTACACATCCCACCGCTATTACCGTTCCATCCGGTTTAAGGCCAATAGTACGACGCCACCCCGTCGCTTCCACAGTATTATCACATTTCAGAGCAACGGTATGACCACGACCCGCTGCTATCATATCTTTAGACCACCGTTTCGCTTTTAACATTTCTTCTTTCGATGAAATGTAATTCATATTTACCTCCTTCAAAATAAGCAAATGTTTCAAAATATATCTTTTATCAAACTTTATTTCATTATCAAGACCTAAATCGTAAAAAGCCATAAATAATAAAGAGTGATACATATTAGTCATGGATAATATGTATCACTTTTCACTACTTTTCCGCAATCTCGCCCTTTAATGGAATAATAGATTACTTATAACTGGTTTGTTTAAATATTATAACCAAAATATTTTTGTTGACTCTGACACTGGTGTCATACTTTAGAATTAAGTTTGAACATCTGAAAGGAGGCATTTTCATTGAAGAAAAATGACCAAAGTGAGAAAAAACAAAATATCAGTCAAGTATCAGATACAGATGTATCTGTGATGGAGAACCCGCACCGTTCACCTGTTACAGTTATCGGCTTAGGTCCGATGGGCCAGGCGCTAGCTGGTGCATTCCTGATGAACGGTCACCCTACGACATTATGGAACCGAACTGCCGAAAAAGCTGATTACCTTATTTCTCAGGGGGCGACCCTTTCAAATTCAGTCACCGGCGCGGTCTCTGCAAGCCCCCTGGTGATCATTTGTGTTCTGGACTATAATGTCGTCCATGAAGTCCTTGGCCCCGTGGGAGATGCCCTGAAGGGACGGACACTGGTGAACCTCACTGCCGACTCGCCCAAACGTGCCCGTGAAATGGCCACATGGGCTGCCCAACACGGAGTCGATTACCTCGATGGGGCAATTATGACCCCTACTCCGACCATCGGGACACCTGCGGCTTCCGTCCTGTATAGTGGACCAGAATCCATCTTTAAGGTCCACCAACCGACCTTAGCAAGCATAGGTGGCACTACTTCTTATCTTGGGGCGGATCCTGGCCGGGCGGCGGCATATGATGTGGCCCTACTCGATCTCTTTTGGACATCCATGAGCGGTTACGCTCACGCTCTCGCACTTGCCACTGCCGAGAATATTCCGGCAAAGGAGTTCGCTGTCTATGCCCAGGGTATCATAGACATCTTGCCCGACATCATGGCTTATTTGGCAAGTGAAGTAGACTCCGGTCACTACCCTGGTGACAAGTCCAATATCATCTCAGCCTCGGCAGGAATGGAACACATCATCCATGCTGCTCAACACCACGGCCTCGACGTCAGCGTTCTGAGTGCTGCAATGGCCGTAACCCAGCAGGCCATCAACGAAGGCTACGGAACCGACGGATTCTCGCGCTTGACCGAACTGCTAAAGAAACCGTCTTTATAACATCATAGTCGTCTGTAGAGATCCCGGATCCCGCCATGATCGCGGACTGGGATCTTCAATTATTCCGTTGTTTCAACTAGGGGCATTTCCATTTCTCATTCTTCTTTTATCCGTCATTTGCATGATTTGTTTTTCCAACCGATGCTTTACAACATCCAATACACTGATTTGTTTGTTGATTTGATCCAGCTTCACTTGATAAGTTTCCAGCATTTCTTCACAAAATTCATAGTCTTCCGGACCATTATCCTCGCATTTCAATATTTCTTCAATTTGTTCCGTTGTCAGACCCAGCCCCAAATAAAGTTGGATAATTCGGATACGTTTGACGGCAGAATCATCAAACTCGCGATAATCATTTTCAAGGCGTACAGCGGTAATTAGATTTTTTTTCTCATAATGCCTTATAGATCGGACACTTGCACCTGTCTTTTTAGACAGCTCGCCGATTTTCAATAGAAACGCCTCCCTATTAAATATTCGATCACCTTATCTTATAATATGACATTAGTGTTACGGAAAATAATAACATATAGGTTTTTGTTTCATTGAAGTTGTGATGTAAGTGGTTCAGTTTTTCAAATAATCGTTCTAAAACTGATTGGGAGATATGGTCATAGGGTTTATTTTTTGATTTCCGTTTATCTATTGAACTAATTATCCTCTAATAATCATAGTACAGTTAAATTTTTAATCTACTTCTTCAAAAAATAAAAAACCTCCAGTTTAAGCACTAGAGGTCTTCCATTTTATTTCTTCAATCTCTCAATAAAATCCTGTAATTTATCAAGTGATTTCATATTCTGATTACAAGCTACACCATCTTTGCAAATATAGTTTCCCTTTTTCACGAAAGTTCCTGGTATATCACCTTTAATTTCAACTAAAAACATCCCTACTTCTTCATGTCCGTGACATAAAGAACAAATGCTCTTTTTATTTAAACTTTGAAACGTTCCTTGCAGACCAACAAACTTATTTTTATCATTTTTCGCTATAATAAATTTCCTGCTTGATCCTTTATCAATCCAGCTTAAATAAGATATTTCTTTCATGTCCATTTCTTCCATATCAGGAAGTTTCAACTTTTTCGCTTTAGGAAATAATTTTTTTAATGTTTGCGCTGTAACTTCCTGAAACGGAATGACATACGGATTTATTTTCAGTAAAAACGATTCTGCATCTTCTCTATTTTGAACTGTTAATACCGTATCAATTAACTCTTTCTGTTCATCCGTTAAATTCTCAAATACATGTATTATCTTTTCAATCGCTAGTGATTTTAACGCTTGAATTACACCTCTATCATTTGCCGTTGCATGCCCATTTGCTAAAATATAAGCTTGTGATTTTATAAAATTGTATTGATCACTTCTAATAAAAGCTTCCATCTTTATCACTCCATACAAATTGTTGATCTAGTTTTATTGTATACAAAGATTCAGCTTTTTGATATGTAAAAGATAACTTAGAAACGAATATTACATATTCTGATTATGTTCTACCGCTTCATTTCCTGACAAAAGAAACCCTCGTCTGTTTTCCATTCTGCATATAACACGTCTTCAAATTTAGTAATCCCTTTTTTCTTTATTTGTTTATACAGCCATCCTTCATCAAAACCTGCTTCCCTCAAATTATCCTTCACTACTTTCCCATCACTAATTAATGAAATTGGTAAGTATACAGGCTTATGTTTTAAGCTTAAATCATTTATAGTGGGAGATTCATATTTACTTTTTTTCAATACACTTATGTTTCCGTTAGGTTCTAATATCATATATTCAACTTCTCGAATCGAAAATATATCTTTTTGTTGCCTAAGCATTTGTTGTAATTGGTTAATATCCAAATGATTCGATTTTAATTGTTCTCTGTCAATATGCCCATTACGAATGATAATAGAAGGGTATCCTTCAAAGAACTTTCTTGTCCTTCTAAATTTTTGTGTTATTACTTCTATTGCGTAAATTAAAATTACCCATACAAAAACAGCGTATAAAATAGACCACACTCTCACCTCAGGATCATATACGGTGTTTCCAACGAGTTCTCCGATTACAATGGCAGAAATAAAATCAAAAGGTGTTAGCTGCGATATTTGTGTTTTCCCTAATATTTTAGTAGCAATCAATAAAACAAAAAAACCAACAAAAAGTTCTATCGTTATTTGCCCAAGATGATTCATAATCGTTCACCTTTCTGTAATATGTAATATAACATTTTTATTTCTATTCACATTTCTATACGATACAATTGTGATTCATTTTTTTCTATTATCATGCCCATTCACACCCCATATATCCAATACGGGTAAAGCAAAAAGAGTCTCGTTCAAAATAATATTTGAACGAGACTCTTTTATCTTCATTTAGAGTACACAATCTTTTTAATCGTTTCTCCGGAAAGAAAATACTCCTCTGCAAGTTGATGAATGGAAATCCCACTTTTAAATGCTTCTTTAATGGCTTTGTTTCTTTCATCTAGTTGTTTTCTTCCTCCAGATCGTGTACCCCATTTATAATGTTTTGTTTCTTGTTTTGGAATGTAAATTGTTTCACCTTGTATATACTTTTGAATTTCAGTAATTAAACTTTCTGGTAAAACTGCCTTAGCTTTTACGTATTTCATTTCTGCTCGCCCCTTATTTTTTATGTTTCATTTCAATAAGGTGCAAAGCCAAATATAAAAAATGATACGAGCTCATTTAGGCGATTGTATATTACTTGTCTACCTCACGCAAAGTATCGCCATTTCCATACTTGGCTTTGCATGAGACGCTGCAGTGTCCGGCAATTGAATTGTAATCGCCATTTAAACACCTCCTAATATACCTTTTTCATTACATTATATAATAAATTCCTTCCCCTTGCATCCACATCCTTTTTACAGCGTGAAATTACTTAATTTGATATAATACTTTTTAGTCCAATCAAAAACTATAGTGAGGTTGCTTTATGAAAAAGAAAATAATCATTACAATCGTTACATTATTCATTATTACTGTAGCATTGTTCGGAACGTATAAGTTGATGAACGCAAGAAGTCTTCAATTGTTTGGAGATTTAACAAATCGAGTAGAAACAAATGAAAAAGTGATTGCTTTAACTTTTGATGATGGCCCTACTAACAATGTAAAACAAATATTACCTCTACTAGATAAGTACAATGCGAAAGCTACTTTCTTTTTAATCGGAAATGAATTAGAGAAAAACCTATCGTTAGGAGAAGATATTGTACACTCTGGACACCAAGTTGGAAACCATACATATTCTCATAACAGAATGGTTTTTAAAACACCTTCTTTTATTAAAGAAGAAATAGAAAAAACAAATTCATTAATCCGCCGAATAGGATTTACAGGCGAAATTGATTTTAGACCACCTAATGGAAAAAAATTAATTGGACTACCATATTATTTAAATAAAAATAATATCGAAACGATTACATGGGATCTTGAACCTGATACTTTTTATAAATCTGCGGCAGATAAAATTGACTACGTTTCTAAAAATGTAAAACCAGGTTCTATCATTTTACTGCACTCTATGTATGATGAGTCTAATGTAAATTTACAGACTATCGAAGGTATTCTAGACTCTTTATCTAAGAAGGGCTATCAGTTCGTAACAGTAAATGAATTACAAAAAAGTGCAAAATAAAAAGGTAGCGTATCATAAAACGATACGCTACCTTTCTTTTTAAATAATGCCAAGTACATTTAAGAATACGATAATAATCGCAATTGGTGCGATAAAGCGAAGTAAGAATAACCATAATACGAATAATTTATAGCCCTTATTTTTACTTACACCAAGTTCTTTCATTAATACATCTTTCTTCATTTTTAATGGAACAAAGATGGAAACTAATAAAACACCAAGTGGCATTAGTACGTTACTAACTGCATAGTCCGCTAAATCAAAGACTGTCTTTCCGAAAATTTTCAAATCACCTAATATACCAAATGATAATGCTGATGGTACTCCAACAACGAAGATTAATAACCCTACAATTAAGGCCATTTTCTCGCGTTTCCCTTTACCTTTTGATGTTAACGACGCAACACTAATTTCTAGCATAGAAATAGCCGATGTAATCGTTGCGAAGAAGAACAGCAATAAGAAAATAACGAAGAACACTTTTCCGAACGCCATTTTACTGAAAATAGCAGGTAATACGATAAATAATAGTCCTGGTCCTTGCGATGGTTCTAATCCAAATGCGAATACAACTGGGAAAATTGCAAGTCCTGCAAGTAATGTAATGACAAGTGTTAAACCAACGATTGAAAATGCCGAACGCGGTAAACTTTCTTCCTTCGGTAAGTATGAACTATACGTTACCATTACTGCTACACCGACCGATAATGAGAAGAACGATTGACCCATCGCATATAAAATTACTTCTGATGTTACATTTGAGAAATCAGGTTGTAAGAAGAAACGAACCCCTTCTCCTGCACCATCTAACGTAAGTGCACGAACGATTAATACAAAGAATAAAACGAATAGCGCTGGCATGAAATATTTATTTACTTTTTCAACACCATTTTGTACACCTTTACTTACAATGAAAATAGTAATAAGGATGAATAATAGCTGTGATCCTACTGCTAAATACGGATTGGAAATGATTTCACCAAACGTAGCTTCGTATGCTCCATTTCCTTCCCATAGTCTACCTGTAATTGCATTCCATAAATATAATAAAATCCAGCCTCCTACAACACTGTAGAAAGAAAGTAATATGAAACATGTTACAATCCCTAATTTCCCTAACCATGGCCATAATGTTTTTGGTGCGATTTCTCTATACGCATCAACAGCCTCTTTTTGTGTACTTCTTCCGATAACGAATTCAGCTAATAATAGTGGTAAACCAATTAATAATGTGAAACCGATGAAAATAAGAAAGAACGCGCCGCCCCCTCCAATTCCGGCCATATACGGGAACTTCCAAATAGCCCCTAGACCAATTGCTGAACCTGCTGCAGCTAATACGAAACCTAATTTCGATGTCCATTGCTGTGAATTCATCTGTTAATCTCCTCTCTTTATCTTTTTCTGTTTTACAATTCAGTATTTATATTGTTCTATCCGTACTCTTTTCTAATACGCTCACTTCCTCCCTAATAATAAAAAACGCCCCTACGCAAATACGTAGGGACGACAAAAATATCGCGGTACCACCCTAGTTATGAAGATATAACAAAGTTAGGACCTAAATAAAAAACGCCCCTACGTAAATACGTAGGGACGATAAAATATCGCGGTACCACCCTAGTTATGAAGCACAACAAAGTTAGGACCTAAATAAAAAACGTCCCTACGTAAATACGTAGGGACGATAAATATCGCGGTACCACCCTAGTTGTGAAACAATCTTCACCACTTTATTTGATAACGGTATAAACTACCGTCTTTCATTTCCTCACAATGTGAGATTTATGAAAGATGCTCCAGGACGAACTTCATGAATAATCTATATGCTGATTCACACCAACCACCAGCTCTCTGAAATAGGGAGATATTCACTACTATACCCTTTCATTGCCCAAATATTATTTTCCGAATTGATTACTATCATTTTTATCACACATTAAAAATAGTGTCAACTTATATTTTGAATTTTTATGTATTACATTCTTTTTTTAAATTCGAAATGTGACTTTTAAATGAATAATATTAGAATATTTATGTTCTATACTACATTAATTTCTCTAATAAGTTTATAGTAGTATACGATGAATGCAAGACAGCACGAGTAGGAGGAAAGAATTTTGTCTACTTCAAAAGTTTTAAAAGGAACTGCTTTATTAAGCGGTGCGACAATGATTTCACGTATATTAGGTTTTATATACTTCTTCCCTTTTCAACTATTAGTCGGAACACAAGGGGTCGCTTTATATGGATATGCATACTCTTGGTACGGAATTTTATTAAGCTTTTCAACTGCCGGTATTCCTATTGCCGTTTCCAAATTCGTTGCAAAGCATAATGCGCTTGGTGATTATAGTACAAGCAAAAAATTATACAACTCTAGCGTAAAATTAATGCTGTTTATGGGCTTTTTAGGGTTTTTAGTTTTATTTATTGGAGCACCGTACATATCACAATTTATTATTCGCTCGAAAACGCCAGATCCACAATTTATCTCTGACGTAACACTTACGATGCGAGCATTAAGTTTCGCACTGATTATCGTACCAGCAATGAGTGTTACACGTGGTTATTTCCAAGGATTTCAACATATGAAACCAAGCGCTGTTTCTCAAGTCGTAGAACAAATTGCGCGCGTTGTTTTCATTTTAGTTGGTAGTTTCATCGTCTCAAAACTATTAGGAGGTTCCATAGCCTCTTCTGTTGCAGTTGCTACGTTTGGAGCTGTTATCGGAGCACTGGCAAGCGTCTCTATTTTAATGGTGTACTGGAAAAAATATAATGGATTAAAACCTCCCGAAGGCGAATTAAAATCAAGAGCATCCAATATCTCAATAAAAAATATTTATATAGAATTACTTCGATATGCAATCCCAATTGTATTTGTCGGCATCGCAATTCCGCTTTACACGTTAGTAGATCAATATACTGTAGCTGATGCCCTGAGAGCGATGGGAGAGCCTTTAGAAACAGCGAATGCCGTGTTCGCTTATATAACGAACTATGCCCAAAAGTTAATTATGATTCCAGCTTCACTTGCAACTGGATTCTCCTTAACAATCATTCCTGCTATAACGAAATCTTATACAAGCGGGAAACTAGAAGAATTACAAGAACAAATTTCAAAGATATTTCAAGTATTGTTATTCTTCACCATCCCGGCTGCATTTGGCCTTGCTAGCATCGCTTACGATGCATTCCGTATGGTTTATGTAAATCCTGAAATTGCACTTGGTGGATCACAATATTTAATTTCATTTGCACCTTCTGCTATATTAAGTGCGATTTTCACAGTTTCAGCTGCCATATTACAAGGAATCGATTATCAAAGAAAAACGATGATCGCTTTCTCAGTCGGTATTCTCGTTAAAGTTTTAGTAAATACACCGCTCTTACATTTATTTGGCGGACACGGTGCTGTACTTGGAACCATTCTTGGATACCTCGTTTCCAATGTTATTATGTTGTACTGCATCGTTAAGTTTGCGAAATTTAAAATTGGTGAAACAGCAAAAACAGTATTTCTTATTACAATTTACTCAGCAGCAATGTCTGCTGTTGTGATGGCATTAAAAGCAATTTTAACATGGTTAATTCCTGGACAATCTTATATGGAATCACTTCTCATTGTTGTTATATGCGGCGCTGTAGGAGGGATTGTTTACCTTTTATTCGTCTTAACGAGCGGACTTGCTTCACATATTCTCGGTGATAAGATTCAACGATTACCCGTACTAGGTAAATTAATTAAATAAAAAAAGAAGGGATGTAACGCATTGTTACATCCCTTCTTTCTTACTTCGCATATTGAATACGTTTTTGCTGTTCGGCAATATGTAATTCTGGAGCATGGTGTTCTACTAACTGTAATACCTCTTGGATTAACACTTCTAACTCCTGTACACTATACTCTGGTTTTCCTATTAATGCATTCGCCATACGCTCATATAAGTTTTCAGGCTTAATACTCATTCGGTCCACATTATTTGGCATCCATTTAAAGGCAGGATGATGCACATACATTCGGTTTAAACCAAATAAGACTCCAAATATATTTCTTTGTGCTTCACAAATAACATCATATAGCATAAGCCAGTCTTTTCGTTTTAAAAGCGCCTCTCGATTATGCCAGCGATTGCTTAACCAAAGATTTTCTGAAATCATCCGTTTCGCTAGATTTTCTAGATATGCTACCACTCTATCTTTTAATTCATTCACTTTCTCTCTCCCATACAAACTAACACCGTCATGAACGGATGATACGATACATTGCTTTTCATAACTTATATCATATTGATTCACCACATCAGAAATAACTTTCTCTACTGTTTCTGTTAAAAAGTTACTAATCTCTAATTTAATTCCTTCTTTCGTCAAATATGTTTCCGACCATTCTTCTTCCTCGTAAGGATAATATGACAAAATTGTCCCGTCAATACGATGAATAGGTCCCTTACGATCGTCATCCTCTGGCGGCATTGACCATAAAATATGTAATTCTATATCTGAATGTTCATCTTCTAACTTTCTAGCTACTGAACCCGCTAAAAGGATAGCCTCCACTTTCGGATTTTGCCTATAAATCTCCGACATTTCTATTGCTTTCTCTTTTAATCCCACTTCATTCCCCCCTATAATTGCAGTATATCATTACTTTTTTATTTATCTATTTTGATATTAACTTTTCAAATTCCTACTACATCATATTTCTACCCAATAACGCTGAACAATTTCACTTTTATGAGAAGAAACCACTTCATCTTCTAACACACCGCCAACCTTTTGAATCGTTTTAGCAGAGCCGACATTCGATTTATCACAAGTTATTAACACTTTCTTCAATCCTAATTTTTCTGCTTCATCTAGTGCAAGTTTCAATTGTTTTGTCGCGTAACCTTGGCGACGTTTATCTGGATGTACACTATATCCAATATGACCACTTTCTCGTAATAATTCTTCGTTTAATCGATGTCTAATATTTACAAAACCTATAAGTTCTCCTTTTTCAAAACTTAAAAACTGACTAGATGGTACTCGATTAGCCAGTAATTTTTCTCCTAGTTCCTGCTTTCTCACTTTTTTAAACCATTCATCGAGAGAATCAAAATTTTGTAGAGAACTACTGCCATGTGGTTGTTCATCAGCATGTAAAAACGCATCGCGATACTCCGTAATTTGTTCGCTATATTCGTATATTGGTTTTAATAATTTCATTGTGCTTCTCCTCTCTAAATAACCTACAACAAACCCCTTAATAGCTCTCTTTCACCATTAAGGGGTTTCTATTAATTTCATTCAAATAATCCCATACTCAAATAACGTTCCCCTGTATCAGGTGCAACACATAAAACTTTTTTACCAGTACCTAAACGTTTTGCAATCATAATTGCGGCATAAACAGAAGCTCCGGAAGACGGCCCTACTAATAAACCTTCTTGTCTAGCTAAGTTTCTCATTGTCGTTAAAGCCTCTTCATCTGCAATTTGAATAATTTCGTTATACACTTCTGTATTTAAATTTTTCGGGATAAACCCCGGACTTGTTCCTACTAGTTTATGAGGACCTGGCACACCGCCTGATAAAACGGGAGATCCTTTCGGTTCTACTACTGCAATATATAAGTTTGGTAGTTTCTCTTTTAATGTTTCCCCAGTCCCTGTAATAGTTCCACCAGTTCCAGCCGTTGCTACAAATGCATCAAGCTCTCCATCCATTTGTTCATAAATTTCAAGTGCAGTCGTATAACGATGAATATTCGGGTTTGCTGGATTTTCAAATTGCTGCGGAATAAAACTATTCGGAATTTCCTTTTGCAGTTCTAATGCCTTCGCAATTGCTCCTGGCATTCTTTGTTCTGCTGGTGTTAAAACTACTTCTGCGCCGTATGCTTTTAATAAATTTATACGCTCTTTTGACATATTATCTGGCATAATTAAAATCGCTTTATACCCTTTAGCTGCTGCATTCATTGCTAAGCCTATCCCTGTATTTCCACTTGTCGGTTCAATAATTGTATCTCCTGGTTTGATAAGACCATTCTCTTCTGCAACGTGCAGTAAATTATAGGCAGCACGGTCTTTCACACTGCGCGATGGATTAAACATTTCTAGTTTTACATACACATCTGCTGCGTCTGCTGGAATAAATTTAGATAATCTGACGACAGGTGTATCTCCTATTAATTCTGTTACATTTTCACATAATTTCATAGTGCATCCCCTATTCTATCGTTTTCTTATCACTTGGTAATAACCATGAAGTAAGTCCAATTAATGGTAAACAACTACATAGTAACATAATGAATTGTAGACTATATATATCAGCCAATTTCCCTAGAACTACAGATCCTAAAGCTCCGAGTCCAAATGCAAGCCCTACAATTAATCCAGATACCATTCCTACTTTTCCAGGTACAAGTTCTTGCGCATATACAACAATTACACTAAAACTACTTGAACTAATAAAACCGATACATAGAAATAACGGTACGACCCACGCGAGCGAAACGTGAGGTAGTAAAAGTGCAAGTGGCGCCGAACCTAGCATTGAAAATACAATAATTGTTTTCTTTCCAAATCGATCTGCTAGTGGACCACCAAAGAAAGTTCCTAATACACCGGCAATCATAAATGCGAATACGAAATACTGGGCATTTTTTATAGATAAACCGTAATGCTCAATTAAGTAAAATTGATAAAAATTCCCGATACCAGCACCATACCAAGAGCGTACAAAAGTAAGGAAAACAAGAAGTAAAATAACAAATTTAATATGTGTACTTACAATCGCATTTTCCGCCTCAAGCGCAGCCCTCTTTTTTCTCCTCACAGCGCCAGTCGCTAATTCATTCCTATACCAATTTGATACGAAAATTAATAATACAATCCCTACCGCTGCAAAGGCTGTAAAACCTAAAGAACCAATTTGCCCAAGCGGAACGAAAATTAACGCTGTAAAAATAGGAGCTAGAGAATTACCTGTATTTCCTCCCACTTGATAAATCGCTTGCGCTAAACCTCGTTTCGTCCCTGCCGCCATATAAGCAACCCGGGCACCTTCTGGATGAAAGACTGCGGAACCTAATCCGATAAATAAAACAGAAATAATAACAATAATAAAATTCGGTGCAAACGCGAGTCCAATCATCCCAAGCATACTCGAAAACATACCGAGCGGTAATAAAAATGGTGACGGCTTCTTATCCGAATACATACCAAAAACCGGTTGCATAATCGATGATGTCATATTTAACGCAAACGCAATCCACCCTACTTGCATATAGGATAAATTCATCGTTTTTTCCAAAATAGGAAACAACGCGGGCACAACTGCTTGCATCGAATCATTTAAAAAATGACCGAAGCTAATCGCAAATAATATTCGATATATTGTCGGTGTTTCTACTGTGTTCTTTTGCGAAACTGCCTGCATATATGAATCTCTCCTTCCTGTACAAAATATATATTTATTACAGTAGGTGTAATAAATTCTGACTTTTGAAACATTTCTATTCTATACTGGTTTCGTTTCTTTTTCCAGAAATATCACTTTTTACATAATATATTTTTTCTATATGTTTTATCGGGTTTATTTATAGAAATTTTCTATATTTTCTTTTATACTAAGGCAGAGATGAAGGGAAGGATGACAGCTATGAAGAAAAAAACTAAAGGAATCGTCGCGCTCTCGATCACATTATCTATGTTTTTAACAGCATGCGGTCAAAAACAAGAGGCAACAACGATTTTAAACAATGGTTCTATACCTGCGAATGCATTCGTTCCGAAAGGATTCGTAAAAGGACCTGACAATAAAGATTTTCGCAGTACAAGTCATGTAAAAGTAGAAACAAATGTGAAAGAAGCTAAGAAACTATGGGAAACTGCGAAAAAAGAAACAAACTTACAAAACACTTCCCTTTCAATCATAACAACTGATGAGTCTAACGATAAAAAAATTAGTGAATTTTTAAAAGGTGAACTAGAGAAAAACTTACCTGGACTAAAAATCACATTACACCCACTTCTAGTAAAAGCATTTTTAGATCGTGAAGGAAATGGCGATTTTGAAATTTCACTTTCTACTTGGGGACCAGATTATCCTGATCCTACAACATTTTTAAATATGTTCGTCACAGACGGACCGTTTAATAAGATGAGTTACTCAAACAAACAATACGACGAATTAATTGAGAAAACGAGCTCTACTTTAGTAATGGACTTACCAGCACGTTGGAAAGCGTTCCAAGATGCTGAGAAAATCTTACTTGAAGATGATGCAGCCATTGCTCCAATCTTCCAATCAGGTCTTGTATATTTAGAGCGTCCAACAGTAAAGGGTGTTGTTATTCGTCCATTTGCAGGAATTTATTCTTATAAATGGGCCTCTATTACAGAATAAGAAAAAGGCGATCCTAACATATGTTAGAATCGCCTTTTTTATTAAATCGCAAAACGCTTATACTTTTCGTAATCACTCGTCTTACATTCTACTTCTAGTTTCGTACCTTCGTTTTCATAACTCGTAGATAGAACGTGCGCATGAGTATTGAAATAAGAAACTACCTGCCCTTGATCATACGGAATTAGCATTTCACACTTCGTATACTCTTTATAAATGTGTGAGCGAATCATTTCGACAAGTTCTTCAATTCCAACATGTTTCTTCGCTGATAAATAAACGCGGTCTTCTTGTACTTTCGGAATTTCAACATCTACCATATCTGATTTGTTATAAGCATAAATGGTTGGGATATTTTCTACTCCAATTTTCTTTAACGTTTCATTTGTAATATCAATTAACTGTTCATAATTTGGATTTGCGTAATCTACAACGTGAATAAGTAGGTCCGCTTCCGCTACTTCTTCTAACGTTGAACGGAATGCTTTCACAAGGTGATGTGGTAATTTACTTACAAATCCAACTGTATCTGTTAATAAGAATGATTTGTTATCTGGCAAATCAATATTTCGCACAGATGTTTCTAACGTCGCGAATAACATATCTTTTTCAAACACTTGTTTTTCTTCTGTACCATTGTAAATTTCAAGCATCGCATTCATGGTCGTTGATTTTCCTGCGTTCGTATAACCTACTAATGCTACAACAGGAATTTCATTTTTCTTACGTTGCTTTCGCTGCGTTTGACGCTGGGCAACAAGTGCTTCTAAGTCTTTATTTAAAACTGAAATTTGTTCTTCAATTTTACGACGGTCTAACTCTAATTTCTTCTCACCGACACCTTTATTTTTCGTACCAACTCCGCCGCTCTGTCTTCCTAACGATTCACGAAGACCGATTAAACGTGGCATCATATATTGAAGGTGGGCTACTTCTACTTGCAACTGCGCTTCTTTCGTTTTCGCACGTTGCGCAAAAATATCTAAAATTAATATGGTACGGTCAATTACTTTACAATCTAAATCCGCTTCTAAATTTCGGATTTGTGAAGGCGATAATTCATCATTAAAGATGACCATATTTGCATCTACTTCATTTACATAGGCTGCTACTTCTTCAATCTTTCCTTTTCCAATATAATGGGATGGATTTACTCGTTGTAAATTTTGCGTCACTTGTCCAATTACCTCTACATCACAAGCTTCTGCAAGATTCGTTAGCTCTTCCATCGAATATGCAAAATCATCTTCATTACCTAAATTTACTCCAACTAAAACTGCTCTTTGTAATAATTCTTCCATATATTTATTCCTCCATTTCGATTACGTAAAATAAAAAACACAGGTCACTGCCTGTGTTTTCGTAAACGGATAAGGGTTCACCAAAGAAATAGAAGAAAGCTACGCTTTCATCCTATCTCATAGTCAAAAAGTCCCAAGGTCATATACGTATCCACAATAAGTGTTCACCTATACGATCCCATTCTATTTATAAAGGCAAAACAAAAAGAGGGCGTATTCGTCCCTCCCTCTTTTTCACATATAAGCTTAATAAAGGGTTCCTTTAAAATAGGCAGACCAATCCCGTTCACTCTGTACACAGACAGAGCCTTTGAGCGCTATTCAATTATTGGCACAAAGTCTTGAGACGTAATCTGATTAAGATCAAAGGAAGCCCCTCCGTTCATTTTAAGTTACATAAAGTGTAGCATAAGTAATTCGCTTTCACAAGGTTAAACCACCTATAGAAACAGAAAGAAATTCTTTATATATTTACTTTAATCGTCATTTTTTGCGCATTCTTCTTACACTAAAAATCACAAGAGCTACTATCAGTAACAGACCTACAGAAAGAGTAACAACTTGCCACCAACTTAAACCGTTCAACATGTCATCCTTTAAATCGACTTCCTTCGTTGGAACAGACTCTTTTGCAATTTGACTTAAAGCTACTTTGTCCGCCCCTGCCTCATCTAATCTCTTCGTTCCACTGCACATAGATGTCTCTAACTGTCCTTCTCCTCTATAAGAAGAAAAGACTAAATACTCTCCTCCCTCCGTAAAAGGAAACGTACAGCTACTAAAACTTGTATATATAATAACTTGCGAAGAGCTTGTCCCTTTCCAAATTTTCTTCACTTCAAATAATATTTCCATTTTTCCGCCCTTCTCTTGAACTTCTAATACCTTACCTTCAAACACTACATTAGTTTTTTGTAACCTCTCTTCTGGTGATACTTTCATACACTCACAAGCGTAAGACTTCTCTGGTAAAACAATAAGAATAAAGCTGCAAATAATGACAACAGGAAATATATACAAAATTCTTTTCAAAGAGCCCAACTCTCTTCATTATCAATTTTTAAAACTTCTCGTATACTATTTTTACACCACTCGCCAAATTCCTTCATAGTAAGTTAAGCATTCTAGTTTCAATAAAATAAAAGTCTTTATCGACATTTTTATAACCCAGTGTTAGTATCAGGTTATAAAAATAAAGTTAGGAGCTGTTCCTATGAATTCTAAATCCCGTATTACTGCAATTGGTACTCATGTTCCAAATCAAATACTCTCTAATCATGATTTAGAAAAAATGATTGATACAAATGATGAATGGATTGTACAAAGAACAGGAATGAAGGAAAGAAGAATTGCTAGCGAAGATGAATACTCCTCACACTTAGCCATTAAAGCCATTGAAAATTTATGTACAACATTTAAAAAGAACTTAGAAGATATCGACTGTATCATTGTCGCTACTACTACTGCTGATTACGTTTTCCCTAGTGTTGCTTGCCAAATACAACAATACTTCAACATACCTCATACAATGGCATTTGATTTAAATGCCACTTGCGCTGGTTTCACATATGGCTTGCACGTCGGTAATAGCTTGATTACTTCTGGATCGCATAAAAAAGTACTTGTCGTAGCGACAGAGACATTATCAAAAGTTACTGATTACACCGATAGAACGACGTGTATTTTATTTGGCGATGGTGCTGGAGCTATTTTATTAGAAAGAGATGAAAACAAACCGAGCTTTATTGCGTATCATATGGGCACAAATGGGCACGGTGGTATTCATCTATACCGAACAAACTTATCTACTACTATGAATGACACCCCACTGCAAACAAATGAAAAAATCGTTCAAAATGGAAGAGAAGTATATAAATGGGCAACACGCACAGTGCCAGCAGGTATAAAAGAACTATTACATACCGCAAATATGCAAATAGATGATATAGACTGGTTCATACCACACAGTGTTAACTTACGAATGATTGAATCTATTTGTGAGAAAACCGAAATTCCAATCCAAAAAACTTTAACGAGTGTAAAATACATGGGAAATACATCTTCAGCTTCTATTCCACTCGCTCTAGATTTAGCTAGAAAAGGAGGAAAATTAAATAATGGAGATACACTTTTACTATACGGATTCGGTGGTGGTCTTACGCATTTAGGGCTTATTGTGGAATGGGATTTAAGCTAAACATATAAAAAAGAGGTTCTAGTTAGTAACTAGAACCTCACTTCAATTTCGTTATCCTTTTCGGGACCATATCACAACAGGGATAAGCATGAAAGCTAAAACGCCCCCGGCTAATGACAATGCCGCATAACTTGAATTTGCTACTACCATTCCTGACATCGCTCCACCTGAAGCTCCCGCTAGTGCAATAAATACATCTATCTTTCCTTGTGTTTTTGCACGTGTCGAAGGTATAGTTGCATCAACAATTTGAGCCGTACCACTTATTAAACCAAGGTTCCATCCTAATCCAAGTAAAGCCAAAGCAACAATTAATAGTATTAAAGAATCGCTCGGTGCTAGCGCAGCTATGACACCTGCTGCTAGTAAAATTACTCCGCCAGCTATACTCATCGTAGTTCTACCAATTTTATCAATTAGCATTCCCGTAACGAGAGATGGAAGGTACATTGCACCGACATGAAAACCAATCACAAGTCCTACAGCACTTAAACCGTGACCGTGGTGCCCCATATGAACTGGCGTCATCGTCATAATTGCAACCATCACGATTTGCGTAAGTATCATTACGATAGCTCCAACTGTAATACCTCGTTTGTTTTCTGTCGCTTCTTCTGTTACTGGTTGCCCTTTATATGTATGCTCTTGTTTATATGTTTCTATCATATTAGCAACAAGTAACGGATCTGGACGTAGCATAACAAATAGGACAAGACCCGCCAGTATAAACGCCACTGCTGATAATATGAACGGACCAGCAAGTTCAGGAATTCCAATTGAATGAGCAAACCTTCCCATTACACCTACTAAATTCGGACCAGCGACTGCACCAAAAGTCGTCATTACCATTGTAATACTAATAGCAGTTGCTCTTTGCTTCTTATTCGCTAAATCCGTTCCAGCATAACGAGCTTGTAGATTTGTAGCTGTACCGGCACCGTATATGAGTAAAGAAATAAGTAAAAGAATAATGCTATTTGTTAAAGCTGCTAATACAACTCCAATCGCTCCAAATCCACCTACCATAAAACCTGATGCAAGCCCTATGCGGCGTCCATGTTTTTGCGATAACTTTCCAACAAAGAAAGCCGCTACCGCCGATCCCATCGTAAACATAGCAGCTGGTAATCCAGCAAATGCATCTGTCCCTAGCATTTGCTGAGCAAGAAGTGCACCTACTGTAATTCCAGCAGCTAACCCAGCTCCGCCGAACATTTGTGAAATACTTACGATTATTAACGTTCTTTTGTATAATTTTTGTTGCTCTTCTTCTGTATACATACGATTACTTATTAAAGCATCTGCTGTATCTATCATTTCCTCACCCTCTCTATAAAACTAGTCCCCCTTGTTAATGTACTATAGAACAACAAAATCCCCAAATTTATAACTCTTAAATTTATTTATATTTTGTTGCTCCTCCATTTCAAATAATAATCTTCTAATTTTTAACAGCACTTAATGATAAATGCTTCTAAATAAAAAACACCCTGTAATTTTGTCATTCAAAATTACAGGGTGGCTCTACTTTATATTATTTTACAACTACATCTTAATTCGTTTCAAAATCTTCTGTCTTACCTTCTTTCATCTCATAATAATACGAAGGTAATTCTATATTATGTTCTAACAGGTAATCCTCAATTAACGAAATAATTACTTTCAACGTTTTCAATCTAGCGTATAATTTATCGTTACTCGCAATAATTTGCCACTTCGCATTTGGCTTATTTGTTTTTTCAAACATTTCTTCTATTGCTTCAACATACTCGTCCCATTTTTCACGGTTACGCCAATCTTCATCTGTAATTTTCCATCTTTTCAAAGGATTGTTCTCTCTATCTTTAAACCTCTTTAATTGTTCATCTTTACTAATATGATAGAAGAACTTCCCGATTATATAATGATCATCTGTTAATAGTTTTTCAAAATCGTTGATCTCGTCATACGCTCTCGTCCACTCTTCCTTTGTAGCAAAACCTTCAACACGCTCCACTAACACACGGCCGTACCATGAGCGATCAAAAATAGTAATTTGCCCATACTGAGGTAGCTTCCGCCAGAAACGTTGCAAGTAGTGGTATCGTTTTTCATGAGGTGCTGGTGCTCCAATTGGATTTACTTGAAACCCACGTGGATCAAGATGTTCCGTCACTCGTTTAATTGCTCCGCCTTTTCCAGCCGCATC
The DNA here is from genome assembly GCF_054062215.1 of Bacillus sp. TE9106W. Classification (NCBI taxonomy): domain Bacteria; kingdom Bacillati; phylum Bacillota; class Bacilli; order Caryophanales; family Bacillaceae; genus Bacillus; species Bacillus sp. TE9106W. Next base: position 423,399 of record NZ_JBSSFA010000003.1, read on the forward strand.
CCAGCCTTCCATAACGAGCATAACTGCAATTTTTTCTTCTTTTACAATTTGCTGCAACGCTAATAAGCGCCTTTGATATTTTTCAAGTTTCTTATTGTACTTAGATTTTGATTCAATTCTTTTCGTTACATCTACTTTAGCAAGAACTCCATTTTCCATAAAACAAATCCCCCTTGTTGTATGACATTGTTATTTTAACATATTATTGGAAATTTTTTCACATTAGAAAAAACTGTGTAGAAAAATCTCTACACAGCTTCCTTCTCTAATTGCACATCTACTTCAATATTCTCATTTTTATTTTTCATGGCTTTCATAAAGAATATAGCAGTTAATATAACGGTAATAACTGCACCTATAATATAAGATGTGTTTAACGGGATATTAAAACCAATTTTCGCATTTAAAATATAAATAACAGTCATAAGCGTCATAAATATCGCTGGAATTAAGGAAACAACATACGGCTTTCCTTTTATGAATAAATACATTGTTCCAATCCATAACGCAATTGCTGCAGTCGATTGATTAGCCCAAGAGAAATATCTCCATAATAGTGTGAAATCAATTTTCGTTAAACCATATGCAATTACAAACAACGGAATTGCAATAATTAAGCGGTTTTTCAATTTCGTTTGCTCAAAGTTAAAATAGTCCGCAATGATAGAACGTGCCGCACGGAATGCGGTATCACCAGATGTAATTGGTAATACAATTACTCCGATAACAGCGATCGTTCCGCCGACAGCACCTAACATTGTCTTCGAGATTTCGCTTACAACCGCAGCTGGTGTACCTGATTTAATTAACTCATTTAATTCACCGTATGAGAAAATACTCATCGCGGCCGCTGCCCAGATCATCGCAATAACCGCTTCTGCAATCATCATGCCGAAAAATACATATCTGCCGTGCTTTTCAGTTTGAAGTGTCCGTGAAATAATTGGTGATTGTGTTGCATGAAATCCTGATAAAGCACCACATGTAATTGTCAGCATTAATAATGGAAAAATCGGCGCATTATCTGGATGCATATTTTCAAACGTTAATTCTGGGATAGGAGAACCTTTTATTATCATCATTCCCCCTATGCCAATAGCACTTATTAGCAATAATGCACCTAATACCGGATAAATCTTTCCAATAATTTTATCAATCGGCAAGATTGTAGATAAAATGTAATATACGAAAATAACGGATAAAATAATAGTTATTGACACTTTCCCTTGCAATACAATATCAAGTAATGATGCTGGTGTTGTAATAAACACAGTTCCTACTAATACTAACAGCAACAGTGAAAAAACATTTACAATGTGTCTCATTGCATTTCCTAAAAACTTCCCTGCTAATTCAGGAATATGTGCTCCTTTATTTCGAATAGAAATCATCCCTGTAAGATAATCATGAACAGCCCCTGCAAAAATAGCCCCTATTACAATCCAAACAAATGCAACCGGTCCATATAAAGCACCTAATATTGGTCCAAATATAGGTCCAGTACCTGCAATATTTAATAATTGAATCATAGAATTCTTTCGCCTATCCATAGGTACATAATCTACTCCATCTTGATTTACATAGGCTGGTGTCTTTCTTTTGTAATTGACTCCAAATATCTTTTCAATAAACTTTCCGTATGTTAAATAACCAATTATCAATACGACGATTGATACTAAAAATGTAATCACTACGATCCCCCCTTTATAGAAAACGCTTTCTTATTTCCATATAAGGAAACGTTTTCAAATTTATTCTAGCATATTTAATTACATTAAATAAACAGTTTATATAGAATTTTTAGTATATTACTTTTTGTAAGATGATGATTCCTAGCCCGATATACACACCCCACTTACATTATATGGTATATCCTCTCGCGAAGAGAAGATACTAACAAATAAATCTGTTACAGAATGGGAGCTCTTAAAAAATGAAACGAAAAATATTAACTCTCTTTACGCTTATATGCTTAGCGCTACCAATACAAGCTAGTGCATATACATTTCAATCACTACCAATCGCGTCAAAGTCTAAACAGTGGTATATCGAAATTGATAAATCTCATAGTACAAGCAAGCAAGCAGTGCAGACAAAACAAGGTGTATATGATACTTATAGTTTACTCGTAAAAAACATCGGTAATGATGTATCTAATGTATCAGTGGAAATACTTGATAACACCCCTGCATCTAAAGCTACCATTAATCCTATTACTTTAAATAATAACATTTCAAAAAGTCATACAAGCTCTGACTACATGGCATTTCCATTAGACCCTAATAGCCATAATTTCAAAGTCATCATTACTTGGGAAGAAAAGAACTTCTCTTACAACGGCCATCCAGTAAATGAGAGTAAACAAATGAAAGAAACATTTGTATTTAATGAAGAGTAAGCTCTAATTTGATTAGAGCTTACTCTTTATTTACAAAACCAAATTGAATTGCTTCTGTCACTTCTTTTGTAATTTCCAGCTCTGTTGCTTCCATACTAATTTTCTTATGCCAAATATGTACGAAGGGATTTTCATTGTAAAGATGCTTTATTAATACGAGTACGTTATAAGCTAGACTATTTTCTCTATGGGTAGCGATATAGACTGTGAAATTTTTTGCTTCAAAGACCTTTTCTTGCAAAGTGTATTTACATCCTAACTCATGTACTAGTAAATCATGTAGATTTTCTATATTCATATACCATATCCCCCTTTTAACCTACATAATTAATCAAACCGCCTAATACTTGGCACAGCCAACGCTAGTCCAATTGTTATAAGTACTAAAATAGCTAGTGTAATTATCGTTATCTCACCACCTATTACATTTGCTAACCAGCCAACAACTACATATCCTAATGGTAATAAAGCAAAAGATCCTAACATATCAAGGCTTGCTACCCTCCCAAAGGCTTCTTCTGGCACAAGCTCTTGTAAACTTGTTTCCCAAATAAGTCCAAATATCATCATACCGAACCCTTCAATTGCCATTAATGCGATTAAAGCAGGTGCCCAAGCAATAAACGGCATTATTAGCAGTGCACAACCACTTATTAAAACACCACCATAAGCAAGTAATCCTCGCTTATGCCAACGCTCTTTCCCGCCAAATATTAGCGCGGCAATTACAGCTCCAACGCCAGAAGATGCCATTCCTAATCCATACACATATGCTTCAAAATGATGATGAACATTAAATAGCCATGGAATTAATACGACGATAATTCCTGCATAACAAATATTGATGAAAGAAAAAACTAAAATTGTAATCCATAGCCACGGGTGACTTTTTAAAACGAAAACACCTTCCATAAACTCTTGTTTGTAATCGATCTTTCTTTTTTCAATCGTTTTTACTTTTTTAAACTTTATTTCTCTTAAAAATAATAAACATAAAAATGATAGCAAATACGTTACTGCATCCAGTCCAAATCCTATTCCGGCAGAGGCAACTGAAACGATCAAGCCTCCAAGAGCTGGTCCAATTAGTCGTATGCCTTGATTACTCATTTGAGTTAATGCATTGGCTGCATTTCGAATTTCTGGTACAAATACTTTCGCTCTTACGGACGCATACGCTGGCTGAAATATGCCTTCCATAAGCCCATATAATGCTACGAGGACATATAGAAGTGGAATTGTTAATACGTCCATAAATATAAGTGTTGCAAGTAATAGCATTAATATACAGCGAATGATATCTGTAAATAACATTACTTTCACCCGATCCATTCGATCTACGACTAATCCAGCAAACGGTAACGCAAGAATATTAGGAAGCATGTACATTGCCATAGTCATTCCCATTACAACTGTTGATCCAGTCAATGAATATACAACGACTGGCAAAATAACCATCGTTATCGAACTACCTAAAGTCGAAAGCAATTGCCCGATCCATAAGAATTTAAAATGTGGTGACGCTTTAACCGGCAATAACAATTTACCGACATAACTTAAATTTTTCTCCGTTTCTATTTCTCCTTGCATACCTCTCTCCTCTTTTCAAATTAAGTTAACATTAAATATAAAACAGAAAATTCAATCTTCAATACTTTTAATTATATATGAAACTGTTAAATTATTGGTAAAAATATAAAAAAGGTGTTTTCATAAATGAAAACACCTTTTTTATTTATAATTTTAAGTTCTTCTTCAATGTCCAATATTTTTCTTGAGCATTTTCAAATGAAAATTCCACCCAACCGTTTGGATCTTCACGATATACATTTACTTTCTTGCCACTTTCTAATTTTCCAACTTCATTTTGTGTAATATTTGGTACACTCTTAATTGTATAGCCAAATGGATATGGTACTTGGTAGTAAGAGCCTACTAATTGAACAGTAGCTGTTGCATCTTTTACATAATCTTTATATGGAATTTCTTTTCCTAATGCCTCTACATTCAATGTATTAGGATTCTTTGGTAATCGTTTTACATTTTCATAATCTTTTTTGTTAAACGGTTTAATACGCTCCATAAGATTAGCGATTTTGCCAGCCCATTCTTTATCTGTTGCATACTTAATATTCATAGCAGGCAATGTGTAACCATTAAAATGATCAGCACCTTTTTCTAAGTAATTCTTTCTTACATAATCAGCATTGTAAGAAATACTGTCCTTGTATGATGGTAAATATTTTGCGTATGCAAATGGATCGCGATCATATGCTCTTAAACCAAATAAATTATGTTTACGATATGCAATTTCTGATTTCCCGTAACCAGATTCTAAGATTGCATGTGCAGCTAAATATAGTGCACTCACACCATACTCATTTTGTGCTTGAATAAAATCTTGTCCCGTTCCAATAAGCGGACTATCTGCATGGGATTTTTTAATAAAATTATCAATCTCTTGCGCAGTTACGTTAGATGGTAATGTCACATCTAGATTAATATATGATGGTTGTTCAACAGGAACATCTTTTTTAATTTGCATTGCTCTATATAATAGTTGTGCATAGCTTTCACGCGTTAATACACCTGATGGATCAAATCCTCCAAGCCCATTCCCTATTGATACACCATTAGATTGCAATGCACTAATTGCTTCTTTTGCCCACCAATGTGATGCATCTATATCATTAAATGTATGTGGTGCTTTTACTTCTAATTGAAATGCTCTTTGTAAAATAACAGACATTTCAGCACGAGTTAATGATTCTTTCGGTCTAAACGTCCCTTTATCATCACCTACGAAAATCCCCATATCTGTTAATGCTAAAATTTCTTTTGGGAACATTGTCGTTCCTGCGCTAATATCAGAGTATGGATTTTTATAATCACTTTTTGCTTCTGGTTTTAAGGCGCGATACATTAATGCTGCTACTTGCTCACGAGTTACAACATCTCCGAACCCGAATTTACCATTATCATAACCTGCAATAATCCCTTTTGACGTTAAATCAGTAATTGCTTCAAGTGCCCAATGATTTTTCGGAACGTCTGGAAATTCTTTTGTAGATGCAAACGAAGTTGCTGGAGCCATCACTACTTGAAGCGCGACTGTCACTGCTAACACATTAGAAATAACTTTTTTCATAAATTTTTTAACACGTTTTTTATATGCTTGTCCCGTGTTAACTTGCCTCCCTTTATCTTATAATTTTCCCTATTAAACTAACAAACTCTTAAATAGTCAACAGTAAAAGTATACGTGATAAAAATAAACTAATCTACCATTATTTTATTTATAATTAACATAATACGATATATCTTTTTATTCCGATACAAAATTACACAAACTTACATAAAAAGCCCACCTCTGTATAGAAGATGGGCTCATCAATCAACATTATTATTTCGTTAAACGAGATTTTGAAACATCAAAACCTTTCCACTCATAATAATCTAAAATACCGGCAAAAATTGCTTCAGCAGCTATTTGTCTTCCAGATTCTGAAGCTAACTTCTCATAATCCGCGCTGTTATCTAAAAATGCTAGCTCCGTTAATACTGCCGGCATCTCATTTTCTCTTAATACATAAAAGTCTTCTGGTTTCACACCACGATCTCTTGTATCTAGAGCTTCAACTAATCTCTTTTGTATTTTATCAGCTAACATATAACTATCTTTTTCACGCTCAGTTAATTCTTTCTTTTCAGATCCTTTATAATAAAAAGTTTCCGTTCCATGTCCATCATGTTTTTGAGAAGCATTTGCATGGATACTTACAAAAATATCTCCATTATGTTCCTTTGCGAAATCCACACGCTTTTTAAGGTCTTCTCCTTGTTTTTCATCAAAACGAATATCTGTTTCACGTGTTAACATCACGCGGAATGGAGTTTGTTTCTCTATTAAACTTTGTAATCTTTTAGATGTATCTAATACAATATCACTTTCATGTAATCCTTGTGTCGCTTTCCCAGGATCTGTTCCTCCATGACCAGGATCAATAATAACTACCTTTTCTACTAAAGGATTACCTATTTTAAGCGAGTCCGTCTTTGTAATAAACTTCGCTGCTTCTGCTTTCGTTACAGTTTTATTAGGTAACCACTCTGTTTTATTTACACCTTGTGAAATATCTAATTCTACTAAAATGTTGGCCTTATCTTTCCCCCAACTATCATTTAAATCTGCAAATTTTGTTTGTACTGGTTGTTTTACTTTTGCCTCTAATTTATATGCTTCAACAAGCATCGCTGCCATTGAAACTCGGTCAATTTTCCCAGTTGGATCGAATACGCCCGCTCCTTTCCCCTTAACAACGCCAGCTTTTTCTACAGCTGCGATGAATGGAGTATACCATTGGTTTTGAGAATCACCGAAAGATGGTTTAGCGTTTGTATCGATTTGTAAGTTTAAAATTTTAGCCATCATTGTAGCTGCTTCGGCACGAGTGATTTCTTTTCCTGGCTCAAACATTCCTTTTTCGTTACCTGTAACTGCACCTTTCTCTACTAAATAGTAAATAGAATCTTCTGCCCAATGTTTAGCTGGGACATCTGGAAATTTTTTTGTTTGCGCGAAACTACTAGATGAATAAGATAATATACTAGCTGCGATTATTCCTGTTGCGATTATTCTATTTTTCATAGAATATATTCCCCTCTCAAGTACAATGTATTTATGTAACAGACTCATTATAGTGCTGAAAATTAGTAATAGTCAATTTTAATTTGTATAATTTTGTATTATTATTGTATTTTTTGTCATATTTAACTATAGTTAAAAACTATAAGATTTTATAAGGGAGAGAGTCATATGAGCAACAATTGGAAAGATATAGAACACCGTATTTACACGATGTGTATGATTCAGCGGGATAACCAAGTACTGCTAATACAGCGCCCCGATCATCTAGGCTTCCCTGGCTACATCGCTCCTGGCGGAAAAGTAGCTTTCCCAGAAAGTATCGTTCACGCTGCTAAACGAGAAGTAAAAGAAGAAACTGGATTACTTGTTTCAAATTTAACTTTTAAGGGGTTAGATGAATACGTAAATCCGAAAGAAAACGTTCGATATATGGTATTTAACTATTGGACAGATTCATTTAAAGGTGAGCTTCTTGTGGACCCTCCTGAAGGTGAATTATTATGGGTACCAATCGATACAGCATTAAATCTTCCTATGCAAGATTGGTTTAAAGAAAGATTCCCACTATTTTTTGAAACAGGTACGTTTGAAATTCAACGTGTTTGGGATCGAGACTTAGATAAACAAGTTGCTATAACAATTACCCATACGTAAAAAAGCTTGGAATCTTTCCAAGCTTTTCTTACTTCTTCTCTATTTTCTTTATCTCATAATCAATTTCTAAAAACTTAACTCCAAATATCCACATTTTATGGTTAGCTTCTAACATTTGATTTGTGCCCTCTTTTATAATAAACGTCTCTGCTAACGGTAAACGGATTGTAAAGTAGCGAGTATGTAAATAAATCCCCTCATCTCCCTTACCATTCCTTCTCAGCTTACTAGTAATGATTAGATCATTACCCTTATTACATACTTTTAAAATCCCTGTCATATTCGAATATGGCAAAGGTAATGCAATATTCATATACGTCTCGTTCTCATATGTATGTTTTGAGTAAAGAGCTACAAAAATAGATTCTTCTGCTTCATTTTTTCTTAGCCAAGCCCTTACATTCTCTCTTCCATCCTTCTCATCTGTTACCCCGACGATAGAGCCATGCATCGTTTCCCACTTGTCACCCATTCCTAAATGTATTTGCCTTACACGTTTACTCATTTTCTCATAGCAAAATGCTACTGGGCGGAACCAGCGAGTCCACTTAATATGTGATTGTAACTCGTACTCTTTTGTATTTTCATAAAAGCGAATAATACTTAAAGGAATCTTCGTCACGTCAAATGCCTCACTATGAAAATCATTCATATTATCAACTAAACCGTTGTATGCCTTACTATCTATTACATTTTTGTTATGTAAAAATGCTTCACCAACTGTCGCCTTTCCTCTTAATCTGCTCATTGGTTTCCCGTAATATTTATAGTTCGGAACACTCTTTTCAATCATCCAGCCGACAAATGCCGGCAACGCTACTCCAATTCCATTGACAACACCGTGAATCCAAACCATTTGAGCAATTGTAATCGTCATTACATGTTTTAAATTCCCATACGAATATATGAGTGAGAACATAATTGTTACCATGAGTGTACTAGACGATATGACTAAGAGAATTTTTGCGCTGATAGCATTAAATTTCGTGCGCCAAACATAAATCCCATAACCATAAATCGCACATAAATATAGGAACACTGCAAAAAATTCAAATACTCTTGAATATGTAATTCCTATTGCAACTGTCATAGGTGAAATAACGATGATAAACATAATCGCATCATATACTTTACTGCTCTTTTCTCTCTTCTGCCCTATTAAACCAGCTGATAATGGCAATAGAAATGCCGAATAATGAAAGTGTGCAGCTGTGAGTAAAACAATGTCAAAACTAAAATGCATAATGGAAAGCTTTGCTACAGAAGCAAAAAACCAGAATCCACCTAAAAACAAATATATAAACGCACTATCGATAGCTGTCTCTTCTAGCGGTTTCCATCCTCTTTCTAATAATCTACTCACACCAAATAATGTAACAATTCCTGTATATACAAACCAAAGTAACGCAAAAAAATAGTGGTTTGTTACGAAAGCTAACATTGCACTAATTGCTGCGATTGGATATAACAACGATATAAATTTATAAAAAAACATATATGATCCATTTCTTGTTTTCTTATCAATGATGCAAAATGACATCGGTATAAATAACAAAATAGATAATAAAATAATTGCTTCAACTGGGTTTACATTTGACCACTCACATATTAGAAAAATAATATAACAAGCAAGTCCAACTATTATATTTTTCATATCATTTATTTCCTTTCCACAAATGTCCCCTTATATGAAAATAATGAACCAATTAACGGATTTCGTACTTGTACATGAATTCGAAAGCATTGCCTTGTTTCATCATAACTTTCTACAATGTCGGCCTCTCCATATAAGAATCTAGGCAACGGGACTTTTCTTCCAAACATGTAAAACCATTGTTTCTTTGAAGAAATATGCATTGCCCCCACTTCATCAATATGAAATTTCAGAGTAGAAACAAGTATGTGTGGTTCACCAAAATAATCCACAATTTCATTATTCTCTTCATCCCACTGCATAACAGCGTTAAAATATCTTTTTTTATTTTGAAAATAAAAAGTACGATTCCATCGTACAAATTCATTTCCATTTTCATCTCGCTCAGCGGTATTATGTATTGTAAATGGCACTTCCTTCCCCCGCTCAGAGAAAAACATTCTAAACTTCGATGCAATTTTTAATATGAATTTTACGAAAAAAGAACCTCCGTAAATTTCATCCATATTTCCTTCTCCAGTAAAGCTATTTTCTTCCGTAATTTCATAGCGTTTCTGTAATTTCGGATGAAGTTTTGTATAACAATCCCCTAATAGTCTTTCATACATATTAGCCATACATTATTCCTTTCTTTTCCTCTTGCAATTTTTTGCACTTGGTAAATTCGTGCTATTTATATAACCGACAATTGATAACCCCATTAGTAGAACGTTTAATGTAATTGGATTAAACGGCTCTGTAAAGCTTGCGATATTCGTAAATCCTGCCACTATCGTTAAAGCTATTAACATAAAAATATGTACGACAAATACTTTTCGCTTTTGAAATGGCAATAGCCATAGGACACCAAAAATAATTTCTAGCAATCCAATTATTTTAACTAAAAAAATACTATGCGCAGTTGAACCAATTATTACAGACAACATTTTTACTTCTTCTGAATGAGTAAACACTAGTTTGGGCACTATCCCTTGATACATCCATACAAAGGCAATTAATAAACATACGAGCCAATATGTCATTGTTCTTCTAATTAGTAATCTAGGATGAAGTCCCTTTTCTAACCATAATTTTAAAGTATCAAAACTCCAAGCAGTTGCCCAGCCTAATAACGGCCGAAACATATAGAAATCTATTACATTCCCTATACGACCATACCTCGTATCATAATCATATTGCGTCTCAAAATGAATATGTTCTTTACAAGGTGTATACTTCCAATAACCACGCCCTATTTGAATAAGTGATAATGTATTATCCGTCCAAAATTTTAAAGAAGAAATACGTTCTCCTGTTTCTTTTCTTATCTCTCCTATCGATTCACCTTCTCCAGCTATTTCAAGTCCAAATCCGATTTTTGTTTTATATAAAAACTTCTGTGGTTCTCCTTCTTTTTTCTCTAAATACGAAATTTCAGTAAAGCGAGCATCCCATTCTGTATGTATATGTGGTTCTTGCGTGTATTCCCATAATTTCTCCATTGTTGTGTTCATTTCTGCCGAAACATAAATAGGCTTTTTCCCCTTCATTCTTCCACCTCCAATGCACTATAATTTTAATGTACATGCAATGAATTTAATTTGCTACATTTTTCACAAACTTTTTCGTAAAAAGAAAGAATTTTTAAAATTTATACAAAACACTTGATTCCCCAAAAAATTTAAATTATTATAAAACAAATGTTACCAACAACTTCATAAATCAAACACTCTCGCCTAAAACGTGAGATAGAGGTTGCAATCCTTATGAGTATTCTAATGGAGACACAGAGATGTCTATGAAATTAGATGAAAGGAAGTATTGCCGAAATCGATATATTTCTCTGTATGTATCGATTGGGGCTGTTTTCGAATAGAAACAGAACTGTCATATGTACAGACGTGTACGTATGAAGAGCTATCTACAAAAAAGAGATATCATTTTTATGATATTCCTTTTTTGGCGGTTTTTTTATTAGCTCCGTTTTCTGTTTCCCTTTTCCTGTAACAGCACCATCCTCACTTATTTGAGATGGTGTTTTTTGTTTTTCTCTGGTAACTACAGGATTATTGGGATTTATATATGTCCTAATCTATTCTTAAAAATGGATGAAAGAAGGAATTCGTAATGGAAACGATTGTACAAAAATTTGGTGGCACTTCTGTCGGAAGTGTTGAGCGCATTCAACATGTAGCAAATTTAATTATTGAAGAATATGAACGAGGACATCGTATTGTCTCTGTCGTTTCAGCAATGGGGAAAAGTACAGATGAACTTGTCGCACTTGCTAACGCGATTTCAGAAAATCCGAGTAAACGCGAAATGGATATGCTTCTATCGACAGGAGAGCAAGTGACTATTTCATTATTAACGATGGCACTACAAGCAAAAGGTTATAACGCGATTTCATTAACAGGATGGCAAGCTGGTATTACGACAGAATCTGTACATAGTAGTGCACGGATTACTGACATTCATACAGATCGAATTCAATCTTATCTTACTGAAGGTACGATTGTTATTGTAGCTGGATTCCAAGGAATGAGTGAAAACCATGAAATTACAACACTTGGACGCGGTGGTTCTGATACAACTGCTGTTGCATTAGCTGCTGCACTGAACGCAAAAAAATGTGATATTTACACGGATGTAACAGGCGTATATACAACGGATCCACGAGTTGTAAAAGATGCTTATAAATTAGATGAAATTTCTTATGACGAAATGTTAGAACTTGCAAACCTCGGTGCTGGTGTATTACATCCACGTGCGGTTGAGTTTGCTAAAAATCATAATGTCATGTTAGAAGTTCGCTCAAGTATGGAACAAGAAAACGGAACAATTATAAAAGGAGAATGTAACATGGAACAACAATCAATCGTTAAAGGTATTGCATTTGAAGATAATATTACACGCGTCACAATGAAAGGATTAGAACAAGGTGCACTTTCAACAGTTTTCTCTACATTAGCAGCGGCACATATTAATGTAGATATCATCATCCAAAGTATTACAAATGAAGGAACTGTTCACCTCTCCTTCTCCATCCATTCTAATGATTTAAGAGAAACATTAGAAGTGTTGGAACAAAAACAAGAGGCACTTCACTATGAATCAGTAGAATATGAAAATCATTTAGCAAAAGTATCAATTGTAGGATCTGGTATGGTCTCTAATCCAGGTGTTGCTGCGAATATGTTCACTACTTTAAAAGAAGAAGATATTCATATTAAAATGGTAAGTACATCAGAAATTAAAGTGTCTGTCGTTATTGACCGCCTTCATTTAGTAACAGGTGTCGAGGCACTACATCAATCATTTATGGCGAAAATTGAGCCTTTCGTGCAGATGAGCTAATTTCTACTAGTAAAACTTAAAACGAATTATATGAATCTATTTCCTTCCTATATTAATAGAACACTATTTAAGTTACCTTATAAAAATCAATCATAAAAATATAGGGGTTATGCATATTATTCATGACTAATATGCATAACCCCTTTACTGTTTATTAAACAATTATGTCCGATCGTGGAAGATTGTAATTAAAGAAACTCACAGTTAGTTTGAGTACATTATTTTACAATCTGTTTCTGTTCCTCTTCCACTTCTTTTATAGACTTTGCAATAATTTCACATTTTTTTATAGCCCAAATGTAATGATTAGAAGTGTTCGCTGCAAAATAGCTATATAAATTACTTGTTTTTGTCCATTTATATTGTTTTTTTGTCATGATTTGTTCATTTGTATGTGATTTAATTAGTTCCATCACTCGTTCATGACTTAACTTCAATTTTTTTATTGCTTGATTTAATGTTACATTTTGATAGTTTTCCCAAATTCGCATATTGAGTAACCCTATAGTACGCCATTTATAACCAGGTGCTGGTATAAATGGAATATCCTTCTCTATACCATCTCTCCAGCATTGCATGCCATTCATACAGATGCATTAATACATCACGGAAACTCTTATCCCTTTCTTGATTTTCAACGGAAATACCCCTTTTTCTACTAGGTACGGATTCAATTATTTCAAGTAATGAATTAAAGTTTTTGTCACTATTCAATAATAAAATTTCCTTTTCATTTCTAGTCACCTTGGTAGCCCCCCCTTTTGTTATATATTAACAGAGATCCCCTTTTTGTTTTGAATTTAAAGTTAAAATATTGTTGATTTAAGCTGATTTTTTTTAATTTATGCTGTTAGTTCAATATACTTCATTCTAGATAATAGCGTTTAGGATAGGAATATTTTGTAGGAAAGCCAAACTTCTTTTATCAAATAGCAAATTGACGAAATATAGTTCACGTATATTTCAATAATATAGGGTTTACGAATAATTGTTTATTAACAATGCGTTTTTTGTTTAGAAGAGATTTTAGTATAATTATGAGGATGGTTAGATAATAAATTTATACATATAAAGGGGATAAAGACTATGGCAAGCAACAGATTACTAAGAATGGACAATATCAGCATCGTTGTAGAATCTCTTGATAACGCAATATCTTTCTTCGAAGAGATTGGATTAAAACTAGAAGGACGCGCTACTGTCGAAGGTGAATGGGCTGGTCGCGTAACCGGACTCGGTTCTCAGTGCGTGGAGATTGCTATGATGGTAACCCCAGATGGCCATAGCCGAATTGAACTTTCGCGATTTCTCACACCACCTACTATAGCAGATCATCGAACAGCTCCTGTAAATGCCCTCGGTTATTTACGCGTCATGTTCACCGTTGAGGACATTGACGAAATAGTATCCAGACTTACTAAGAATCATGGTGCTCAGCTCGTTGGCGAAATAGTTCAGTACAAGGATTCGTATCGACTCTGCTACATTCGTGGAACGGAAGGCATTTTAATTGGTTTAGCAGAAGAACTTGGTAACAAGTAAGTAATGTTTTACTGAAGTAAAAATATTTGAAAAAACTTTACGCTTAATAAAACTTAGATTTTGAACCCCGTCCTAGCTTTAGAACGGGGTTATGCTTGTTTGGACTTTTTAACATACTATTAATATCTCGAAATTATTATAAAACAATTCAGTTGCATGTTGTACTCTTTCCTAGGAAATATAACTGATTCTTCTCACTTTTTATCATATATGTGACATTATACATTTCGCTAAGCAAAATTAAATTATCAATATCCGGACAGCTTTTATCATGTTCCCACTTATACACAGCTTGCCTTGTCACACCAATTTTCTTAGCAACATCTTCCTGTGAAAACCCTTTTGACTCTCGTAATCTTTTAAGTTGTTGTCCTAAGCTCATAACGTCCCCTGGTTTAAAATTCTTATAAAAATCTATAAATTGTTGGCGAACCAAGTCAAATGCCAACTACCGAAAAGGAATCTCACCTTTTTCCTGTCCGTAAGGGTTGTGACCTTTTCATCCACCTATTGTGAAAGAATGACGGCAGGTTCCTGTTAGGAACGATCTGTCCTTGCATACTACCATTCATCCAAGTCAGTAGTATGCAAGAGGTTATAAGAAATAAACCAGTACCCCCCTTCTCATTTAAATTTTAAATACGAATTGTTGATTGCTCCTATAAACAGTTTTGTGAAGAATGCTCCACAATTTCCAATTGTGATATTCTTTCCACGTTTGAATTGTTTGTAACCATTTTTTATATACTTTTTTCGTATTCTTTTTACTTTCTTCCATGGAAGCAACAAGAATACGCAGTTTTGTTGTAATTTGGTTTTTTAATAATAATATAATCTCTTTTGGTACTTGTTCTTGCAATTCCAATCCACGTCTTGCGATTGTGAAGGCGGCTGCTTCATGAACGCTAATACCGAAATTTTTACTGTATTTTAATTTTCCAATCACACTTGTATAAGCAGGGTTTACTGTTTTAACAGAAAATCCGTTACGAAGACCCATACGAATTAAACTGTTCAACATCTTTTTATACGTAAATTGATGGAAATTACGATTACTGTATTTATCAGTATCATGAGATTGTTGAAACTTTAAATCTTCCAAAACAATTCCACCTACATTGTTTTCCAATAACCATGTTTTAATTTGTTGTACGATTTGTCCAATTATCGTTGCGCGTTTGTTTGTTGAAAACGCATTCAGATGGGGTAGATAAAAATTTTTTGAACCTTTAAAATTACCTTGTTTTGTACATAAACTAACTGCAATACGGTCCGGATTCACATCAATTCCTGCAATTACATCTGATTGTGGTGTTTCCTTGAAATCTAGTACACGACCTATTTCTGTTTCATCAAACGTAATATTTACATAAAATTCATTTTGTTTACGAATGATTTCTACACTATATTTTTGATGCTCTATAATCGGTTTTCCTTTTGGATTTACACCGATTTGCTTTCCCATAACGACATTTGTGATTTGATGATAAAAATGATATGGAATGATAATCGGAACTTTGATTCGTGGGCTTTTTGTTTTTCCATTTGTTCGTCCTAATGGATTTGCAATTTCTAACCATCCTTGCCCACAATCATCAACTGTAATGCGCATGTTCAAATTCCCTTTTTTGCTTTTATCTCCGCGAGAATATAATTGTCGTGTCCGCAAATCTTTCCATTCTTGATTGGATATCTTGTTTTTCATTCTTTCATAGAAATTTTTCCGCCCACCAAAAATAATAGGAGGTAATGTTTTATTTTTAATATGTTTTGCATACGTTTCAATTTTTTGTTCTAATTTTTGTTTTCGTTTTCTTAATCCAATTAAACAAGTTTCTAATGCAACTTGTTTAGGTCTTTTTTTGCCGCGTTCATAATCATCTATTTTTTGTAATGTCTTTTCTAACTTTTTTTGATTGTTTTCTAGGTAAACAGGAAGAAGTTCTTTTTGAGAGAAAAGGATCGTTTGCGCTTGTAAAATCGCATCTTCACAAAAACGTTTATTTAACAAATATTTAGGTTGTAGTTTTTTTATCAATTCTTTCTCGTTTTCGCCCTCAATCAAACGATTAAAACTATATCGTTTTGCACTTTCGAACGTACGGATCAAAGTAATTAAATCTTCCGTTTGTTCTTTTGTAATAGAATTGATTTTACAAGTACGTGTTGTTTTCATCCTTTTCCCCCCTTTTCATCACCTGAAAATATTATAGGTTGAATTCTGTAAAATATAAAACCTGTAATTGTAAATTTTTATAGTTTTTTATAGATTCTTATTTACTGT
Source organism: Bacillus sp. TE9106W (assembly GCF_054062215.1). Classification (NCBI taxonomy): domain Bacteria; kingdom Bacillati; phylum Bacillota; class Bacilli; order Caryophanales; family Bacillaceae; genus Bacillus; species Bacillus sp. TE9106W. The sequence goes on from NZ_JBSSFA010000003.1 coordinate 439,915, forward strand.
TATTACCTCCTTCCAATCCTAGTGTGATGCAAAAATGAAATAAAAAAACACTCCTCCCTAAAAAAGGGACGAGTGTTATATTCGTGGTTCCACCCTTGTTTCAATTCGCAAAGTAACACACTTCACCAATTTCTCAAGTCTAAAATAACGGTTTTTGCCGGCAAGCAATTACTAGATGTTCGTTCACTGCTGCAGTTCAGAGGTGGTAATCCATTTTTTCGTATTAGGAAGCTCACAGCCAAAGGCTTCCCTCTCTGAGAATCGTAAAAAATTGATCGTGTCCTCATCATCACTTCTTGATGTCGAATTTTGTAGTTATTGTTCATTATATTGAATTGTTAGAAAAAATCAATATATTTTTTTATATAACATACGAAATATTTCTCTTCTTATATTATAACAGAAGTTACGCCACTTCTCTAATTCCCTAAAAATGGTATAATCCATATAGGAGGTGCACCAATAATGATTGCTGTTTTTTGTATTATCGCTACATTTCTTTCTGTTCTATTCGCTATCATGTTCAGGCACAAATATCCTGGTTATAGCATTTTAGCGGTAGCTATTATACCAGCTGTTTCCTTCTACATATTAGGTAAATATCAATATACAGAAGTATTTATCGGCTTTGCAATCTTCTACTGCGTCTTCGGATACATACTAACAATGAAAAGAATTTTATTAAATCGTTAAAAAGGACCGATTTCTGCTGACGGAAATCGGTCCTCGCACGTACCTTCCGGTTGCCCATACGAAAGCTACGTAATTCGATTATTTATCTTCTTTGTTCATAAAAAACTTGTGATGCGGAAGCTCCACATTCAATGCCTCTAATTGTTTCTTTTCATTGTCTAAAATTGCTTTTGCTTTTGTTTTAGTTGCCTCATCTAATCCTGCAAATATATCTTCATGCTTCTTTTTCTCTGGGAGTTTTATACCTAGTTTTGTTAATTCTTCTTTTGATTGCTCATGCGTTAATTTGCCGGATTTTTCTTGTTCAAAAATTGACTTCACTTTTTCTTTCGCCTGTTCATCTAAATTAGCAAGCATATCTTTACGCTTACCCTTCTCCGGCATGTTCACGCCTAACTTCGTTAATTCCCCTTTTGCTTGTTCACGTGTTAATTTTCCAGATTTCTCTTGCTCTAAAATGGATTTCGCTTTTTCTTTCGCCTGTTCATCTAATCCCGCAAACATTTCTCCATGTTTACCCTTCTCCGGCATTTTTACACCTAGTTTTGTTAATTCCTCTTGCGCTTGTTCACGTGTTAATTTCCCGGACTTTTCTTGCTCTAAAATCGACTTCGCTTTTTCTTTCGCCTGTTCATCTAATCCCGCAAACATTTCTTTACGTTTTTCTTTCTCGGGAAGCTTTACACCTAGCTCCTCTAACTGCTTCTTTGTATCATCCATAATCGTTTTTACTTTTTGTTTTGTAGCGTCATCTAAATCCTTTTTCGCCGTTTTTGTCGCTTGCTCAGCTGCTGGATTATTCGTTGCTGCGAATGCTGGAATACCGACTCCTCCAATGATTCCGAATGATAAAGCACCTGCAATCGCTAAATACCCAACTGTTTTCTTCTTCATAGGAAATTTCCTCCTTCATATTTCTAATGCATGTACACTTTCGTATACAATGCCTATCGTAATGAGGGTTTCTTAACATTTCCTTAACGACTTAACAAAAAAACACCGCTCATCACGAGCGGTGTTTCTCTAAGCTTTTTGTAATTGTAACTCTTCACGTTCCATTATTTTTCTTAATACGATTGTTTGCATCATTGTAAATAAGTTACCTGTTATCCAGTACAACACAAGTCCGGATGGCGCCGCGAATCCCATAAATAGAATCATTGCCGGCATCATAATTTGCTGCATCTTTAGCATCTGTACTTGTTCTCCAGGTGTACTATTCGATTGGAAAACTTTCATCTGAATAAATGTCGTTAACGCTGCAATAATCGGTAATATATGATAAGGATCTGCATGTCCTAAGTTCACCCATAAAAATGTAGATGTGCGAATCTCTTCTGTTCGGCTAATCGCATAATACAAAGCAGAGAAAATCGGCATTTGTATTAATAGTGGCCAGCAACCAGCAAGTGGATTCCAACCGCCTGATTTCATTAGTTCTGACATTTCTTTTTGATACTGTTTTTGTTTTTCTAGATCTTTGCTTACATCACCGTATTTCTGCTTTAGCTTCTGCAATTCAGGTTGCATTTTTTTCATTTTCGCTTGGCTACGATATTGCGAAACAGCTAATGGAATCATTGCTGAACGAATAACGAGCGTCATAATAATGATAGCAATCCCAAAGCTAGCTCCCGGTATATGATGAGCAACAAATTGAATCATAAACGAGATTGGATATACAAAGTAATGATCCCAAATTCCCGTACTATGTGCATCAATTGGGGCTGCATTACTGCAACCAGATAAAACAAAAACAAGTAATAATGATAAACTAACGAGCACAGCTCGGTATGATTTTAACATGTTCATTCCTCCAATGTTTCGTAATTATTTAGCGAAACATTGGTGTATACGGACCGACCTCGTCATTCTCTTCACTTGATTCTTGTCTACGTACAGAACGAATCATTCCATATTTATAAAAAATAGAAAATAGCGGTACATTCCCTGCACTATCTTCACATGTATCAACTAACGCAAAAGCTCTTTGTCTACCGCTCGATGCTTGCTGACGCACAAAACGAGAAACGTTAGCAAGGAAGAAAACTTCTAATAAACAAAGTGCTGTCGTTACAAACGATATATATAGAATTGCATCCTGCAATAAAAATTCCATCGCTTCACATCCTTAATAAGGTCATTTTAGCACATTCGGCAAACATTCTCTATTTCCTTTTATCGTCAAAAAAAGTATTTTGCATATTTTCTCAAGAAAATAATAATTGAGAAACATTGTATTCGCTTTCTTTAGTATATTCACACACATCAATGAATAGGCTTGATTTATTAGAAATTTATAAAATTTTTGCATTATAATAAAACTATTGCCAGTTTTTGAAAAAACCTTTATTCTCTTCTTGTAATCAAAAATGAATATGGAGATGAAACATACTATGGGTCAACTAGGAGACGCCGATTACGTTCCCGACACCGCCTTTTTATCCTTCCCAGCAGCTAAAACATTTCACTTAGAATTTATCATACAGTTGGTTGTTATTTTCGTAGCTTCTATTTTGTATGCAATTTCTATGAATATGTTCTTTATCCCGCATAATATGATTAGCGGTGGATTCGCTGGCGTAGGGATGATTATCGGTTATTTAATGCACTACAATATCGGTGCACTTATCTTTTTACTAAACATTCCTCTTCTTATTTTAAGTCACTTTTACTTAGGCAAGAAGACAACCTTTTTAACAGCGTACTTTGTAGCTGTATCATCGTTAGCGATGAACATTATCCCTGTACACCAAGTTTCAGACGATATTTTACTTTCTTCTGTATTCGGTGGTGTAATCTGCGGAGCAGCTTCCGGAATCATATTCCGATTTGCTTCTTCAACAGGTGGCTTTGATGTTGTTGGATTGATTGTAGCGAAATATCGAGATGTTTCCATTGGAGCAATTATTTTCGGATTCAACTTAATCTTACTTGTTGTAGCAGGATTTATTTTCGGATGGGATATTACACTTTATACGTTAATCAGTCGATTTGTAGTCAGCAAAGTGATCGATGCTGTGCATACGAAACATATTAAATTAACGATAATGACAATTACAGAAAAAGGCGAGGAAATAAAAAGCGCCCTACTACATCACGGCATACGTGGCGTGACAATGGTAGATGCTGTCGGCGGCTATACAAACCATAAGAAAAAAATGATTTACACTGTCGTGACTCGCTATGAGTTAGGCGAAATGAAACGTATTATCCGTCAAGTGGATAACAAAGCATTTATGAACATTACTGAAACAGTTGAAATTGTCGGCCGTTTCAAACGCATATAAAAAAGGTCAATACATGAAAGGGCATCACATATAATATGTGATGCCCTTTGTTATTCAACTCACGCACCCTTTAGCATAATACAATCACTAAGTTTATTACTACAAATCGGAGGATAGCATTCCATATACAATACTATCTGTCCACTCCTCTTTATTCCAAAAATCTTGTATGAAATGGGCTTCCTTTCTCATGCCTATTCGTTCACACAATTTTTGTGAAGCTGTATTACGTGCATCAAGATTAGCTTGTATACGATGTACATTACATTCATGAAATAATTTAAATACCAAACTACTTACTGCTTCTGTTGCCAACCCTCTCCCAGCTACTTCACTTGAAAAACTATAACCAATCTCAACAGTGTCTTTCATATTTGTGTACCATACGGATAAATCACCAACTACTTTCGTTTTGTATATAACCGCCAAACTTAATATTGATTCTTTAGTAAGTGCATTGTTTGCTAGCTTCTTATTAAATCTTTCCTGCATGTCTTCATGAGTCCACTTATTATGTAATAGGAACTTACATGTATCCTCACTATTATAAATAGCAAATACATCCTGTAAATCAGTACTTTTAAAAGGTCTAATTATTAATCTTTCTGTTGTGAACTCCAAGTTAGCTCTCCTCCCTTACATTCATGCCATAAAACATTTTTTATAGTATTTAAACCTCTTTCTTAGATCTCACCTTGATTACATATTTCATCAAAATAAATGAAACTCCTTCTTCCACTAAACCGCACCGTTAATGGTATTTCTTTGCGTTTTTTATTTTTTACACTTATTACAAAATCAGATAATTCTATTATTATCTCTCTAAATGTGTTATAATGAAAACAGACTCACAAAAAAAGAGTATATAGACTTGGAAGTTTCTCATATTTTACAAACAAAAAGAAACGAGCAGTCAGGTATATTTCAATCACCATACACGTAACGGTTTAAAAAACCGATCACTCTTCAATGATCTTTTTATAAAAAGATACGTACAACTAAAATTCACTTCAATATACTATACCTACCTTTTTGACTTCCAAATCATCTTATTACATAGGGAGATGAACATATGAATCAATATATACGATATACAATAGCTGTCCTGTTTGCTATTATCGGCGGAACAATCTGCTTCTGGACAAACACTCAGCTTGGAGAGAATATCATTTTTAATGGAATCGAAACACTTGTAAGCGCTTCAATTTTAGGTGGATACATTTTCTTCCTCTTCAATCCAGAAGAAAATGCGCAAAAAACAATGTTATTAACAATGATCGGAATCGTTGGTGGATGTATTTCCTACTCAATGACTAACTATACATTACCACTTCAATTAAGCTCAGCTTTCTTCCACGGTCTATGGACTTGGTTCATTGCATTCTGTCTAGCAGATGTATTCAACCTATTACAAGACAATGAAGAAGAAAACGGTCGCCAAATTGAAAGTAACTCGTAAGCTGGAAGATATTCTTCCAGCTTTTTTATGTTGTTTTGCATACCACGGCATCACAATAAAAAGAAGTTACCCTCACAGCAACTTCTTTTCCATATACCCCACCCAGTACCAACCAGATTATATCAGCGATTTTTCAAATATATCGACGATTTCTACACTTTTATCGGCGATTTTTTCATTATATCGACGATTCGACATAGGATATCGACTTACCGACAATTTTCGGCAATCTATTTATGCTCTATACCCCGCCACTACAATAAAAAGAAGTTACCCTCACAGCAACTTCTTTCCCATATACCCCAGCCAGTACTAACCGGATTATATCAACGATTTTTCAAATATATCGATCGTTTCTCCACTTATATCAACGATTTTTTCATTATATCGGCGATTCGACACAAGATATCGATTTAACGACAACCTTCGACACTCGAAACGCACAACATACCTATCCCCCAAGCAATTTACTGCCGAGCTCTACGATTAAAAAGATAACTAATAAAATCGCAAGTATCTTTAATGCTACATATGCCACTTTAAAAACAACATAAATGAGCAAGACGATTAAAATAATCGTTAAAATTTCCATCTAGAATTCCTCCAAGCTTTGCTCCTCACACCTTATTTTACTCGCACCAGACTTTTTATGGAACGGCATAAGACGACATAGAAAAAAGAGGATACCTCACCCATCGTAAGATACTCTCTTCTTTAGCTGCTCAAACCATTCTCTCTCTAATTGTAAATATCCCATCTCACTCTTCTCAGCGCTCTTCAATTCTTTATCAGCTTTCCTCATATAAGTACGAGATGCTTCCATATCGCCCTCTAAATATTTAATAATTCCTTGTGTACGATAATACCCATGTAAGTCTATTTTCGTAATAGCCTTCCCATGTTCCTTTGCTTCTTGCAAAGAAAGACTATCCATCTCATAAAGGGCTTTATATAAAAGGTACCAACTATGAAAACTACTAATGAAATATTTATTTTCCTTCGTTACAGGTTGTTGAACAATTGGTTCTATATACGGTATCGCTCTTTCCATTCCTTCTCGATCAGCACGAGCTAAAAAGACGAGCATAAGTCCGCTCATAATCTCTCTTATACTTTTATTTTCTTTTAGTTTGTCTTCGCTAAGTTCTACCAATCTCTCATCCCAATCTTTCGGCCTCTTATAACTAAATAACTCACTTGATACTTGAATGTTATATAAATGCTGCTTCGCTTTTTCATCATCTTTAATTAAAATGAGAAATTGCATACCATCACTCAAAAACGTTCCTTTTATCGGTACGATTGTAGCTGCAAAAATCACAAAGTGTAAAACAGAAAAATATAAAAGATATTGATAATAACTCACCATATATATGTAACCGAAAGTAATACCAAATAGTAAACTCGTAATCGGTCCACCTAAAGTGAGCCACGCCCATTTTTTCGAAAGATTCGGTGCCTCTATACAAGGAGGAACTAACATCGCCACGCCTCCAAAGTACGCCCACAATTTATTTTCTCGAACGCGTACTTTCCCCTTCTCTTTTTGAAAAGTAATCGGCCCTACTGTCATAAATTTAAAATTCAAACCACCTATCAAGCCGAATACTACGTGTCCTAGCTCATGAATAGCTAGCACTAATAAAAAGATTCCAAATAATGTCCATACATCCAACATTATTTCTAATTTCTCCGTTCGAATTACTCCGTATAAAATGGACAGGATTAGCGCCACTGTCAGTGAGCCAGCTGGCCTTCTTAAAATATCCACCTTTTTCTCCCCTTAGTAAATCATTTTTCTATGCATTTCGTACATGAATTTTCCGATATGTAATATCCAAATAAAAGAGATTAAACCAAGCAACACGAAATTGATATCACTAACAACTGTATATATAACGGCAGCCCACCACACATATGCCAATACTTTATTCGTAAATTCGTACGCTTTATATCCAGCTTCATGCACAATATGCTTTAATCCTTCATCTGCGTTTTTCTTCCACATCTCCATCGATTCCATATACGTTACACCTTGTTCAGGGTAAAGCTTGTTATAACGATTTCTCGCCATAATCCCAATGATCACTATAATAATCGTAAAAGCAGTAGCAGCTACCATGTTCCAAATTGCGAAGGAAACATTTGCATCATGCATGAATGCACGTCTACATGCAATAACTGCATATACAAACCAGGCCTGCGTAACTATATCACCTATACGTAAATACATAATTACAATCCCTAATTTTCTACCTTGTACACTCTCTTCTTCATCACGTGCCTCCGCTAACATACGTGTATTCTTCCAAGTGTAATACATCATTATCATTCCAAAAAGAGTACATACACCTATTAATATATTGGGTGATAATTTTCTCGGTTCATCCGAGAGTAAGTCTAAAGCTATATAGGATGCAAAAAAGCCACCTACCATACTTAATATGAGTTTGCAAAAACTAATAAATTGTTCTCCCAGTTTACTCTTCATCATCCTCTTTCCCCTCCACTAACTCAAATATTTCCTCCACCGGTACATTGAAAATTTTTGCGATTTTTAGCGACAATACAATAGATGGTGCATAATCCCCGCGCTCAATTAAACTAATCGTTTGTCTTGATGATCCAATCGCTTTCCCTAAATCCCCTTGTGATAAACGATACTTTGCTCGTAGTTCCCTCACCCGATTTTGAAGCTTCATATCTTCCCTCTTTTTCATTTATTTAATTAAAATTGTAAATAATATCCTTATTTTCGTCAATTATAATTGTCATTTTGACGTTAATAATTGACAAAAATAAAGATATATTATGATGGAAATAACCTATATAATGAATGTGAAATATTAAACAAAGGAAGTGACCTATGAATAAAACATCTACTTTTTCCTATATTCTTACTAAACTTACAGCGACTTTCTTTTTATTATTACTTATTAGCATGCTTCTCTTAACAACTAGTCAACCAACATTATATAGTTTCTTAGCTGGATTACGAGAGCTACTATATGTTCCCTTCGTTCCTGTCCTTGCGGTATATGCAATTTTTTGTTCTATTTGCATAGATAAATTGAAATTAAAAACATATACAAGACTGAAGACATTATTACTTTATATTTTTTGCGGCTATTTATTTTTTCTTCCCTTCTTAATATTTAAAGAAGCTGATCTAATACAGTTCTTGTTCCTCGGATCAATCGGAGCAGTATGTTCTCTTTCTTTCTATTTATGCACAGTCATAGCAACAAAATTTAAGTGGATACAGTATTTCGTACCAAGCATTATGTTTATTATATTTATCACAATTAACTTAGTAGATATAGCAAGGGTTGGAACATCAAAAGAAAAATGGGTCGAAACAAAAACCGATAACTCTTTCGAAGCATCTTTTCAACATTTTAGTGGTGAACATAAAGTCCCGATTGAACTAAAACGAGGTGACATATTAGAATTCACTATTGAATCACAAGCTGAAAATTCGAATGGCTACATAGGGGACATAAAAATGGCTAGTGAATTTCAAGAGGAAGAAAATTATTTAGCTCCAGCTGGCCCTAATACGTATCATTTCGCAGCAATTAAGACAGGCACTTATTACATTATAGTTAGCGGAAATCAATTAAAAGGAAAGTTAAAAATCGATTGGAACATCAAATAAAAAAGGCAGTGCATTTGCACTGCCTTCCTAAATTCTGACATAGAATGGATTCCATATTAACTTGCGTTTTGTAATAATGCTCGTTTTAACTGTTTACGGAAACGAACTCCTAACGTAATTGCTACAATCACAATCACTCCAAAAATGATTTTACCGATATGACCTTCTAGCGCTCCAAAAATATCATGTAAATTGCCACCTAACCAGTAACCACCGATTAAGAAGAATGATACCCAAAATAGAGCACCTGAATAAATTGTAATTGCAAAGCGGCGGAATGGTAAGTTAATAATTCCTGCAAAGTATCCTGTAAAGTGACGTACACCAGGAATAAAGAAACCGATAAAGATTAGGAAATATCCATACTTATCAAACCACATTCTTGTTAAGTCGATTTTTCTTTGTGTTAAAAATACGTATTTCCCATACTTTTGAATAAAGGGCATACCTAATTTATTTCCTAAAAAGTATTGAATCGTCATTCCTACACTTGTCCCAATAAAGGATAGAATGATTAAAATCGGTAAACTTAAATCACCTTTATGTGCTAAAAATCCCGCATATGCTAACGTTGGCTCTCCCGGAAACGGAAGTGCAATATATTCTAACAGCAAACCGACAAGTACAACATAGTACCCGTATTGCTGAAATAATTCATGAATCCATTCCATGTCATCTCTCCTTTCAATCACGTGCAACTTCTTACTAATATTGTATAAAAAAATTGTCGAAATAACTATCACAATAGCTTACATTTTTATTACATTTTTGTAAGGCTCTCACTAAACTTTTACGTTCTTTATTTGCTTTCATTTTCAGACAACTGAACAAGTATATAACGTGAGAAACCAGGGCCTTAATATGCATTTTTTATCCATTTTTTAACACTTGAAAATCGTTATATTTTGTTCTTAATAAAAAACCACTACAAACTCATACGAACTTCATATTAGCTTCATATACGTATTGTAAGATTATATCGGAATTTGTTGAAAAATTTAACCAATATATGACTAAACATTAATTTGAATAAATATTAATCGCTTTTCGAAATTGAAAAAAGGGTGAATACGAAATGGAAGCTTATAAAATGCACGATTTTATTAATACAAATGTTGAATCTCACCAAAATGAAACCGTTTTTAATTTGCACATATGTGAAACAAATGAATTTGACGTAAGTTTAACAAAGTCTACAACACTATCTTTTATCGTTTCAAAAAAGAACATTAAGATTGTTACGAAAAAATGGATTAATTCAAATCAAGAAAGCATGATTGGCAAAAGCTACATCATTCCAACGAAAGCTTTTCACTACTTCTTACCAATTATTTCTGAAACCGAAGATGAATTAAATATTCAAGTTCAAAGTTTTGGACTACATGGTGAACTTTTATTAAATGAAAGATTACTTATTGATAAAAACAACAAACACAATACCAAAATTACTACCTTCTTTGAGACATTAGATGAAAATGTAAATAAAGTGTTACGAGGGTTGCAAATTCATTGTATGTAAGACTACCACAATAGTAAAAAGGAGAACATAATGAAAAAACTATTATTAAGCGCACTATTATCATTAGGATTTTTAACTATCCCATTCACAAATGCTGAGGCAGCTACAACCAGTGATCAGCTTATCGTGAATACACAGTTAAATAAAATGGATTATTATCAAAACGGAAAATTCATAAAGAGTTTTACTGTCGCTACTGGAAAAGCATCTACTCCTACACCTAAAGGTACTTTCCAAATCGTAAATAAAATTAAAAATCGTCCTTATTACACAGGCAAAATTAAAGGCGGCGATCCACGTAATCCACTTGGTGACCGTTGGCTCGGACTAAACATGGCAGGAACTTACGGAACAACTTATGCGATTCATGGTACGAACAATAACCAGGCAATTGGTAAGTGGACAACACTAGGTTGTATTCGTATGTATAACAATGATATACACTGGTTATTTGAGCGTATTCCCCAGCAAGCTACTGTCACTGTAAAATAACCTCAAAGCGCGATTTACGTATAGCCAAGAATTTTATGTCTTGGCTTATTTTATTTCTTCATTTACAGTAGCAAAACAACTGTATTTACATATATAATAGGAATAGATTGTGTTAAGTAACATCCAAACATTGATAAACATGGATATTAAAATTATACAGTTATAATATTTTATAAATTTTAAAATACATACTATAATAGAATTACTGTAATTCTTAAATATTCAGTTTCACTAAACAACTCCCCTTGCTACTTTCATGATTATTTTATGGCGGGGGCTTATTATATGTATAAACAATTTGAGTCATCCGAAAAATGATGAATTCGAATATTGCAGTAAAAAGCGTTATTTAGGAGGTGTTACTATGACGCATATACTGGTGATTGAAGACAACCCAGATATACAAGAACTGATTCGTGAATTTCTAATGGCACAAAACTTTACTGTTGATGTCGTTGGTGCTGGAACAGAAGGTATACTTCTTTTCCAAAAAAATTCATACGATCTTGTCCTCCTTGATGTGATGTTACCAGATATAGATGGCTATAGTATTTGTAAAATTATGCGAGGACAATCTGATGTACCAATCATTATGTTAACAGGCTTACATAATGAAGAAAGTGAAATTAAAGGATTTGAATTAGGTATTGATGACTATATTACGAAACCGTTCCATTACACCGTATTTATTAAACGTGTAGAAGCTGTATTAAGAAGGGCAGCAACGAAGGAAGCCGAAGCTGCAACTATACTACAATTCCATGAATTGATGTTAAATTCTACAGCATATGCCGCTTATGTTCATGGTAATCAAATTGAATTGACAACAAAAGAATTTGAAATTATTTATACTTTACTGCAAAATCGAGGAAAAGTATTATCAAGAAGTGATTTGTTGAATAAGGTATGGGGCTATGAACATTATGGTGATGTAAGAGTTATAGATACACATATTAAAAACTTACGAAAAAAATTAGGAATTCCTTATATTAAAACGGTGAAAGGCATTGGCTACAAAATCGAATCGTAGCACAGACAACATCACCAAAAATATTTTCATCAAAACCTTATTATTTTGTATTCTTTTATCACTTTGTCTTTATCAAATTATTTACTTCTTAGCTTCAGACTACGATAAAGAACGTTTTGCGAAAGAAAATGGACCGTTGTCTACAGAACAAGCGGATTCAAATACACAAAATGACCAAAGTAAAACGAATCAAAATAAAGCTGTATCACAGGGAGACATGTTTAATTTTCAATCTTCTATTATAGATTATAACGCTCTCTCTACAGCTATCAATCATCTTTTGCAGCCTAGCCAAACTGCAAAAGCAAAAGAACATACTCAAAATATTTCGGGGAAAAATAGCGCTTCTGCTCCATCTACAGAAACGGAAAAGCAAGTCGCTACTAATGATGCCTTACATAAACAAAATGCAGCAAGTAAAGCAAATGATGCACAAGATGATCCAAAATTAACAGACGCACTGCAGCAGTTAGCTCCACATATTGGCGCGACAATGCTTGCATTATCTTTGCTCGGATCTTTAATTTATGCAAAACTAATTGCTAAACCTTTTCAATATATGAGTGATGCTTTAAAAGATATTATGAATCTTGATTTCTCAGATAAAAAGCTACTTAACAAAAATACTGATCAAACAGATTTTGATTTACAAGTAGCTGCTTCACAAGTACCAAATATAGTGAAAAATTTACATGCAAGCAATCAAGATTTAAGAAATGAACTCAAAAAGGAGCAACAATTAGAACAATCTCGTAAAGAATTTATGTCTATGGTTTCCCATGAATTAAAAACACCAATCGCAGCGGTTATGGGACAACTAGATGGCATGATTCACGGAATTGGAGCTTATAAAGATCGAGATAAATATTTAAAACGTTCCTATGAAATGATGCAAGACATTAACATATTAACGGAAAAAATGTCGGAATTATCCAAAATACAAAACCCTCAATTTAAACCTGATTTAAAAGTTATCTCATTGACTAATATTATTGAGGATGTTATGAAGAAAGTAGATTATTTCGTATCAGTCAAGCAGTTAAATGTTCAATCTAACATTAAACAAGATGTACAAGTTTTAGCTGATCCTAAATTTATTCAAACTGCCATTTTTAACATTATTTCAAATGCAATTCATTATACAATTGACCATCAGCATGTATATATAAAGCTTTATGAAAAGCCAAACGGTTACGCATTAGAAGTTTTAAATACAGGTTCACAAATAGATGAAGATAAACTTGCCCATTTATTTGAGCCATTCTATCGCGCAAACCCTGACAAACATGGCTTAGTACAAGGCAGTGGTCTTGGGTTATACATTGTAAAACAAATACTAGATAAACATCAATTTCCTTATGGGATACAAAACACGCCTCAAGGTGTAAAATGTTCTATCGTATTCCCAAAAGCAATGTAAAAACCTACTACAATTTCATACCCCAAATTCATACTTCGTATGAGTGGCGGAATTTTGTAGAGTATATGACTCTGTTTCGTTCGCCCGTTATCCTTATTTGGATAGCGGGCGTTTTTTATTATTTAAAAGGAGGATTTTCATGGAAAAATTTAAGTATTCATTACTCGTTTTATTCGGAGCTTGTAGCTACGGCGTACTTTCAACTATTTTCAAACTAGGATTCATTAATGGATTTTCAGCACATCAACTATTAGGAGGACAATATGTCTTCGGATGGATTGGTCTTCTCCTTCTCGTTCTTTTCGCTTCACGTCATAAAGTAACAAAAAAGCAATTCTTTTCCTTACTAACAGTTGGTACAACGATGAGTATGACCGGTATCTTCTACGCTATTTCTGTAGAAGAACTACCAGCATCGATTGCTGTCGTCCTACTTTTCCAGTTCACATGGATTGGTGTAGTCATTGAAGCAATTGCAAATCGAACATTTCCAAGCCGTGAAAAAGTTATATCTATCATTATTTTATTTACTGGTACATTGTTTGCGGGCGGTGTCTTTGAAGGTCTCGGACAAAGCTTTTCCACGAAAGGGATTATCTTTGGTCTATTAGCCGCTGTTTCTTTTTCATTCTATGTTTTTGCAAGCGGGCGTGTCGCTACAGAAGTTCCGCCTTATACGAAAAGTTTTCTTATGACAACAAGCGCTACTCTAATCGTATGCCTATTCTTCCCGCCAACCTTTTTAACAGATGGTGCTTTGCAAGCTGGCCTATGGAAATATGCTTTCTTCCTCGGATTATTCGGCGTTGTCGTACCTGTCATTTGTTTTTCAATTGGCGTACCGAAAGTAGGTACAGGACTTGGTACAATACTAGGAGCAGCTGAATTACCAACAGCCATTATCGCTTCTATTACACTTGTACATGAAGTCGTAACCTTCATGCAGTGGATTGGGATTATCGTTATATTACTTGGGATTTTCACTCCTCAACTTCTTACAGCTAGGAAAGAAAAAAAACGTAATCGCTTGTATAATGCTTAAAAATATTAATTTGCGTATAAATGGAAATAAAGTTATAATGTGGTATAATTTCAAATCTATTTGGGGGTATAAATGACTATTTTAAGCGTAGCCTTTTTTGCCATTATGTGTATCTTCTTCCTAATAAGATATATGAAAGAAAAGAAATTTTACGATGTGCTCATCATTCCTATTTGCATATATGCTGGGGCAGTCAAACCCCCTTTAGTGGAGTACTTAAACTTTAATACTACATTCAAAATAACATATGATATTGCAGCTATTATTCTCGTAATCCTTGCCGTGCTTTTCTTCTTAAAGGATAAGAAAGAGAATCCTACTGCATAACAAAAGACCTTTCATTTACTTGAAAGGTCTTTTTCTCTCTCTCACTTTATTGCTCCATATAGCTTTTCTAACTCACACTCAATTTGTTTTACATCGATTCGTTCAAATAGTGGCTGTACACTATCAATTTTATTCGGCAACGTATGTTGAGGCTCCCAATTTCGGTTCACAATCGATAATGTGTTTCTAATTCTTTCACTTGAAAATGGTAAAAATGGTTCCAGGAGATTTCCAAAATTAGCGATGAGATACACACAATTATAAATCGTTTCTTCGCATGAAACTGAATCATCTTCCCTTTGTTTCCAAGGCTGCCTCTCATCAAAATATTTATTTGCAAAACGTACTGCATCAAATACTGATTCTAGTGCCACCTTAAATTTAGTTTGCTCAATCGCCTCTCCTACATGTTTATATAATCCTTCTACTTTATCTTTCAGCTCTACATCAATACTTCCTTTCGGCATGATACCACCATAATATTTTTCAATAAACTTTAATGTTCGGTTCACAAAGTAACAGTTGTTGATATTTCAGCAAGTAATGCAAAATATGCAAATGAACTTGCTGACGCAGCCGGTGTCTCTATCGAGTATGTCGTTTCTGATGTATTACATGTACAGCTCTCACAATCATTTGATATCGTATTGCTGGAACTTGGTGTACTCCATTATTTTTTAGATTTAAAACCACTCTTTCAAAAAATTGCTACCTTGCTTAAAGAAGATGGAACGCTGATTCTTCGTGACTATCACCCTGTTTACACGAAATTATTAGGAGTAGACCACCCATCATTTCGGGCCAATGGAAATTATTTCGATGAAGAATTGATTGAAGATGATGTTGCTTATAGCATCCTTCTTACAGAAGCACAGAAAGAATCGTTACCTAAAACAACCATCCGCCGCTGGACGCTAGGAGAAATTATTACAACACTTGCAGAAGAACATTTTAAAATTGAAAAACTAGTTGAAGAACACGGGCCTCATCAAAGATGGGTCTTCCCTTCTACTGCACCGGAAGGAATTGAAGAGCGTGTACCGGGTCTCTATACATTAATTGCAACAGCATGCAAAAAAGGATCCCTTCACGGATAGGATCCTTTTTGCATGCTCACGCATATAAGTTGAGGTTGGAGATTACCATAATTCTGTAGAATAGGACACAAGATATTTCAACATTTCGTCTCTGACTTACGTCGTCAAAAAGGGGTATGACCAACATAACGAAGAGTAATGTCTTTAGTTGATACTGATAATCGTTATCAACTAATTAGAAGTATACATGATGTTATTTCAAATTACAATAGCATTTCTCATTTTTATTTATGAATTTTTTGATATACAAATGTATACATTTTAAGAACATTTACTCATATGAATCTGTCATATTCCATTATCTGCTATAATTTTCATTGAACAGATTAATAACTTCATAATGATATTTTTATTAATTCTGCTCTCAATATTTATAAATTATAATAAACAGTTTTTAAAAGGCAGGGGTAACGATGAAATATGTTAGTATTCGAAAAAAACTACTGTTCACACTCTTAAGCATTTCTTCTTTATTTAGCATCGCTCTTATTGTTATTCTTTCATTCGCCATGAGCCAAGCGAGCGAAATTGAAACGTTAAAAAATGATGTATCTAAAAGAGCAACCATTTTAAAAGAACGTGGCGATTGGTTCCAAGCACAAGTTGCTGGTTTACAAGAATATTTACTATCACATGATCAAAAAGGATTAGATAAATTCAACCGTGAAGGAAAAAAACTAGCTGATACGAGAGAAAAAGTAACAAGTGATAAAAAACTCCCAGAAGGAATGAAAGAAGCGATTTTAATGGGGGGTAAATGGCGGAGCGTCATAGATAATGAAGTTCTCCCTCTCGCTCGCGAAGGAAAATGGGACGAAGCATCTAAAATTGCTTTAGCACAAACCGATTACGTAAACGACCTTTTAAGTCGTTTTACGAAATATGCAAATGAAGAAAATGATAAACGTGACGCATTAATTGCTGACGTGGAGTCTTCTTCATCCCTTATTCAATATATTATCTTCTTCTCACTCATTACATGTACAGTAACGTCTATTTTATTAGCATGGTGGTTCTCTGGTAAACTCGTTAAACCGATACGACAAATTGATGAGAAATTAAAAGAATTAGCTTCGCAAGATGGTGATTTAACTGCTAGATTGCACGTAACGAGTAAAGATGAAATTGGTGATATCGCCAATTCCTTTAATCAAATGCTCGCTAATTTACAACGTATCATAAAACAAGTGCAACAAACATCAACAAGTGTAAAAGAAGCATCTGAAAATGTGTTTATCGAAACAACTGCTTCTATGGAAAACACTGCAAAAACCGAAGAGACTATGAATACTCTTGAGCATAATATTCGTTCACAAGTTTCCAGCATCGAAGAAAGTTCAACTGCAATGGACGATATGGCAACGAGTGTTCAGCGTATTGCAGAATCTGCCTCTTCTGTTGCTAGCCTAGCTGTTACAACTTCTGAAAAAGCTGATAGTGGGAATAAAGTCATTGAGAAATCTATTACACAAATGCATACCATTAATGAAGCTGTTAACGCTACATCACAAGTAGTAGAACGACTTATTACACATACAAATCATATTGATACTGCACTTCAATCCATTTCTAATATCGCGGAACAAACAAACTTACTCGCTTTAAATGCTTCCATTGAAGCGGCTCGTGCTGGTGAACATGGAAAAGGTTTCGCTGTTGTTGCCGATGAAGTACGAAAACTTGCTGAACAATCTCAGCTAGCAGCTACTGATATTAACCATTTACTTCATCGAATTCAAGAAGATACAAAAATAGCAAATGAAATGATGACGCAAGGTCAGTCAGAGGCCTCTGAAGGCATTACAGTCATTCGTACCGCTGGATCTTCATTCTCAGAAATTGTTAACCACATTAATAAAGTCTCTACACAAATGCAAGAAGTGTCTGCAACTGCTGAAGAAATGGCCGCAAGTTCTGAAGAAATGAATGCAGCTTTAAATAACATCGCTTCTATTTCAAATGAGGTTGCCGCCGAAACATCACAAACAGCAACTTCAGCTGGTGACCAAGTAAACAAAATGAGTGTCGTTGCTAAAAAAGCGTCTGAAATGAAAACGACTGTGCAAGAACTTGAAGTTCTCGTTTCTCATTTCAAAACAAACATTTAAAGCGAAACTTTCATTTATATTTTTAGGAGTTCTAAACTAGTAAAAAGAGGGATTTACACTCTCTCTTTTTTCAACTTAAAATATTTCTTTCTATCTCCCATTCCGTCTGCTATAATTCCTAAAGGAAAGAAGAAAGCTTTATTCCAAATGGAGTAAAGCTTTCTTTCAATTTTTTACATTAATTAATTCTAATACTATGATTTCATAAAGGAGGCTTTTATCATATGAGTTTTATTAGCATTCGAAAAAAACTAATGTTCATGATGGGAACGATTTGTGCTTTATTTGGCATCGCCTTAGCTTTTATTTTATTTTTTGCTAGTGATCAATCTCGTCAAGCTGAAGCATTACAAAAAGAAATTTCTCCTCTGGCAACACAATTAAAAGAACGCGGGGATGCTTATCAAGTACAGCTCTCTGCTTTAAGAGGTTATTTATTACAACATGATCAAGTTGAATTTGACAAATTTAACGAAATGAGTAAACTTCTTGAAGATAAGAAAGATGAGCTTCTTTCAAATCCTAACCTTTCTCAATCTGTAAAAAATACAATGGAATCAGGATCAACTTGGAGAAAATATATTGAAGAAAAAGTTTTCCCTCTTGCAAAAGAACAAAAGTGGGAAGAGGCCCTGCAAGTAGCTTATGCAGAAAATGGTACTGTTTATAAAGTAATTGGTGACTTCACAAATTACAGTAATGAACAAGCTAAGTTACGTGATCAATCTATTAAAAAAATTGATCAATCTTCACTACAAATTGAATATGTTGTTTTCTTATCACTTGTTATTTGTATTATTGTAGCTATGATTCTTGCATGGTGGTTCTCTGGTAAACTTGTAAAACCAATTCAACAAATTGATAGTAAACTAAAAGAATTATCATCTCAAGAAGGTGACTTAACAGCCCGCCTACAAGTAAATAGTAATGATGAAATTGGTACGATCGCAACATCATTTAATAAAATGTTAGAAAACCTACAACACATCATTAATCGTGTTCAAAAAACATCTGTAGAAGTACAAAACGCTTCTGAAAATATGCTAGAAAAGACGAATATATCACGCGAGGCAACGATACGAGTTCAAAGCTCGATGTCCAATTTAAATGAAAGTATTCAATCGCAAGCCTCTAGCATGGAAGAAAGCTCAACTGCAATGGATGATATGGCAGTAAGTGTTCAGCGCATTGCTGAATCTGCTTCATCTGTAACTGAACTTGCTGTAGCTACATCTGAACACGCTAACGACGGAAGTTCGGTTATTCAAAAATCTGTGTCACAAATGACAACGATACATGATGCTGTAAATGCTACATCAGAAGTGGTCGAACGTCTAATCACTCACACGAAATATATTGATACAGCTGTACAATCTATTTCTAATATCGCGGAACAAACAAACTTACTTGCTTTAAATGCATCTATCGAAGCAGCTCGTGCTGGTGAACAAGGAAAAGGTTTCGCTGTCGTAGCTGACGAAGTTCGAAAACTTGCTGAACAATCTAAAACAGCGGCAACAGATATTAACCAATTACTACATCAAATCCAACAAGATACTGAAACTGCTAGCTCTATGATGTCACAAGGGCGTTCTGAAGCATTTGAAGGCATTCATGTTATTCGTGAAGCTGGCAATTCTTTCACAACGATTGTGGAGCAAGTAAATAAAGTTTCTACTCAAATGCAAGACATCTCAGCAACTGCTGAAGAAATGGCTGCAAGTGCTGAAGAAATGAACGCTTCACTGAATAACATCGCTTCTATTTCGACTGAAGTATCTAGTGAAACAGCGGCAACAGCACAATCTGCTGAGCAAAAAGTCATTACGATGAATGAGATGACACAAACAGCTAAACAAATGAAACAAACAGTTGAGGAATTAGATCAACTCGTATCTCATTTCAAAACTGAATAGCCTTAAAAAAATATCCCTCTTCCAAAAGGGATATTTTTTTGAGCTCATTCCCTGCATATTATACACATTTCCGTTATAATGAGAATCGATATCATTAAAATGCAGGAGGTGCTACTTATGTCACAAGAAGCATTTGAAAATAAATTATATGCCAATTTAGAAGCTGTTATTGACCCTGAACTAGGTGTTGACATTATTAATCTTGGATTAGTTTATGACGTTACAGCAGATGAAAATAATAATGCTGTTATTACGATGACGATGACTTCTATCGGCTGTCCAATGGCTGGGCAAATTGTATCAGACGTAAAAAAAGTATTATCAACGAACGTACCTGAAGTCAATGAAATAGAAGTAAATGTCGTTTGGAATCCGCCCTGGTCTAAAGAACGCATGTCACGTATGGCGAAAATTGCATTAGGTATTCGCGACTAACTACAGAAAGACCTGACATCCTAGTCAGGTCTTTTTCTCTTATTATTTTACGCCTACTGCATCATAAGCTTTCGTTACAGCTTGTACAGCTTTAGAATCTTTACCATATAAATCTTCAGCTGACTGAAGTGCCGCTTGACGCATCATCTTAAAGTCAGAGTTTGCAGTTAAATACTTCGTAAGAGCACGGTAATAAATTTTCTCTGTCGCTTCACGTCCTACTCCAGTTACTTTCACACCGTAATGCTCTCCGCCATCAGATACTAAATAGGCAGCTTTATTGTTAATACTACTGTTAATATGAACGCCGCCATTATCAGCTGTTCCAGTGTAGCGTTTATTGTAATGATCTGGGTAACCTTCACCTGGTTTTAATGGATTTGGAATAGACGCTGGATCTTTCAGAGAACGAAGTGCATCACCAGGTTTTCCAGGTGTATAAATGTCAGCACCTAAATCCCAGCTCTTCTTCTCAACCATGACACCCATAATATCAGATAACGATTCATTTAACGCACCTGACTCATTTTTATAAACAAGATTTGCTGTATGTTCCGTTACAGCATGCGTTAATTCGTGACCGATAACATCTAATCCAGCAGATAATGGAATAAATGTCGTACCATCGCCATCACCATACATCATTTGCACACCATTCCAAGCTGCATTATTCCAGCTTTCACCTACGTGAACCGAGGAAATAAGCTTCGCACCTTTATCATCGAACGAGTTACGATTAAATGTCTTTTTGTAGTAATCATATACTTTTCCTGCATTTACATGCGCATCAACCGCTGCTTTGTCATCAAAGAACTTATTCTTACTTTCTACTTCAACACCTGTATGTCCGAACCATTGGGAGAATATATTAAACAAGTTTTCATCCATATTCTCTGCATCAAATGTATGAACACCTTGTCCACGTTTACCATCAAATAAATGGAATGCTCCTGTTTTCTCATCTTGAGCAATTTCAAATGATTGCCTAGCTCCTAGTACTCCGTAACCAAATCCTGTAATGTGATCTACAGCATTATATTTCTCAATCACATTTCCATTCGTTGCATCAACAAAATAATGCCAATATCCTGGAGCTGGTTTTGAAATCGACGCTTTTACTAAATATGCAAGATAGTAATTTCCATCTTTTTCATAAACAAATAAATCTTTTTTCACACCGTCATAATTCTTTACTTTACCCACTTCTTTTTCAATATCTGCCTTTGCAATCGTTTCTGCTTGTTCCGCACTAATGCTTGCAAACTCAGGAATATTTTTATCCTCTAAATTCGGAATAACTTGTCCGAAGAATGCTTTTACATTATTTTCTTTATCTAGTGTAACAGTTTGGTCTGAACCATATACAGGAATGTTATTATGTTTCTCAACTAGCTTCACGTGTGTTGTGCCAGATTCAGCATCTTTTTCTTCCCCAACGACATTGAAATGTTTATCAATATTTCCTGCTAATTTAAACATGTCTTTTTTACTCTCTAAATATTGAAAGACTGTCTCTTTTTTATCTAGTCCTTCCGGTGCTTTCCATTCTTCACCTATGTATGCAGGCGTTTTAAATTCTTGATGATATTGAATTTTTTGTTCTTCCGCTTTCGTTGTCGTTGCTCCAAATGTTCCAAATCCCCCGGCGATAACAGTTAACGCTAATGCTGATGAAATGACTTGCTTTTTCACTATAACATTCCCCATTCCCTAAAGATTTTTGACACTTTTATACAATTCTTATTTTTTTAGCTAATACCTTTTTCCATAATTTGAGAAAGTTTTTTCTGACAATTCCACTCAAAAAAAGAGGACATCCTATCGGACATCCTCTTTTTTACAAACATTTTATTGCTTTTTCAATTCAATTGCTAAATAGTGTGATTGCTCTTTCGCTTCAATATGAATATCTTCTTCAATCGCTTCTGCTGCATCACGCATAACAAGTGTCTCACCATTGATTACACTACTTCCTTCAATTTGAACAAGATACAACTGACGACCTTCTTTCACCGGAAAATGAATTTCTTTTCCTGCTTCTAACGATAAAGAATATAAATTCGCATCTTGATGAATTTGAATTGGTGCCTCTCCTTCTAATGGAGATACCATATGGAACCATTCGTTTTCACGCTTACTCCAATCAAATTTAAACTCACCATAGTTTGGCTTATGATCTGCACGGTCTGGTAAAATCCAGATTTGTAATAAACGTAGTGTTTCATTTCCTAAATTATGCTCACTATGAAATACACCTGTGCCAGCACTCATATATTGAACATGTCCTCGCTCAATTGTTCCGCGGTTCCCCATGCTATCTTCATGTGTTAAAGTACCGTCTACAACGTACGAAATGATTTCCATATCGCGGTGTGGATGCATATCAAAACCAGTTTGCGGTGCTACTAGGTCATCATTAATAACACGTAATGCTCCAAAGCTCATGTTATTTGGATTATAGTAATTCGCAAAGGAAAAATGAAAATGTGTATTTAACCAACCGTGATTTGCTCTTCCCATATTTTTATGATCAACTTTTCTAAACATATCCTTCACCTCATATTATCTCGAATTCAAGATTTATTTCAAAAATTTTTCTCACTGTAATTTTTTTAGTAATTGTAATAATTGATGTTGTTCTTCTACATTTAAATTTTGAAACTGTTCCGCTTGGAATGTTTCTTGAGGCGGGATGATTTCTTCATATAAAACTCTTCCCTTTTCTGTTAACGAAATATATTTCGTAGTACCTTCTTGTTCACGACGAATCCACTCAAGCTGTTCCATTTTATTTAAAAGCTGCGTAATATTTCCTTTCGTAACAAATAGCTTATTTCCAAGCTCTTGCTGCGTTAAACGATCATGCCCTCCAACTTGAGCTAGTACATCAAATTGCGCGGCAGATACATTCCATTTCTTCAAATGCTGATTCGTCTCACGAATACTTTTGTTGTAAAAACGTGATAAACGAAACCATAATAGTAAACCTAGTCTATCTTCGGTTTTCATTCCATCACCTCGCTCGTTTTATATCATTAGTTTAGAACTAAACTTCATAAAAGTCAATTACTTATTTTTAGTAAGAAACAAAGAAAGCACAGCGCCATTTCTCCACTATGCTTTACATTAACTTTCTATTTTTATATTCACCTAATTTCCTCTCCGCGAACTTCCTCGCATCTTTCTCAATCCATCTTTCTTCGTAAGTTTCACTTCCGACATACAATATTTCACTCTTATGCTGCATCGCATGACGAAATTCATGTAGCAATGTTTTGAGCACTTGCTCATACTCTTCCCACATACAAACAAAAATTAATTGCTTTTCTTTATGATAAAAACCACCTATCGGGAATAGAAACTCTTCCTCCTCTTCCCCTAATGATCGAAGTACATAATTCGCATCACACGTATCACAAAAAATAACTGGCGTTTTACATATTTCAATAAGTGAAAACAAATCATCCCTAAGCCTTTTGACATCCCAAGGAAGCTCCGAATCCAACACATACCAATTCTCCACCTGTTGATATACATTTTGAAACTGGAGTTCCATTTCTCTTTATTCCCCTTTCCAAGCACCTTTTTCTATATGTATGCCACAATATGGTAAATATTAAACGTATTCTTTCATCCTTAAAAAAATGCCAATAAAAAAGGGATCTATGTCGACATAGATCCCTTTTTCATACATATTTTGTACTTTGATTTTTAAAAATTTAGCTTTTCTTCATATCCCACTTAAAGATTTTATTTAACAATTTATATACATTCTTTGACTCTTTCGTCAGAAGTGGACCTAAGATCGATAGTATAAGCACGTATAATGCTGAGAATGGTTTCAGTACTGACATTAAACCACCCGCGATACCAATATTGGCCATAATGATGGAGAATTCTCCTCTTGAAACAATTGTTAATCCAATATTTGTTGATGCTTTATGAGATAATCCAGCTTGTCTCCCAGCAATCATCCCCGCTACAAAGTTTCCGATGATTGTAAGAAGGACAGCACCTAACGTTAACCATATTGCCCCTCCTAATGAAAACGGATCAATACTTAATCCGAAACTGAAGAAGAAAATAGCTCCGAAAAAGTCTCTAAATGGAACGACGAGATGTTCAATTCTGTCACTATGCTCTGTCTCAGAGAAAACTAACCCTAAAAGAAGTGCTCCAATTGCTTCGGCAACGTGAATTGTTTCTGAGAAGCCTGCAATAAAGAATAACGAAGCAAATACTACAATAATGAAAATTTCATCTGAACTAATATTAAGCAATTTATTTAATAACGGCGTCGCCTTTCTAGCTACAATAAAGAATAGAAGCATATATCCTAAAGCAATTCCAATTGAAGTAAGGGCACCTAAAAAGGAAGCATGATCCCCTAGAACTAAACCAGAAACAACTGATAAATATACAGCAAGGAATATATCTTCGAACATAATAATTCCTAAAATTAATTCGGTCTCATTATTACCAGTTCTTCTTAAATCTACTAACACTTTAGCTACGATAGCGCTAGAAGAAATCGTAATAATACCCGCAATAATTAAGATTTCTAGTAGAGGGAATCCCATGATAAATCCGTATAATAACCCAAGTGAAAAGTTAATTAAAATATAGATTGTTCCACCAATCGCAATAGAACGTCCAGATTTAATTAGTTTTTTCATTGAAAACTCTAGTCCTAGATAGAACAGAAGAAACAGAACGCCAATCCGTCCAAGAAACGAAATTACATTTGCACTTTCAATAAATTTGAAATCGATCACACCTATTGTCGGCGCATGTGGTCCCACTAGCATCCCAAGAACAATTAGAAATGGAATTACTGAGAATTTAAACTTTCCAGCAATTACTGCCGCAATTGCCACTAAAACTAAAGCTGTACCAACTTCAAAAATTAACGTATCCATCTAGTCAGTCCCCCTATTCGAAAGTAACTCATTAATAATTTTTTTAATTTCTTCTCTCTCACCAGAAACTACAAGCATATCGCCTTCTTCTATTACCGCATCTGGTCCTGGATTAAATAGCTTTTTCATATTTTTCTTCATAACTGCAATGATCGTTACGCTATAGTTTTTTCTTATTTCAAGATCACCAATTGTTTTTCCGATTGCTGGCGCTGCATTCTCTACTTTAAACCACTCAATCGCCAACCCTTCAAAGACCATTTCAACATTTTCTAATGCTCTAGGCTTATACACCATTCCACCTAATATTGCTGCAATTTGTCTTGCCTCTGAGTCGCGTAATGAAATACTTGAGATACTTTCTTCATGATCTGAATCAAAATGATACATTTCTCTACGCCCGTCATCATGAATGACAATTACCATCTTTTCGTTACCTTTCGTAACGATTTGAAATTTGTAACCAATACCCGGAAGTTCACTTTCTCTAATATTCATATTTAGCTCCTCCACAACATTTTTTATTCGAATTTTCTGTTTTTCTGTCTTTTATTCATCCAATCCATTTTAGAAATTCTAACCATTCAGGATACCTGTGATTTGGAAATCTTTTATTGTAATAATAAGTGGCTCCTAAAAAGATACTAAAAGATGTAATGATAAAACATATATTACTTCTCATTTTCAAACTCTCAAGGCTTACTTTTCATAAAGATTCTTCTTTCAAATCATCCCCTCTTTCTCGCTTTACATTTAGTTTTTTAAAATGTAAATAATTCTAAAAATATTATTATGTAACATAATCATAACATAAAATAGATTTAAGTAACGTGATTTTTTAGAAAAATTGATTCTCGTATATTTTTTGCATATAATTTTCTTATTACGGAAAAAAGGAAGTGTATTATATGGTTGATATCTTTAGCAGATTCCTTGAGGTAACGAATAATATTTTATGGTCATATATTCTTATTGCAATGCTAATCGGCTTCGGTCTTTATTTCTCTTTTAAATTGAAGTTTGTCCAAATTACTCATTTTGGTGAGATGGTCGGTTTAATTAGTAAAGGATTTAATCGAAAAGAAAAAAAGAAAGATAGTATCTCCCCGTTCCAAGCATTTTGCTTAAGTGCAGCTGCACGTATCGGTATCGGAAACTTAGCTGGTGTAGCTTTAGCTATTTCAATGGGCGGACCTGGCGCAGTATTTTGGATGTGGTTTATCGCTATCCTTGGAGCAGCTACTAGTTTCGTAGAATGTACGCTCGCGCAAATTTATAAAGTAAAAGATGGAAGCAGATTCCGTGGTGGCCCAGCATATTATATGGAAAAAGGATTAAACAAACGCTGGATGGGTGTTTGGTTCTCACTTCTTATTACAGTTGCGTACGGATTAATTTTCAACTCTGTACAAGCAAACACAGTAACAATAGCATTTGAAAATGCTTTTGGACTAGAGCGAACGATCGTAGGAGCTCTATTAGCTTTATTAGTTGCAGTTATTATTTTCGGTGGTATTAAGAGCATTTCACGTATTACGGAAATGATTGTTCCTCCAATGGCAATCATTTATATTGGTGTGGCTATTTTTGTTGTTATTAACAACTTTACTATGTTACCAAGCATTTTTATGGAAATATTTAATGGTGCATTCGGTTTAGACCAAGCCATCGCTGGTGGTATTGGAGCAGCAATCAAGTTCGGAATTCAGCGCGGTTTATTCGCAACAGAAGCAGGTATGGGTAGCTCTCCTAACGCAGCCGCAACATCAGATGTATCTCACCCTGTCAAACAAGGACTTGTTCAAGCATTAGGTGTTTTCGTAGACACATTCTTAGTATGTACATCAACAGCATTTATCGTATTATGCTCTGGACTTTACAAAGGAACAAATTTACAAGGTATTGAATTAACACAAAGTGCATTAAGTTCACAAATCGGACCATGGGCAAGCACTTTCTTAGCGATTATTATTTTCCTATTCGCGTTCAGTTCTTTACTAGGAAACTACTATTATGGTGAAACAAACATCGCATTCATTAAAGAAAGCAAAACTTGGTTAATGATTTATCGCGTTGCCGTTGTCGGAATGGTATTCTTCGGATCAATCGCTGCTCTTCAGACTGTTTGGAGCTTAGCTGATTTATTCATGGGACTAATGGTATTCACAAACTTAATTGCCATCTCATTCCTAAGCAAGTTCGCCTACGCAGCATTAGTAGACTATATGAATCAAAAGAAACAAGGAAAAGATCCTGTTTTCGTTGCAAGCTCTATCCCTGGCTTACAAAATACAGAGTGCTGGGATGGACAGGATGTAGAAGAAAATAAAAAAGCTGTATAACAGTTAAAAGCGCTTCAAGCTCTCGACCTTGAAGCGCTTTTTGCTTCGAGCGAGAGAGCGAAATGACCGGAGATTCTAGCCGCTGGAGCTGGATATTACTTAAAAGCTTCATCCCCCTCACATTCTAGCCACCGGAGCTGGATATCATTTAAAGCAGAAGCAGCTCGTTCAGAACAAGAGCTATATATCAAACAAAATCCCTATTACTCTACAGTAATAGGGATTTTTATTTACACAGTTCATAATTTGTTCAAATTAATTCCAGCAAAAGGGTTGATTTATACGAATTACTAGATTATAATAATTATAAATTAGTAATTGATATCACATAACAACTCAAAAGGAGATTGATCATAATGAACAAACAAGTAATCGAAGTATTAAACAAACAAGTAGCAGACTGGAGCGTTTTATTCACAAAACTACACAACTTCCATTGGTACGTAAAAGGACCTCAATTCTTCACATTACATGAGAAATTCGAAGAACTTTACACAGAAGCAGCTACTCACATCGACGAAATTGCAGAACGCATTTTAGCAATTGGTGGTAAACCAGTAGCAACAATGAAAGAATACCTAGAAATATCTTCTATTCAAGAAGCAGCATACGGAGAAACTGCAGAAGGGATGGTCGAAGCAATCATGAAAGACTACGAAATGATGCTAGTCGAACTGAAAAAAGGCATGGAAATCGCTCAAAACTCTGACGACGAAATGACATCTGACCTACTACTAGGCATCTACACAGAACTAGAAAAACACGCTTGGATGCTACGCGCGTTCTTGAATCAATAATAATTAAAAGCGGAAGCGGCTCGTTCAGAACAGGAGGGTGTTGGAACTCCTGATTACGAGGCGCTTTTTGCCTCGAATGAAGGAGTGAAACAACCGACTGTTCTAGCCGCTGGAGCTGGATATTACTTAAAAGCGGAAGCGGCTCGTTCAGAGTCGCTTTTTTCTATGAAATGGTCGCTTTTGTTGGTACATGAAATTTATATCAACGATTTTCTAATTATATCGACGATTCCATCAAATTTATCAGCGATTTTTCCTATATATCGACTTACCGACAAATCACGACAATATTAGCAGATTAGCACCTCCCCATCCCCCACTTTCATCAATATATTACAATCTCTTTTATGCTAAAATATAGGTAACACCCTTTAGTAAAATAGATCCAAAAAAGCTTTTCCATATTCATCATTTACTACTTAAATGGCGGGAGTGGTTCAGTTGAAAGACTACTTAATTAGAGCATTTTTTGCGTTAATAACAGTTGGGATTGTCTTACTTATAGCTAATATTTTCAATATACGTATCGAGGTTAAAGACTATGCTTTCCTCATTGTCTTAGCAATTGGTGGCGGCTGGGGTGGCTGGTACTTGTATAAAAAACAAAGTAATCAAAATGATAAAGGCATTCCAAAATAATACGGAATGCCTTCCTTATTGTTTCCGTCTATAGTAAATAATTAAATTCAAACCGCTAATACAACCAATCGCAATAAACATACAAAACGATTGTGCATCTCCACCTAAATTATACTCATCAACAATAAACCCAGACATAAACAACGTGATCGCGGAAACACCGATACATAGTATCGAAATAAACCAAAGCGAAAACGCATTAATAAGCTCTTTCTTCTGTGTTGAAACAATTAGCATAACAAGAATAGATGCTGCTAAAATACATTTAAAAACCGGCCTTAAAAATACGAACTCCTCCATCTATTTCTCCTTTTCCCAAAACA
The DNA here is from genome assembly GCF_054062215.1 of Bacillus sp. TE9106W. Classification (NCBI taxonomy): domain Bacteria; kingdom Bacillati; phylum Bacillota; class Bacilli; order Caryophanales; family Bacillaceae; genus Bacillus; species Bacillus sp. TE9106W. The sequence continues at coordinate 469,421 of NZ_JBSSFA010000003.1, forward strand.
TTACACCTTAACATTAACATATTTAACCAAATTAAAAACACATGCCTTTTGAAGATAAAATGACATGTGTTTCCAAAAATCTCTATAAAATTGTATTATGATAATTGCTTCCACTTCGTTCCTAAAACAGGACGCTCGTAATTTTGTATCTTCTGAATGAGTGCATCTGCCGTTTCAGCGGCAACGATTAACTCTTTATTCGATGGATTCATGAATCCTTCTTCTGCGGCACGTTCAACCATTTGCAGAATTGGTCCGTAGAAATCTTTTATGTTCAATAAACCAACTGGCTTATTATGTATACCAATTTGTGACCAACATACTGCTTCAAATAGCTCTTCAAACGTTCCATATCCGCCTGGCAGTGCAATAAAAGCATCCGCAAGCTCTGCCATTTTCGCTTTGCGCTCGTGCATCGTTTCTACTTCAATTAATTCTGTTAGCCCTGTATGAACAATTTCTCCTCGGAATAGACCGCGCGGCATAACACCTGTTACACGTCCGCCTAAGCGAAGAACTTCGTTTGCCACTTCTCCCATTAATCCAACGCAAGAACCACCGTATACAAGCTCATAATCGTTCTCAACAAACATTTTCCCTAACGCTATTGCCTGCTCTTTAAATTCTGCTCTCTCCCCTAAGTTGGAGCCTGCAAACACACAAATCTTTCTCATTCCTACACCCCGAAACTATATATTGTTATGGTACAATGAATATTGTACAACATATTGAAGGGATGAGAAAGAAATGGATATCGTCGCATTTCAAAGATGGGTGGAGGAATTTTACGAAAAACGAAGCTGGTCACAGTATAATTCCTTTATTCGCTTAAATTTCTTAACAGAGGAAGTTGGAGAAGTTTCACGCGTTGTTCGCGCAATCGAAATTGGCCGTGATCGTCCTGACGAAAAAGTGAAAACAGAAGAAGAACTAAAACAAGAGTTAAAAGAAGAACTTGGTGATGTACTATCTAATCTTATTATTCTTTCACAAAAATATGATTTAGATTTACAAGACATTATGGAGGCACACGTCACAAAGCTTTCGAAAAGGTTCGAAGTATCCAAATGAGAATATTATCAATTATGATATAATGTTCTTGTCACAATACTAAGGGGGATTTTATGTTATCTAAAAAATTGCACGACGCATTAAACGATCAAATGAACTTTGAATTTTACTCTGCCCACGCCTATATGGCAATGGCTGCTTACTGTACAGCTGAGAGCTATGATGGATTCGCTAACTTTTTCCTTGTACAAGCTGAAGAAGAACGTTTCCACGCAATGAAGCTTTACAACTACATTAATGACCGCGGTGAACGCGCTATTATTACTGGATTTGATAATCCAAATAACAAATACGAATCTGTACTGAACGCTTTTGAAGTGGCACTTGAGCACGAGCGTGAAGTAACGAAGCGTATTTACAACTTATCTGATATCGCTTGGGATGAGCGTGAGCATGCAACAATTACATTCTTAAAATGGTTCGTCGATGAGCAAGTAGAAGAAGAATCTTCATTCGATAGCATCATCCAAAAATTAAAACGTATTACAAGCGATTCAAACGCACTATTTATGCTAGATGCTGAATTAGAGAAACGTACATTTACGCCTCCAGCTGAATAGTATTTCAATCACCTTAATGAATGTATTAAGGTGATTTTTTTATTTCTTCTCTAAGCTGAATAACCCTCGCCAAATCCTTCTTATAAAGCCCTGAAACCTTTTCAACAAAGTTACTATTAGTAAAAGTCCCATCTCCTTCTTCTACTATGCTTAAATATCCATGTATAAACTTCAAAAGCGCTCTAGCATCTTCTCCAGTTAAATGATTAATGTTCTCTATAATCTCATCAAACTCCCTTAAACTATCCGATTCTTTCACCCTAATTCCCCCTCTCTATATTATTTATCATACCAAAATAAAAAAGTCGTTCATCCCTCTAGGCGAGAGATAAACGACTTCGTTTGTTTTTATTACAGCATAACCCCAACGATAATCGCTGATAATATACTTACTAACGTTGCACCGTATACAAGTTTTAATCCGAATGAAGATACAACGTTTGCTTGTTTGCCATCGATACTCTTCGTTGCACCTGCGATAATCCCGATAGATGAGAAGTTCGCAAATGATACAAGGAAGATAGATAAAATACCTACTGTACGAGCTGATAAGTCACCAGCTACTTTACCAAGGTCAAGCATTGCAACGAATTCGTTCGTTACTAATTTCGTTGCCATAATTTGTCCTGCTGTTAGCATCTCTGATGTTGGGATACCCATTACGAATGCTAATGGTGAGAAAATGTATCCTAAAATGCTTTGGAATGTGATTCCGAAAATTGAATCGAATACACCGTTAATTGCTGTAATTAATGCTACGAAACCGATTAACATCGCCGCTACTGTTACAGCGATAGAGAAACCAAGCATAATATATTCGCCTAACATTTCAAAGAATGTTTGTTTTTTATCTTCTTGTAATTCTAAAATGTCGTCTTCTTCTTTTACATCATATGGATTAATAATATGAACGATAATGAATCCACTGAATAAGTTTAGTACAAGTGCTGTTACTACATATTTTGGATCAATCATTTTCATATAAGAACCGACGATTGACATCGATACTGTTGACATAGAAGATGCACAAAGTGTGTATAAACGATTTTTCGGTAGTTTGCTTAATTGATCTTTTACTGTAATGAATACTTCCCCTTGACCAACAATTGCAGCTGCTACCGCATTATATGATTCTAGTTTTCCTAAACCGTTAACTTTGCTTAATAGGAAACCGACTGCACGAATGATAATCGGTAAAATTTTAATATGTTGTAAGATCCCAATTAGTACTGCTAAGAAAATAATTGGTAATAATACTGTTAAGAAGAATGGTGCTTGTCCATCATTTGCTAGACCACCAAATACGAAATTAACCCCTGCTTCCGCAAATTTTAAAATAGCGCCAAACCCATCTGCAATCCCTTTTACTAATACAAATCCGACCTTTGTATTTAGTAAGAAATACGCAAGTACCAATTGAATGACAAGCATAAGTGCAATTGGTTTATATTTAATTTTCTTGCGATCTGAACTGATAAGGAACCCTAGTACAAATACTACAAGTAAACCGATTAGAAACATTACTATTTTCATATGTGAATCCTCCACTTCTCCCACGAGTTATTGGTCGTATAACGAATGACGTCTGACCATTGATGTTAAAAAAATTTAAAACCCCTAAATACTATTCAACTGTCATCTAAAATCAGTAAGCGTTTACATAAATTGCAATTTATAAAAGGTAGTCTCTTCTCTCCTACCATACTTGAAAGTCTGAAATTGATACCACCTACAAATCAAATTGTAAGCGTTATCTAGATGAAATGCAATATAAATTTTAAAAGATTTTTATATGTTAATATATTCCTAATTAATTGGTTTTTTCATGCAAATTTACCATAAAAAATAGCCCTAGCTATGAGCTAAGGCCATCTTTTTCTATAACATAACACCAACGATAATTGCTGATAGAATACTTACTAATGTCGCACCGTACACAAGGCGTAGACCGAATGATGATACAACATTTGATTGATTTTCATCGATACCTTTCGTTGCACCTGCGATAATTCCGATTGATGAGAAGTTCGCAAATGATACAAGGAATACAGAAAGGATACCAACTGTACGAGCTGATAAGTCACCAGCTACTTTTCCAAGATCAAGCATCGCAACAAATTCATTTGATACTAATTTCGTTGCCATAATTTGTCCCGCTGTTACCATCTCTGCTTGCGGGATACCCATTACGAATGCTAATGGTGAGAAAATATATCCTAAAATAGCTTGGAATGTAATACCGAACATGGAATCAAACAAGCTATTGATTGCTGTAATTAATGCTACGAAACCAAGTAACATCGCTGCTACTGTTATCGCGATTGTGAAACCAAGCATAATGTACTCGCTCAGCATTTCAAAGAACGATTGTTTTTTCTTATTTTCTAATTTCAGTGTATCTTCTTCTTCTGTAATATCGTACGGGTTAATAATATGAATAATAATGAAACCACTAAATAAATTTAATACAAGTGCTGTTACTACATATTTTGGTTCGATCATTTTCATGTAAGAACCGACGATTGACATCGATACTGTCGACATGGAAGATGCACATAATGTATATAAACGGTGTTTTGGGATTTTACTTAATTGATCTTTTACTGTAATAAATACTTCCGCTTGCCCAACAATAGCAGCTGCTACTGCGTTATATGATTCTAGTTTTCCTAGACCATTTACTTTACTCAACAAAGTACCAATAGCACGAATAAATATCGGTAAAATTTTAAAGTGTTGCAGAATTCCAATTAAAACGGCAAAGAATACGATTGGTAATAGTGCTGTTAAGAAGAATGAAACCTCTCCTTTATTAACAAGACCACCAAATACGAAAACGATTCCAGCTTCCGCATATCCAAGAAGTGCGCCAAATCCATCTGAAATTCCTTTTACTAAAATATAACCAACTTGTGTATTTAATAAGAAATACGTTAACGCCAGCTGAATAACAAGCATAATTGCGATTGGTTTATACTTAATCTTCTTTCGATCGGCACTTATAAGAAAACCGAGTACAAATACAACGAGTAATCCTACAAGAAACATAACAAACTTCATTAATAAAATCCTCCATTTAACTCTTCATTAACGTTGAACGTCTGACCACTCGAAACGAGAAATAATCCGAACTTTCCATTTCTCCTTCAAAACCTTCAATCGGATAGGAAAAATCATAAAACCTCTTGTTTCAAAGGCATTTTCCATTCTAACATAAATCACATCTCATATCCGCACTTTTCTTTAAAAAATTACATTTTATTATGGAACATCCATTAATGTTCGTCTTTTGCTTCTAACAAATAGCTAAATAAAACAAAAAAATGAGCATCAAGTTTCACTTGATGCTCACCTCATTATATCGCTTTTTCTTTCTCTGCTACTTGCTCTTCCCAGCACTCTGTATTTTTCAGGCCTGGAATTGAATTCGCATAGAAGACTGGATCTTTTCCTTGCTTCTTTTGCTTTACATAATCTGATAATGCCGCAAAAGCGTACTTAGAAAGGAATACGATTGCCACTAAGTTAATAACAGCCATAATACCCATGAATAAATCTGCTAAATCCCAAACGATTTGAATTGTTGCTACAGAACCTAACATAACCATACCAAGTACAGCAATGCGGTATGCATTTAATAGTACTTTACTTCCATTTAAGAACTCGATATTTGTTTCACCATAGTAGTAGTTACCTACTAATGAACTGAATGCAAACAAGAAGATTGCCACTGCTACAAATATAGAAGCCCATGGACCGATATGTTGACTTAACGCTTGTTGCGTTAATTGAATACCATTTAAATCAGCTGCATTGTGCACATCTGATAAAAGAATGATAAATGCTGTACAACTACAAATTAATAATGTATCTGTAAATACCCCTAAAGTTTGAATGAAGCCTTGTTTAACCGGGTGCGTTACGTTTGCAGTCGCAGCCGCGTTCGGCGCACTACCCATACCAGCTTCATTTGAGAATAATCCACGTTTTACCCCTAGTAAAATCGCAGCTCCTAATCCTCCGCCTACTACTTCTTTAATTCCGAAAGCATGTAAGAAAATTTCTTTAAATACATACGGAATTGCCGTAATGTTTGTTACAACAACGAATAATGCCACTGCTACATAAATGATTGCCATTACTGGAACGATCATTTCAACCGCGCGAGCAATTCGTTTTACTCCGCCGAAAATAATAACTGCAAGTAGACCAGCCATTACAAGACCTACTAATCTACTATCTGTTTTGAATGCCCCATCAAAAGCAGCTGCTACAGTATTAGATTGTACAGCGTTAAAAATCAATCCGAAACTTACTGTTATTAATACAGAGAAAATAGCTCCAAGCCAGCGTTTATTTAAACCCTTTTCCATATAATACGCTGGGCCACCACGGAACGTATTCCCATCTTTTACTTTATAAATTTGCGCTAATGTGCTCTCTACAAATGCAGAAGCACCCCCAATTACCGCGATTAACCACATCCAAAATACTGCTCCTGGTCCACCTGCTGAGATTGCAATAGCTACTCCGGCTAAGTTACCAGTACCTACACGAGAAGCAGTACTCATACAAAAAGCCTGGAACGATGATACACCGCTCTTCTCTTTTTGTGCTTTCCTCGTTTTCGAGCTTGCCCCATCCCCAAGCAATCGAATCATTTCACCGAAGTAACGAACTTGGACAAATTTCACACGAAATGAAAAGTAGAGTCCTAACCCAATTAACATCGCAATAATGATATATGACCAAAGGACATTATTCACATCCCCAATTACCTTAGCTAAAAAATCCATAATTGCATTGCCCCCTCTTCCTAACAATAAGAAAATTATATTCTAAAAACTTTAAACAATCAACAATTTTCGACAAAAAAATGTTAGGTTTTCTAACATGAAATTGTTACCAAACGTAACATCATTATTTTAGAAAAATGAACAAACTAAATTCAAACTTATTTCATTAAACTATTTGACAAATACACCAACCTGTAACTATAATGATTACATCAGGTTGTAACAAACCTAATTACAACACATTCATTCAGTTTCAGATATACACGTTAACAAAACACTTTGGAGGGATTTATTATGAAGATCGGAATTATTGGAGCAACTGGTAAAGCAGGAAGTCGCATTTTAAAAGAGGCATTAGATCGCGGACATGAAGTAACTGCAATCGTAATAAACGCTGCAAAAATTACAGAAGAAAACGTAAAAGTTTTAGAGAAAGATGTATTCTCTCTTACATCTAACGACTTACAAGCATTCGATGTAGTTGTAAATGCATTCGGTGCTCCAGCAGGACAAGAACACCTTCACGTAGATGCAGGAAACGTACTTATTGAAGCGATGAAAGGTGCACCTAACACAAAATTACTTGTAGTCGGCGGCGCTGGAAGCTTATTTGTAGACGAAGAGAAAACAACACGTGTATTTGAGACACCAGGTTTCCCAGATGAATACCTTGCAACAGCTCAAAACCAAGGTAAAAACTTAGAAATTCTGCAACAAACTAACGATATTACTTGGACATTCATCAGCCCTTCTGCACTATTTGCATTAGGAAAACGTACTGGTTCTTACAAAGCTGGAAAAGACAACCTTCTTGTTAATTCAAAAGGTGATAGCTACGTAAGTTACGAAGATTTCGCAGTAGCAACACTTGATGAAATCGAAAATCCAAAACATGTAAATGAACGCTTCACAGTAGTATCTGAAGCTGAGTAATAAAAAGAAAAACGCGTATAGATAGTGTATCTATGCGCGTTTTTTATTATAAAGTTCCCTTTACTTGTTCTAATCCACTTTGAGTAACTTTAAATGAAACTTCTGTTGAAGCTAATTGCTCTTCTAATTTACTCTTTTTATACCATTTTAGACGACTCGGTTCTGCATGATACACTTTAATAACATCTCCATACTCAAATGGAGTTCCATTTACTTGCTCAGCAAAATCCTTTGAAGTCTCTTGCCCTTCTGCTATTACATGTTTTTTCTCTTTTCCATCTCTATCATAAATCGTAAGACCTATATATTGTTCATTTACAAAACGATAATGAATCGTATCATTTGTAAATATTGCATGTAATTTCTTTTCGTCATGATTTAATGTAACAATCGAACGTGTTACATTGGACACACCTTGATAGACTATACTATCGCCATAGATTACTTCCAATGGTACTTCCGTTACTTTCTTATTTCCGAAACGATCTTTCGTTTCTACCTTTACTTTTTGTTCACCGAGTTTTGTTGTATCCGGTTTTTCTACAAAACCGACTACTTCTCCACCTTTCACTTGAACAAAGTTTTTTGCATTTAATTTATCAGCGTTTGTTCCGATTACTACTTTTTGCGGTACAGCTGTTACTTCTTGCTGTGTATCCATTCGTTCAAAACCTTTTTCTGTCACTTTGAAGAATAGTTCTTTCATTCCCTTTTTCTCACCTTGACCAGTAAGAGTATTATTTTGATACCATTTCAAACGATCTGGTTCTGCATGGAATACTTTCAACACATCTCCATACTCAAACTGTATTCCATTTACTTGTTCTGCAAAGTTCTTAGAAGTTTCTTGCCCTTCTGCCGTTACATGTTTTTTTTCATTTCCTTTTCCATCATATAACGTGATCCCCATGTATAGCTCTTGATTAAAATACTTATGAATTTGGCTATCCATATCAGTCACATGGAATTTTTTCTCATCATGCTTTAACGTTACCACTGAAGCAATGTCATCGTTATATCCTTTATAAACAATACTATCTCCATATGTAACTTCTAATGGTACTTCCATCACTTTCTTATTTCCAAAACGATCTTTCGTTTCTACCTTTACTTTTTGTTCACCGATTTTCGCTGTATCCGGTTTTTCTACAAAACCGACTACTTCTCCATCTTTCACTTGAACAAAATCTTTCGCTTCTAATTTCTCAACATCTGTTCCGATTACTACTTTTTGCGGTACTGCCGTTACTTCTTGTAAACCATCTTTTAATTCAAACCCTTGCGGAGTGATTTTGAAGAACTTTTCTTTTTTATTCCTATTTTCTACTGGATTTACTGGCTTGTCATTTTGATACCAACTAAAACGATCCGGTTCTGCATGAAATACTTTCACAATATCTCCATATTGTAATTTCATTCCTTTCAACTGCGCAGCGATTTTTTTTGAACTTTCTTGTCCCTCTACAGAAATATTTTTCTTTTCATTACCTTCTTTATCGTATACTGTAATCTCTACATATTTTTCATTTTCAAATCGATGATGGAGTGCATTAACTCTGAAATCAATATCAATTTTCCTTTCATCATGAAGAAGCGTTATAACAGAATTCACTTCATTACCAAAACCTTTAACTACCATAGCATCTCCATAACGAGCATTAACTGGAACAGTTATTAAATTTTTATTCCCTTTACTATCCTCAATTTCTACTAACACTCCTTGTTTTCCATTCTCTAATTTAGGCCACATAATCTTACCCGTTACTTTTACATTCCCACCTAAATTTCGAACAAGCTTCCTTGCTAAATCCTCATCAAAATCTGTACCCACCACAAGATCTTGCATTACATTAGATGCTTCGCCGTATGGAATTTCATACGGTGTAACTTGCTTTTCATAAATATTATTATTATCTGTAGCTTTCCATATTTCTTTTTCTAATTTAGGTAAATTTAATTTTTCTATTCGCTCTCTAGTCTCATCATTTGGCGTCAATCCCCATTCTTCAAAGAAAGGAATTAAATTTTGTCCTGCAACTTTTGATGTCATATAAACAAACATTTGCTTTTTCTCTTCATCGGAAGCAAACATTTCCTCTTCAGATAACAAGCGATAAGCTTGATGTAATTTAGGATAAAAATGTTCCCCATAAACAATATTTAATTGCCAAAACATCGTAAGTGGATTAATTTCATCAATTACTCTTTCTTCTATAGGTTTCTCTAAATACTCAAATGATTTTTTATAGTGCTCATCCATTTCTAATTGATTCCCTAACGCCTTTTGAACGGCTAATGAGTAAATATTTACTGTGACCTCCCTTACTTTAGACCACTTCCAAGGTTCTTGCTGATGTAAATGACCAACTTCATGCCACGGTCCCCATCCATCCTTCTCAAGTACTTCTAAATCTAAAACTCTATTCATCGCCGTTGGAATATACCCTGTATGATAATGTGTCGCAAACATAAAGTTCCCTTCAGCAGGCTTCCGTTTTTCAACAAACTGAACATAATGAGTTGGAGACTTTGCAACCCCAGCACCGTCCTCATATAATCCTGCCACTGCATTTTCCAAACGAATAATCTTATCATGCAATTTCATTAAATCTGTTAGATCCGTATCCTTCATATATTTCTGCACAGAATCGTAAGTAGTAGTAATTAAGCTTCTCTCACCTTTTAATTCAACTGCATAGGGATCCTTATATTTTTTTAACATTTCATCCCAATCTTTTTTCGTATGTTTACCTAAGATAAACAAAGGAAAGTGGCTACCGCCATTCGTAACGGAAGCTATTACTTCCCCTTCATTATTCATATTATAAAAATATAAAATGCCGCCTCTTGGAGATGAAATAACGTTTTTCCCTGGTTTTAAATCAAACTCTTCTGGATCCTTTTCATCATAAGATCTCGTTCCTATGAAAGCTTGAATAGACTGAGTTCCTTTTATATCAATTGTAATCTCTTCATTTGGCGCCGCATAAATTCCAGTCGGCTCATTGGCAGAAAGTTTCCAACTAACTCTTAAGCGTTCATGTTCTGCATCTACACTACCTTTCCCCAGCAGATGAAATACTCTCTGCTCAAAATTACTCTCTTCTAACTTCCCGCCCTTATTCTCTTCCAAAGGCGCCGCATATCCTTTTGATGCTTCAAAAGCTACTGGTGATAATAATGTAGATATACATATACCAGCTACTAATACCCTACTCGTCTTTTTCTTCGACATAATCTGTGTCCCCTGTTCCTTTATTTAGAGAAACTATCCTATATATATTCATTTAATAAGTAATCCTATTATTTTTATAAAAACATGTAATGAATAGACTAACACTTCGCGCACCTATATCAATTACTACCGCATTTCTTCCTATTTATTCGCTTTCTTACATTATAAAATTTTGATGTACTGTATCCTCTTCACTTCTTTCCTCGTGTGATGAGTTCTCTTTCTACATAAAAAGGGTATAGTAAATGATATGTTTTAGTCTTGTCATCTATACATCTAAATAGTAATAGAATCTTACAATTTCTTCATATATGACCATCTATAGGTAGTTTTTTCAACTGAATTGTACACGCTTTACACTTCGTTTGATAGACTTTTCAATTAGAATAATGTTACAATTTTGTGAATTTAATCTATTAATCTTAACGTTTGGATTTTATTATATTTTGTTATTTCCAAATAACTTTTATCAAATAAAAACAGTGTTTTATTTAGTTAATAATTATCTTGATATAATTTTAAATTTCATATATAAAAAGCATTGGTTCATACCAATGCTTTCATCCTTATCTTTTATATTGATTCGGTTTATGCGGTTCGTTTGGAGTATGTGGTTTATTATTATCATGACCATTTCCTTTTTTCCAACTCACTGATAACTCCGGACTTGTTTCTTCTTCACTACGCTCAAGTAATACAACTGCATTTTGAATTGTTGGTGTACCTTTATGTGCAATCCCTTGTAGCTTCGTTAATTTCCCCATTACTTTAAAGCTAAAGCCACCAGCTGGTGTTTGTTTCGGAATTAAAATGCGGAACTTTTCTCCTACATTAAATTCTGTTTTTGTTTCACCTTTTTCATTTACAAATTTCGCGCCCGCTGGTGCACCTGTTGCTTGCACTTTATACGTTCCGCTTTTTGCATTTGTTTCTACTGTATATAAACCTGTTTCAAAGAAATCATTTTTTAATACTGCTTGTTGTTCTTCTGTAGGAGTTACACTCATCGTAATTTCTTGTAACTCTTCACTAGCGCTTGCTTTTGCAACGATATCTTTCGTTACTTTTTCTACATTTTTATTACGGAAATCTAAATCATTAATATCGATTTGTTTTAACGCATTCCATACTGCAAGCTGCGTTGCATAATGTGCTTCTCTCCAATCAGAAACACCTAATTCTTGCGGGCTCTTTTGTGGATATCCATTCAATAATACACGGTATACGTTAATATCCACTTTCCCCATTTCCGGTAAATCTTGACCGCTTGGAGATTTTAAATCTACATTTAAGCAAAAAGCAATTTTGCCATCTGCCGTTTTAATAAGCTCTGTTCGGATTGGTTTCTTCTTAGACTTACTATAACTCCAATCCATTTGATACTTTGTATGGTCCATAACTTCTGCAAATGCTTTTTGAAGTGGGAATAACACAAATAAAATACTTAAAAACATAGCTAAAAGTTTGAACGATTGCTTTATATTCATGTTTACAGCCCCTTATAACAAACTTAATACTAAGTAGTATTTAATTAGAAAATATTTTTATGCACAAAAAAAGAGTGCTTTACGCACTCTTCTTTCTTACTTTAATCTTAGAAATCGAAGTTATCAGGATCTGGACCAACGCGGTGATTTTGATTTAACGCATCGATTTTTTCCATCTCTTCTTTCGTTAATTCAAAGTTAAATACATCAGCATTTGCAATAATACGGTGTTCTTTCGTTGATTTTGGAATTGTAATTACTCCATTTTGAAGATCCCAACGTAAAATCACTTGAGCTGTCGTTTTGCCGTGTTTCTCAGCAATCTCTTGTAATGTTTCGTTATCTAATAATTGACCTTGCATTAATGGTGACCATGCTTCCATTTGAATACCTTGTTCTTTACAGAAAGCTTGTAGTTCTTTTTGTGTTAAACGAGGGTGGTATTCTACTTGGTTAATCATTGGTTTAATTTCTGCATCTTTCATTACATCTTGTAAGTGATGGATTTGGAAGTTACTTACACCAATTGCACGTACGCGCTTTTCTTTATAAAGTGTTTCTAACGCTCTCCATGTATCTTTATATTTTCCTTCTACAGGCCAGTGAACAAGATATAGATCTAAATAATCTAGTTCTAATTTCTTTAAACTCTCTTCATATGCAGCAATTGTTTCTTCATATCCTTGATCTGCGTTCCATACTTTTGAAGTAATAAATAATTCTTCTCTTGCAATGCCAGTCGCTTCAATACCTGCACGAATTCCTTCACCTACAGCTTTTTCATTTCCGTAAATTGCAGCTGTATCGATGCTGCGGTATCCTGCTTTAATCGCTGATTTTACAGCTTCTACAAGTTCTGGTCCTTCTTCTACTTTAAATACACCTAAACCGAACCAAGGCATTTCTACACCGTTATTTAATACTGCTTTACTTTGTAAGTTTTTCATTTTATTTTTCTCCTTTATTTTACTTGATCTCGTTTTTCTAATGCCATGCTCCACGCTGTTAAAATCACAGCAGCTACTACCATAAGGCCGCCTACCCAAGCAGTATGGATTAATCCTAAAGAATTCGTTACAAGGCCACCTATATAAGAACCTAAAGCGATTCCTCCGTTAAATGCGGCAATATTAATTGCTGAAGCAACATCAACCGCACTTGGAACAAAGCGCTCTGCCAATATAACTACATATACTTGTAGCCCCGGAACATTCATAAATGCGAATAGTCCCATGAAAATAATTGTGATGAATCCAACTACTTTAAATGGCGCTGTAAATGTTAAAACAAATAATATAATCGCTTGTATAAAGAACATGTAAAATAGCGCTCGAATCGGATTATGATTCGATAATTTTCCGCCGACCATATTCCCTATCGCAATGGCAATTCCATACACTAATAAAATGATGGTAACGGTACTTGCTTCAAATCCTGTTACTTCTTGTAATAGCGGTGATAAATACGTAAATGTTACGAATGTACCGCCATATCCAAGTGCAGTAATAATGAACACAAGTAATAGTCTTCCATTTTTAATTAATTTAAATTGATCACGAAACGATACAGGTACACCATTTTTTAAATTAGATGGGACGAGTATGCTGTTTGCGATAAAAGCAATAATTCCAATTACGACAATCGCCATAAATGACGCTCTCCAGCCAAATTGTTGACCGATAAACGTTCCAATTGGCACACCTGTAATAGTCGCAACTGTTAATCCAGTAAACATAATCGCAATGGCACTAGCACGTTTATTCTCTGGGACGATTGCGGCCGCAATTGTAGATCCTATCGACATAAACACACCATGTGCAAAAGCAGATACAATTCTTGCGATAATTAATATAGTGAAACTTGTTGCTACTGCCGCAATACCATTACCAATAATGAAAATAACCATAATCCACATTAATAATGTCTTTCTCGACATACTAGCCGTTAACGCTGTTAAAACAGGAGCTCCTACTGCCGCCCCTAACGCATATAGGGAAACAGTTAAACCAGCTGTTGTAACCGAAACATTTAAATCTTTTGAAATGGATGGTAATAAACCAACACTAATAAATTCGGTTGTCCCAATCCCAAACGCACTAATTGCTAGTGCTAATAAAGCAAACATACTTCTTCGATTCGTCTGAACTTCCGAAGATGGTACTGTATATGAACTCAATTGAATTCCTCCTTATTACAAGAAATCCAATCATAATAGTGCGATAAAAAGGCCCTTTTATTTTCTAAAAAATATATTTAATCTCCACAAATGCTATTATGAATGGTTTCATTCTTTTTTTGAAGAACGCACTTTAAAGTACGATAGGCACCAAAAAGTAACATAGTCACTTTTCAGTACCGTACTACTCATTTGCCTCTTACATGTGCTATTATGAAACATATTTAACATGATAAAAAGTACGTACTTTAAAGTGCTATAGGTACTAAAAAGTAACATTTGTATGACTTAGCTTACTTTACTCAAAAAAGGAGGGCTTTACATGAAGAAATACAATATTCCTGTAGAGGCGACTTTAGAAGTTATCGGCGGAAAATGGAAGGTTGTTATCCTTTGTCACTTAACGAAAGGTACAAAGAGAACGAGTGAACTAAAACGTTTAATGCCTGGTATTACACAAAAAATGTTAACACAGCAATTACGTGAATTAGAAGACGACGGCGTTATTCAAAGAAAAGTATACAATCAAGTCCCACCAAAAGTAGAATATTCCCTTACTGATTACGGTTGGTCTTTAGAGTCCATTCTTGATTCTCTTTGTTCTTGGGGCGAATGCCATCTTGAAAAAGAAGGTAAGACATCGATGCTAATTGCGGAAGGTGAATAATAGGAAAAAGGAAAAAACGAACATGAATTTGTTCATTTTTTCTTTTTTTCTTATTATATATGTACATTTCTAACTGAAACAAAATATTTTATACGCTTTCACACCTTGTCAGTACTACGTTATACACTCAATATCAAATAATTAGGAATCATTTTTATGTTAACATAGGTGTATATAGTATATAATATAGGATATATATTATATACACTTTCCGGTAACGGAGCTTTTCCATTATGCGGACAAGCCATGTATCGGACAGTTCATAAATAATAAGTAAGACGTTATGGTTTTAGATTTATGTTTGCAGCTTAGTTGCTGTCATAAATTTAAAGGCATTTTATTGTGTTTTGTGAAACTTTGTATAAAGTTTCGTAACCGTTTACTATCTTACTTATCAAAAATAAGAGTATTGCTATCGTAAAGGAGAATTGGAGATGCCAGAAACTATGACTCAAACAAAGCCAGAACAAGAAACTGTACAAATTTCTGCTAGCCAAGGACAACTTGATGTACTTGATCAGTTGTTAAAACCTGAGGTACAAGAATCATTAACAACACTAGTAGAACAGCTTCCAAAATTAACTGAGCTTGTTAACATTTTAACTAAGTCTTATGACTTCGCTCAAACTGTTGCTACTGATGAAGTATTAAAAAGCGACACTGTTGGTGCAATCACAGAGCTTGTAGAACCTGTAAAAGATACAGTGAAAAGCATGGCTGCTACTGCAATCGAAGCGAAAGATCGTGCTGACGAAAGCAACGAAGTTATCGGCCTATTCGGTCTTTTAAAATTACTAAAAGATCCACAAGCACAAAAAATGTTCCGCTTTGTGAACGCATATCTTCAAATTAGTGCAGAACGTAACAATAAATAAGTTAACTTATAACAACAATTAGTAAAGACGGGGGATATCATACTATGTCAAAACAAATTGTCATCTTAGGCGCTGGTTATGGCGGTCTTCTTGCCGCTTTAAACGTACGTAAATATTACAGCAAATCAGAAGCACAAGTTACAGTGATTAACCAATACCCAACACACCAAATCATCACTGAACTACACCGCCTTGCAGCTGGTAACGTGTCTGAGCAAGCAGTTGCAATGCCACTTACAAAGCTTTTCAAAGGTAAAGATATCGATCTTAAAATCGCAACAGTTGAGTCATTCTCAGTTGATAGCAAAGAAATCAAATTAGCTGGCGGCACTACTTTATCTTACGATGCACTTGTAGTTGCTTTAGGAAGTAAAACTGCTTACTTCGGTATTCCAGGACTAGAAGAAAACAGCATGGTATTAAAATCTGCTGCTGATGCAAACAAAATCTACAAACACGTTGAAGACCGTATTCGTGAATACGCGAAAACGAAAAACGAAGCTGATGCTACAATCGTAATCGGTGGTGGCGGATTAACTGGCGTTGAGCTAGTTGGTGAGCTTGCTGACATTATGCCTAAACTTGCAAAAAGCCACGGCGTAAATCCAAAAGAAGTGAAACTTCTTCTTGTTGAAGCAGGTCCAAAAATCCTTCCAGTATTACCAGACCACTTAATCGAACGTGCAACTACTAGCCTAGAAGCACGCGGCGTTACATTCTTAACTGGTCTTCCTGTAACAAACGTTGCTGGCAATGAAATCGACTTAAAAGACGGTCAAAAACTTGTTGCTAACACATTCGTTTGGACGGGCGGCGTTCAAGGTAACCCACTAATCGGTGAATCAGGTCTTGAAGTAAACCGTGGTCGTGCAACAGTTGATGCATACCTACAATCTACTTCTCACAAAAACGTATTCGTTGCTGGAGACAGCGCTGTTGTCTTCGCTCCAGACGGACGTCCATACCCACCAACTGCACAAATCGCTTGGCAAATGGGTGAGTTAATTGGATACAACTTATACGCTGCACTAGAAGGCAAAGCATTCGAAGAGTTCGCACCTGTAAACTCTGGAACACTTGCTAGTCTAGGCCGTAAAGATGCTGTTGCTACAATTGGAGCAAGCAATACTCCACTTAAAGGTTTACCAGCATCATTAATGAAAGAAGCAAGTAACGTTCGTTACTTATCACACATTAAAGGTCTATTCAGCTTAGCTTACTAATCTGAATATAAGCCCGAATCATGCCCTGCATGGTTCGGGCTATTTTTATCCGAAATTTTCTCTAACTTATTTATTCGGCAAAAAAATTATATACCCTTTAAATTTATCTAAATATACTGACTTTTTTATGATGAAAGCTGTCCCGTTCGGAACAGCTTTATTGACGCTTTTTGTCGGTAAATCGATATATCGGGAAAATCGCTGATATATTTCGAAAATCGCCGATATAATTTTTCCACCTTCTTCATTATCCTAACTTCACAAGGCTGTAGTTCTTCTTCCCTTTACGAATAATAATAAATCGTCCATCAAAGGAATTTTCTACCGTAACATCCGTACCTACATCCGTTACTTTTTCGCCATTCATAGAAATAGCTCCGTTATTAATATCTTCACGCGCTTGTCGTCTAGAAGGTTCAATTCCTAAATCAACTAGCCATTCTACGATGTTTTTCGTCTCTTTTGAAGACTGGAATGTTGGCATTTCTTTAAAGCCTTGCTCAATTTCATCAGCTGTTAACGATTTAATATCTCCGCTAAATAACGCTGCTGTAATTTTCACAGCTTGCAGCAATGCTTCCTCTCCATGAACGAATTTCGTCATTTCTTCCGCTAATACTTTTTGTGCTTCACGTTTATGAGGCTCCGTTTCTACCTTCGCTGCCAACTCATCGATGCGCTCTTTCGTTAAGAACGTAAAGTATTTTAAGTATTTAACGACATCACGGTCATCGGTATTCACCCAGAACTGGTAAAATTCAAATGGTGTTGTTTTTTCAGGATCAAGCCAAACTGCACCACCTGCTGATTTACCAAACTTCGTACCATCTGATTTCAATAGTAACGGAATCGTCAATCCGAATACTTTTGCTTCGTGCCCTTCTAACTTACGAATTAAATCTAAACCACTCGTAATATTTCCCCATTGGTCACTACCGCCAATTTGCAGTTGAACATCTTCTTTCGTGTATAAATGATGAAAGTCCATCGCTTGCAAGATTTGGTACGTAAATTCTGTGAAAGAAATTCCTGTATCTAAACGACTTGCTACGATGTCTTTTGCTAACATGCTATTAATGCTAAAGTTTTTCCCGTAATCACGTAAAAACTCAATAATATTTATTTCATGTGTCCAGTCGTAGTTATTTACCATCTTCACTTCGCTATTTCCGCCAAAATCAAATAGCTTTTTCATTTGCGCCGTTAATGCATCCACATTATGCTGAACTACTTCTAACGTTTGCAGTTGACGTTCTGATTGACGTCCACTCGGATCACCAATTGTTCCTGTTGCGCCGCCAATTAAAATAACTGGATGATGGCCGGCTAACTGGAATCTTTTCATCATCATAAATGGAATCAAATGTCCGATATGCATACTATCACCAGTCGGATCAACTCCGCAGTATAGCGAAATCTTTTTCTCTTCTACTAGCTTACGTAAACCTTCTTCGTCAGTCTGCTGATTAACAGCACCGCGCCATTCTAATTCATCAATGATATTCATCTTTTGTCATCCCCTTTATTTTTTAAAAACAAAAAATCCCTATGTCTATGACATAGGGACGATTATTCACCGTGTTACCACCCAGTTTGTATAAATAGCATAGCTACTCATACCACTCTTAGCAATAATATCGATTGCCAATCCGCTTAGCATTACCTAAGATACTCCAGAGTGTAATTCGCAAGTTTGTTTGTGCTAGGTTCCAGCATCCCCTAGCTCTCTCGTTAACAGTGACAAACTGCTACTGGGCTCTTTCAACGTATGTTATTTGTTAAATTATTAGCCATTATATTGAATTGAAAACAAATTGTCAACAATACCCAAATATTATTTTAAAATAATTCGCAACTTCATACGTATATATTATTCTTTATCTTCTCCAATAATCCTTACTTCACGCTCTAACTTCACGCCAAATTTTTCTTCAACTGTTTTTTGTACGAAGTGAATTAAATCGATGTAATCTTGTGCTGTTCCGTTATCAACATTTACCATAAATCCAGCGTGTTTTAAAGAAACTTCCACTCCACCAATTCGCTTACCTTGTAGCCCTGATTCTTGAATCAATTTACCAGCAAAGTTATTTGGTGGGCGTTTAAATACGCTACCACATGAAGGATATTCTAGAGGTTGTTTTGACTCACGTTTAAACGTTAAATCATCCATTTTTGCTTTAATTTCTTCATATACACCTTCTTCAAGTTCAAATCTCGCTTCCAGAATAATGTAATGGTTGTTCGCAAATACACTCTTACGATATCCAAATTCAAATGCTTCTTTCGTCAAAGTACGTAGCTCTCCATCACCTGTCATTACAACAGCTTCTGTTAATACATACGAAATTTCACCGCCGTATGCACCTGCATTCATATATAATGCTCCGCCAACTGAGCCTGGAATACCACAGGCGAACTCAAGACCCGTTAAGTTATGGTCTAACGCAATACGTGATACGTCAATAATTGCTGCACCGCACTGTGCTACAATTGTCGTTCCTGTTACAGTAACACCTGTAATATGAATTAAACTTACTGTAATCCCGCGAATTCCACCGTCTTTAATAATGACATTCGATCCGTTCCCTAAAAACGTAACTGGAATATTATATTTGTTAGCATATTTAATAACTTCTTGAATTTCATCATAATTTGTCGGTGCAACGAACACATCTGCTTTTCCACCAACTTTAATATGCGTATGATTCTTTAACATTTCATCTTGTTTCACATGACCTTCAGGCAATACCGTACTTAAATATTCATAAACCTCTTGCATATTCATTTTACGATTCCTCTATTTCTATATTCTTTTTATCCCGTTATACGGGCCCATAATATCCCCACATACATGAACGAACCTAAAGTGGTGGATACAGTGTACCCAAAATCAATTCGAGACACCTATTAACCTCTTAATTTATAAGAGGTGCCACTCATATTAAAATATATATTGCATAATAAAGCAACCCAAATGGGCTACTAAACTTGACATGTCATCAGAAAGACAACAATTTGTAAAATATATTACTTTTTCAAAACACTACCCTTCAGTATCTTACTATACCACATGAAAATAAAGTGGTATTTTTTTGTAATCTTTACTTTATTTTCATCAACAAAAAGGATGCTTTTACCTATGTAAAAGCATCCTTTTCATTACTTATTTTAAATTACTTTTCGTTCTCTTCTTTTTCTTTATCAAACCATAGCAGTTCATCGTTATCCACTTCACCATTATAATTGATTAAGATTTCTTCTCCCGCTTTTATATCTTTATAAGCATAGAAGTTAAACGTATGGTTCTCAAAGACAATATCATACGTTGCATTCGGTGTATATGAATGATTGAATAACATACCGTATCCTAAAAGGATTGCCGTATGATTAATCCCATACTCAAATGCGTAGTCAGCAAGTAATGTTTTCTCAATGTGTTCATGCTGTTCATTCGGATAAGAGATAACTGGCGCTGCGTGTATCAACTCACCTTTTTTAATATCACGAGTTGCAAATACACCTCTATTAAATTCTCCATCACTAAGTTCAGAAGTCTTAACTTCGATCATATGCGTCACCTATTTAATTCTTTCTTTGAAGTATTTTAATTCCGCTATTAGCTGAATTTTATCTCCTTAAGCTTGGCAGAAAACGAGCAGAAAAGCAATTAAAATCCGAGCAAGTCTTCTTTTAAATGAAAAAAGAGCACACGTTGTGCTCTTTTTAAGTGATATTACTTTTCTAAAATATCTTCTAACAATTTCACTTGCTCGCTAACAGTATGTAATGTCTTCACCGATGTATCATTTCGATGTTTTTCTTCTTCCACACTTGCTAACACTTCTTCTGTCGCCGCAGAAGTTTGCTGAATTACATTAGAAGCATGTGTAACATCCTTTACGATATTCGTCGTTTTAACTTGGAAATTTTCTTGATGACCAACAATTTCTCTCATTACATCATTAATTGCATCAATAAACTTTCCTAAATCCGTTACATTTGTTAAAACACTTGCTAACATTTCGTTACACTCTTCTTGTACTCTTTCTGATTTCTCTACCTGCACTTCTACCTTACTTGCTTGATTACTAAACTCCTTCAAAATCCCTTGAATTCTTCCCGCAGAACGATTCGATTCTTCTGCAAGCTTTAATACTTCATTCGCTACAATCGCAAATCCTTTTCCATGTTCGCCTGCTCTTGCAGCTTCAATATTTGCATTTAAAGCTAGTAAACTCGTCTGACTTGAAATATTCGTTATTACATCTACAATCTCATTAATTTGCTTCGATTGCATCATTAAATCTCTAAATATAACTCCTGATTGTGAAACAACATCATTTAAACTTTTCATATTTGCTTCAAAGTTTCTTAAAGTATGTACACTATCCTTTGAAATCTCTAAGCTTTCATCCACACGAATGGATGCATTTCTTACTTGAGAAATGATTTGTTCAATATTTCCTTCCATATCGTTCAATACTTCTACTGAACGTGACATCATCTCTGATTGTGATTGTGTACCAACTGCCACCTCTTCAAAAGCAAAATTAATGTCACTCATCGACTCCATCGATGTATTCATATTTTCTCTTAAACAATTGAAATTACTATCTAGTTTCACAACTGTTTCCTCAATAAGTCTTTGCGTTTCTTCTAACTCCTGAGCTTTTCTCATTACTTCTTGCTTCTCATCACTTAAACGAGCCAGTAGGTTAGAACCAATTTTCGTGACGCCCCACATAGCGATTGTTACGATCGCTAACAAGCTTGCGAAGTTTGCAGCTTCAGATGCAGCTGTATAAGCAAAAAATTGCTCCGGCCAATAACTACAAAGGATAAATGTAAGAACAACTGCCACTCCGCCGAGAATTACAACGAGACGCTCACTTAAATAAATAAGTGAAACCGCTAGTGTAAAATAAACCATTTGAAATACAGCCGGGCTTTCATTAAATGCTTGTACCATAATGAAAGACATCATAAGCAACATAAACGTCATGATGTATTTATACATTGATTCCATACTTTTTATAAAAGTAAAAAGCGTTCCAAATACAACGACAGAAATACCACAAACCCAAAACGCGATTGCTCTCTCTGTAAAAATATATCCGTAATACCCAATCGCGATGATTCCAAGGAAGAAACTACAAATCGTAATAAACAGCAATAAATGATTTTTCTGTGATTCTTTCTCCAGGTTAGAAAAACAAGTTTTCTTTAACCATTCCATATATACAGTCCCACCTTCTGCCTTTAATTACTTCAACTTAAATACCGCACTCACTGGGTTATGATCACTATTCTCAAACTTTAAATCTTTTCCTTGCACATCTACAATCTCAACATTCGGTGAAACGATAAAGCCATCAATAATCGTGACGAAGTTTTCACCTTCTACATATTTCTTCACATCGTCTCTCACCGTCATCACAGACGGATCTACAGCCCATTTAAAGCCACCATCAGTAAAGTCCTTCGGTAACTCTACTAACCAGTCAGGACGCTCCTTCACAAACTTCGGATCACTTAATTGAACGTCAGAAACTAATTGATTCCAATCTCCGCCCATTATTACGTAATCACCTTTTTCATAATGCTTGTTCATATATGCTTTTAAATATTCTACTTGCTGTTTTCTAATTTTCCCGCCTTCATCGTACGCAGACAAATGTAAGTTTACAAGTCTAACATGCTTTCCATTATTAACAGGGATTGTATGTTCAACAATCGCTCGATCTAAATCGAATAAACGCTTCGGCCAAGGCTCCATTCCAGGGAGCTGGAATCTCTTCGCTGTTTGAACTGTATATTTAGAAAATGTACTTAATCCAGCCTCCGCATATCCCATTGGACTTGTAATTGGAACGGGAACCCATTTTGTATCGTAGTTCTTTCCGAACGACGAAGCATAATCAGGTAATCCTTTTTTCAAAAATTCATGCCCATTTACATCAAAAGACCGCATTGATTTTATATCAACTTCTTGTAATAACGCAAAATCACTATTCTCATTTTGTAAAAACGAAAGCATATTCTTTAGGTTAACTTCCGTTTGCTCTTTACTACTTGAACCAGATCCCTTTCCCCCATCCATAAAGAAATCTTGATCCTTATCTAATCCAGCATATCCAATATTAAATGTTGTAACTTTAAATTCATTTCCTGTCGCTAATACGCGCTCTTTATTATTTTCCACCTGCAAACTTATAACATCAGCAGGCTGTTCTTTAGTAAGTGTCATATACGCTAAAAAAACACCTACCACTCCCACCCCTACTAAAATACATATAAGTACTATTTTTAATAATTTCTTCAAATAAACGCCCCTTTTCTAAAACACACAACTTAATTATCTTTATTTTCAGTTAACTAAAACTGAATGACAACATACGAAATATTTTATCACAACAAAAACCTTATATCATTATATTTAGTTTATAAATAATTATTCTTGCCTTTAAATGATCAAAACTCCGACTCCTTCACTGGAAATCAAGCGTAATGTTTAGTACACTATATGTAATAATCATAGGCGATGGAGTTCGCCATAAACGCTGCTTAGCTAATGACTCCTACCAGTATAACTACTGGTAGGAGTCTATTTTTTTGAGCAAGCTATTTAAAGAGGTGAGAAAATTGATTTATATTATCGTCGGCATTGCCGGTATATTAGGAGCCCTTTCTCGTTATTATTTAGGTCTTACTATTCATGAATTTTGGCATCATACATTTCCACTAGCTACATTACTTATTAACTTAGCCGGATGCTTCTTATTAGCATGGCTGACTACGTATATCGCTAAGCTCAACATCTTACCTTCAGATGTAATCACAGGCATCGGGACTGGATTCATCGGTTCTTTTACGACGTTTTCAACATTTAGTGTAGAGACTATTCAATTGATTAATCATTTTGAGTGGGGCATAGCCTTCTTATATGTATCATGCAGCATACTTGGTGGCCTCATTATGTCTGGACTTGGCTATACACTAGGTGATTTCTTACTTAAGAAACATCTTACGGAAGGTGATCACTTATGATAGAAGCTTTATTAGTAGCCACAGGAGGATTTTTCGGTGCGATTACACGATTTGCAATTAGCAATTGGTTTAAAAAAAGAAATAAGATTTCCTTTCCAATCGCTACATTTCTCATTAATATAACAGGAGCGTTTTTACTCGGATATATAATTGGCAACGGAGTCACTACAGGTTGGCAATTATTATTAGGTACTGGATTTATGGGTGCCTTCACTACATTTTCGACGTTCAAACTAGAATCTGTTCAGCTTCTCAATCGTAAAAACTTTAGCACATTCCTTTTATACTTAAGCGCTACTTACATAGTGGGTATCCTCTTCGCATTCCTTGGAATGAAGCTAGGCGGAATATAAAAAAGCGACTCTTATTAGTCGCTTTTTTTTATAAGAAGTAAGTCCCGCCATATGGAATGGAAAAGAAACTAGCTGGATACACATTATAATGTACAATTTGCATTGGAAACTGTGAATACGGCATGTACTGCCCCTGCATCATTTTTGCAAATTGTGCTTGTTGCTGCATTTGAATCACTTGATTCACAGCATGAATAGTTCCCTGTGCCCCAGCCAAAGTAATAGCTGCTCCCACTTGTCTACCACTATAAAAATAATGATTCATCATGATTCAACTCACTTATGATTTTTCTTCCATATCGTATGTTTCTATTTCGTGGTGAGTGTTTTGTCCCTATTGGTAGCCCCTATCTATTGCTCTTTTTCAGCTTCGAAGTAATAAATCCAAATAATAATACACCAATACCACTTAGGAACAATACATAACTTATCGGTACTAGGAAAAAGAAAGGTTCTTCAAGGAATCCATTCGCTCCTACCTTACTGTTTGAAGCATGTATAGTTAAAGAAATAATCGCTAAAATCATGAAAGAAATAGCTACTACGTATTTGTTTTTCATCATATACTCTCCTTTAATTCTCACTGATCTTATTACCATCATAATAAGCCTGGTAATATCATAAGTCAATAATAATTTATTGTTTAGCAATAAAAACACTGTTGTTCGCATGACAAAAAAGCTATAGATAAAATATTATCTATAGCTCTTCCAATCAGTTATTTTGTGCCAAAGTATGCCTTTTGGAACATACACATTCTTATCGCATTATGATAGTTACCATCAACGAAAAACTCATCTAACAGTTCACCTTCTACCATAAATCCAACCTTTTTATAAACATGTACCGCTTTTTCATTTTCCTTATCCACCACTAAATAAATCTTATGCATATTTAGTACAGAAAAAGCGTAATCCATCGCTAAACGCGTCGCTTCCGCTGCATAACCATATCCTTGATAATTCGGATCAATAATAATTTGGAATTCCGTTCTACGGTGAATATAATCGATTTCCACTAACTCAACTAACCCAACCATTTCATTATCTTTTTCAACGATAAATCGGCGTTCACTTTGATCATGTATATGTTTATCGTATAAGTCTTGCAGCTCCACGAATGCCTCATACGGCTCTTCAAACCAATACGACATAATATGTGCATTATTATTCAGTTCGTGTACAAACTTTAAATCTTCTCGCTCTAATGGACGCAATTTCAATTCCTGACTCATTTCTATAACCTCCAAGTAAAAGAAATCTCTTCATTTAATTTCTCAATTTTTTTCAATTTCAAACGCCCTAATTTCATTGTAAACTTTCAAGTAACTTTAAGGTCAAGATATAAAAAAGTAGTGCAAACTTATGTCTGCACTACTTTCTCTTACTCTTCTTCTCGTAATGTTTCTAACACTTCAATTGCCCATTCACACCAGTCGATGTACATTTTTGAATACCTTATTCCATATTCAACAGTAATATACTCTCCGATCACCTGTTTACGAATAGACGACTGATCCGGAAAACTATAATCTTTCCATTTTTGAGTTTCCCGCATTACATGTGTTTCTCTATCAATTATCTTCTGTAATAGTGAAATAGCTTCACTTACTGAAATAACATTAAAACTTGAGGCTTTTAATAAAAACTCATCCTTTATACGTTGAGGCTTCGTTTTCGAATGAATAATCCATTCAACAAGAGCCTTTTCGCCCTCTTTCGTCAAAGAATATATTTTTTTATTTGGACTTCCTTCTTGATAAATATATTCGAACGTAACCAGGTTATCCTGCTCCATTTTTGATAATTCTTTATACACTTGTGAATGACTTGAATTCCAAAAATAAATGAGTTGTTCTTGAAAAGTATGATACAAGTCATAACCAGTTTGTTCTTTTTTTGAAAGTAGTCCAAGTAATGCATAACGAATAGACATTCTTAATTCTCCTAACTGGACTTTGAAATTATGAATAATTTGTTTCAATTTTATTATATCGATTGTACTACTTTTAATAAACCATTATTATAACCATATGACTATTTAGTCATATGACACTTAAACAATAAGAGGAAAGGAGGATATGATGAAGGGAAATATAGTTCCGTTAATGGTTGTTCAATTTTTCATCTTTTTAGGATTCGGTATGATTATCCCTGTTCTACCGGAAATCATTACAAATTTACATGTGCCGTCACATCATTTAGGAATGCTGTTATCTTCTTATTCGCTTGCTTCATTCTTAACTGCTCCACTTTGGGGAAAGATTTCTGATCGAGCAGGTCGGCGTCCTGTACTGCTAATTGGTATACTCGGATATTCCATTAGTTTTTTCTTAACAGGTTTACTAATTGATAATTTAACTGGCTTATACATCGCACGAAGCCTAAATGGATTGTTTGCAGGTGCATTATACACCGCTGCAACAGGCTTATTTTTAATCCCATTCATTACAAACTTACTATGGGCTGGTATTTGTTTATCCATCTTCACAGCTGGAAACGCACTCGTACGAACATGTACCCTATCCTTTTTAACAAAACAAATAAAAAGCGACCACGGTACCATTTCAGGCTTAAATTATTCATTTGACAGTTTAGGAAGAATTATCGGACCAATATTTTT
This sequence comes from Bacillus sp. TE9106W, assembly GCF_054062215.1. Lineage (NCBI taxonomy): Bacteria > Bacillati > Bacillota > Bacilli > Caryophanales > Bacillaceae > Bacillus > Bacillus sp. TE9106W. The sequence continues at coordinate 496,469 of NZ_JBSSFA010000003.1, forward strand.
CACAATGATATTTACATCACAAGGGGCAATATCTTTCATAGTAGGCGGCATGATAACGATGCTTTCTATCGGATTCGTAATCCTATTTTCAAAAAAACAACATACATACGGGAGTGAACTGTAATGCTTAATACTTTTTATCAAATTCACGCGGGATCATGGGCAATTCTTATCATCTTATTTATTATGAGTTACATGCTTAACAAACAAGAATTTACACTGTGGGGTCAACGTGCATTTTATGTTCTTATGTTAGGTTCAGGAATCGGAATGGTAGTTATTAAAAACTTCCCTGTCATTTCTATGATAAAAGCAGTATTCGCTCTTATCCTTATTATGTCGATGGAAATTCTCGTAGCAAGAAAAAGAAGAGGACAAACTCACACGTTATGGTGGGGTGTATTTGCTATCACGTTCATCGTTATTTTATTAATCGGATTTCATATTATATAAAGCAAAAACCCCTAAATATAGGGGTTTTTTACTACTCTTTTCTCAAATCTCTCATATTCGATATGTATAACGCAATAACTAAAACAAGAATTGCTCCTGCGTATAATAACGTCTCCATCGGTTCCTCATGAGATACGATAATTAAACGAATTAACGCCGTGATTCCGATATAAATGAAATAACGTAACGGGAAATGATAGTTCGATTTAAAATACTTAATAATTAATGCGATAAACCAGTACAAACAAGAAATTTAATTGAACTTTTAAAAAATCCACATAGATTAGACCAGTTTTAAATTACAGTTCTACAGACCTTCTCGTTAAAAAATAAAACTATCTTATAAAAATAGAAATACCCTGAATTATAGGCCTTTTTAAAGCACCCACAATCCAGGGTATTCTTTCTCTAATTTGTTTCTTTTTATTATTCTATCGAGTTAGCAATTCCAATCAACTCTTCAGTAGTAAACTTACCTACATCTTTTTCACCTATTAAAGCATAATATAAATTATCTTTTGGACTATTGAATGCCAGGACTTGAGCTGCATCACCTTCTGCATAGGTTGCTTCTATACCATTACTCAGTCTTACAATTTCCGTATCATAACCCGTTGTATCAATATTTGTTTCAGTCCCTATTACATTAAAAGTTATTCTTTGAGAAGCATCGTTATTCTCGTATCTGTGAGTATAAAATTTTGTTCCCTCTGAAGACTCAGATAGAGATGTTGCTATATATTCTCCAGCTCTATTGTCCATAAAATTAGTAATGCCATAATTTATTTCTTCTAACATACCTTGATTTTTCTGTTCATCTCTAAAGATTACTTTCTTAGGAAGCTTTACATCTTTAGATACCGACTTATATAATTCCTTATCTGTATTCAAAGCATATGCTTCTACTTTTTCTTCGCTAGCCTGTACTTTGTCTTCCATTCCACTGACTAAACACATACTAGTAGCTAATCCACCAAATAAAATCACAGCTAGTAACTTTTTATTAAATTTCATTTAGATCCCCACCTTTTCATAATATTAAATTAATATTTAAAGATCTGCACATATCTGTATTGAACTCCATTACCAGCTCCAGAACTACGAGCATCTGTATTTATATGCAAGTTAGAAGATGTTACATTGGGTAAATTAAGTCCCAAAAATGGTTCTGGATTATTTCGTAACATTTTATTATAAGCACTTAAAGGATAGTGCACATTGGAACTCGTTTTACTTTGCGCCCAAAAACTTTGTATATAAGGGTCACCAGACTCAATACTGGTGCGTAACTTTATCGCTATTAAACGTTTGTCTTTACTAATAGTACTTATCATTGATAGATTCCCACTACCACCGCCAGAAAAACCAGCACTATTTGTATAAGAACCACCACTAGATCCAACATTATACTGTTTATACTTATCAACATAACTACCTGCACTAACTGACCCTAAAGACGAAAAACCTATAAAAGTTGCTAATGCCCCAATCCCACAAATCTTTTTTACCCTTGGATTCCCAAAAAATTTGTTAAACATGAATCACATCACTCCTTTTTAGATTTTTTGTTACAAAAACATCATAAACTAATATAAAAATTTAATGTCGAAATTTACAACTTATTAACGAAAAAATGAAAAAAATGCAGATATTTACGGTAAGTTAATAAAAAAACAAATTACCCTTAACCTACCCTAGATCCATGTAGGCTAAAATATTATTGTGAATGTTTTTCTAAAAATTAAGAAAAGGAGATGAATCTATGAGAATGCAATATAAAAAGCATGCGTTATCTGTAATCTCGCTAGCCTTATTTACTTTTACTCTTATTGGTTGTACTAATAACGAGAAAAAAAATAATAAAAAAGAGACATATACTTTTGAGGCTTCTAAAAAACGTGGTGATGTTATTGAAAAAAACGATAAAATTTATAACATAGAGAAATTAGATACTTTCGTAAAAAACTATAATTCAAATAAAGACGATTCCGTTAGAATTACTAAATTTAATACCAAGAACGAGCCTATTATTATTGATTTAACTGTAAAAAAAGAAAAGGAATCTACCTCCGTCTATTATGATGTTGACTATACAAAAACAAGTGAGAAACATAATGAAAATCAAGAGATTCAATATTCGAACAATACATGTCAAAAGATCACAAAAGATATTGAAGACAACAAAGTAACTTATAAATTAGAATGTCCTGACACTATTCATTTGATTACAGCCCCCTAATTATAGGGTGGAAAATTGCAAATAAAAAAGTAGTGCAAACTTATGTCTGCACTACTACTCTTTTCTCAAATCTCTCATATTCGATATGTATAACGCAATGACTAAAACAAGAATTGCTCCTGCGTATAATAACGTCTCCATCGGTTCCTCATGAGATACGATAATTAAACGGATTAACGCTGTAATTCCAATATAGATGAAATAACGTAACGGGAAATGATAGTTCGATTTAAAATACTTAATAATTAATGCAATGAACTCGAAGTATAAGAAATAGACAATAATACTTTCAACTAACTTATATGACGTATACTTCTTCGCTGAAAATATGTATTGAATAAAAGTAATCGTCTCATTAATTAAAAAAATAGATAAGACAATGGATAATATAATTAACGCTATATTTAATATCCATTGTAAAACGCTTGCGATAAAATGATCAATATTAAATGACTTCATTTTCTCTTTAAACTCCCCTTCGTATAAGTACGTATTTATTATAGCAAAATTATAATTGGAAAGAAGTTAAATCATATTTTCGTCCTTTATTAGTGCCGGTATGGGGGATGTTCATTGTTTGGAGGAGTCTTTTGACCGCAGAACTAGATTGCATATTAAGAAAGTCCCTCAATTTACTATTAGTAGTTATTGTTCCAAACAGAAATGTGTAGTCTTGTAAAGCACGTAAATGAGCATGTTTAGACGTACTATTACAGTTTGAGCAACGCCATCCCTGTTTTTCTTTTAACATTGCCATTGCAAAACATTCCTCACACTGCACGCCCTTTAGCAATTCCTCTTTTTTCACTTTATATTGAGCAAGAATATTTTGTCGCTGCGGAATGTGCTTATTCATAATTTGATTTATGAGTCTATCTACATTACCAATTACGTCTTCTTTATATTGACCTTCCATTTGTTTGATTCTATTAGGTAAATTTGCACCGTGGATAATTTTATTAGGAAGCATTTCATCTGAAGTTTTAATAATTGTACGAGGAGAACTAATTACAACGAGAGATTCAATCGGAATATTATATAAACCATGCAAACTCAGCCATTTTTTCAGCTGCATCTCTTGCCGTTTCAGTTGCAAAAGCGGATCTGGAAAACCTTCTTCAGAAGTACCATCTGCGGTTCGAATGAGTTGATTAAACTTTGTATCAAAAATTAACGTACCAATGATATTTTTTATTTCAAGAAAAAGAAGAAAACATGAGGAAACTATGAGGGCATCAATTTGGAAATAATGTTTCTGATCAAACAATCTGATGTCATGTAAAATGCTATATTTTGTTTCAGATAGAAAACTAAGCGGATATTCAATTGCCTGCTCTCCTTTATAGCCAGCCATAAATTTCGCTAGACTTTCAACCACCACATTCCTTTTTGGATGATGGGCAGGCAATCTTCTAAGTAAAGCTTCTAATTGAAGCAAATGTACGGGCTTTTTCCGCTCTTTCACAATCATTTTTATCCCCCTCCAAAATATATCAGCGATTTTTCAAATATATCAGCGCAACTCCAATTATATCGGCGATTTTCGAAATATATCAGCGCAACTCCAATTATATCAGCGATTTTCGAAATATATCGACTTACCGACAAAAACCGACAATACAAACACTCATAAATAGTATATCACCACACCGAAAATCGCACTGTAAGCATAATATGAATCAGACCTTTCGATTACGACATTTTAAAAATGAGAGAATAGCATTCACAATGTGTAAAAAAACTTTTTTATAAGTACAACCTCATATTGCGAGCGCTCAAAGCATCACAAATGAACATCATGGACAATAAAAAAAGCTGCTACCTATAAAATACAGGCAGCAGCTACAGTATACATTTTCTAACTAATAAACGGCGATCGGCCCATAAGGACCCTTGATAATTTCTATTCTTGTTTCAAAAATATCTGTCAAAAGTGTTGAGTCCATAACTTCTTCTACTGTTCCAAAAGCAGCAATTTGTCCATCTTTCATCGCACAAATTTTATCAGAGTATTTAGCCGCAAAATTTATATCATGCATGACAGTCAAAATTGTTCTTCCAAATTCATTAGCCGCACGTCTCAAGTGCTCCATCATTTGGACAGATCGAGCAACATCCAGATTATTTAGCGGCTCGTCCAAAAGTACATATTCAGTCTCTTGGCACAATACCATCGCTACGTATGCCCTTTGTCTTTGCCCACCAGAAAGCTCATCTAAATATCTATTCTCTAAATTAGTTAAATCTAGGAAGTCAATATATTTAGAAATTATAACTTCATCCTCTTTCGTTAATCTTCCCTTTGAATAAGGAAAGCGCCCGAATCCAACTAATTGTCTAACAGTAAGCCTCGTTACAAAATGATTTTCTTGTCGCAATATAGTCAAAACTTTTGCTAAGTCTTTTGATTTAGATTCAGAAACATCCATATTTGCTACCTGGATTTGACCTTCGTCCATATCTAAAAGTCTACCAATCATTAAAAGTGTCGTTGACTTTCCAGCACCATTTGGTCCGATTAAAGAAGTAAAGCCTGCTTTTGGTATTTCAATATCCAAAGGTCCTATTTTTACCTTATCCGTATAGAACTTTTTAACATTATCAATTTTTATCATAAAGCCCTCTTCCTTAAAACTATAGTTAAGAATATAATTCCACCAAACAATTCAATAATAACTGAAACTACACCTTGAGCATGGAATACATGATACATTAAAAAGTATGCACTCGTCATTATTAAAAATCCTATCGCAAAAGCCATTGGGAAAATATATCTATGATCATACGTTGCTGCCGCCTGATAACTCAAAGTTGCTACTAAAAATCCATAGAAAGTAAGCGGCCCAATTAGAGCTGTTGAAATGGACATTAAAATAGCTACTAATACAAGCGTATAAATGACACTAGGTTGATATTTAACCCCAAAAGAAGTAGCAACATCCTTTCCTAGTGACAAAACATTCAACTTCTTAGAATGAGTAAAAATTAATAACGCTACAATTATGATCATTGGAATTACAATAGGAAAATATGCAGGGTCTGCATGATTAACAGAACCAAATAATCTCGCTTGTAAAATATCAAATTCTGAAGGCGCAAGTAGTTTTCTCATGAAAGTTGACACAGAATTTAGCCCGGTACCAATAATAATTCCAACTAAAAGCATAAGTTGTAAGTTCCCGTATTTACCGGAAAGCAACCATCCATAAAGTATCAAACTCATGAAGACCATAACAACGACTTGAAATAAAAATGATCCAATTCCATTAAAATTGATCAATGCACTAGCACCAAAGAAGAATACTGTACTCGTTTGAATTGCTGAATAAAGTGATTCGAAACCTAAAAGTGAAGGAGTAATAATCTTATTATTCGTAATAGATTGGAAAGCAACTGTCGATAAGCTATGGCAAACTGCAGCAATAATCATTGCAACAATAGCTACTATCCTTCTCTTAACAACTGGGATAAAAGAAGGTGAATCTATCGGAACTGGATTGTTATACACTAAAAGTCCATATGAAGAAAGAAGGCCTAAAGCAATCAATGTAATCAGTAAAATCCAATAACGTCTTGCTTCCTTCTTAGAACGAAAAGCGCTAGCTGACCTACTTTCATTATGAAGGCTAGAATCGATTTCGACATTTTCTTTATTTTTATATTCTAATGTGATCATCGTAGCCTCCTTGGTTTTCTTTGTCTCAATAAAATAGTAATAAACACAACCGCTCCCACTGTTGCAAGTATTAAAGAAACAGGTAGTTCAAAAGGCTTTATAATTGTTCGAGAAATGATGTCACAAGCAGTTATTGTCCCCATTCCGATTACACACACCCAAGGTAAATTACTTCTAAGATCATCACCTCTAAACATGGAAACAATATTTGGCACAATTAATCCTAAGAAAGGTAAGTGCCCAATAACAGCTGCAACAATTCCAACTGCAACAGAGATAAGAGCAGTCCCAAAAAGAACAATTCGATTGTAATTAACTCCAAGGCTTGTTGCGACATCTTCTCCTAGCCCAGCTAACGTCAATCTATTCGCATACATAAAAATAAGCAAAGTAATGATAACAATCAGCCATAAATATTCGTATCTTCCTACCTGAATGTTAGCAAATGAACCTACGAACCAAGTTTCAATACTTTGCGTCATTTGAAAAAGAAGTCCCATAAAAGTAGACACTGCAGAAATAACTGCTCCGAGCATCAATCCAATAATCGGGACAATTAAAGACGAACGAAGCTTAACTCTTCTTAAAAATAGAAAGAAAATCATAGTTCCTATAAAAGAAAAAATGATTGCACCAGTCATTCTTTGAACTAAAGTCGGGGCAGGAAATAATAAATACACAAAAAGCAGGCCTAAGCCTGACCATTCAATCGTCCCCGTTGTAGTCGGTTCAACAAAACGATTCTGTGTAATTAATTGCATGACGAGCCCTGCCATCGCCATTGCAGCTCCAGTAAGCATTAATGCAACTGTTCTCGGAACACGAGTGATGAAAAACATCTCCATTCCGTCCTCTTGTCCACGTATATCATAAACTCCAGTAAACAGTGATATAATCCCTAAAATTATAACAACTATAACTGCTATTATAAAAGGTTTTGTCCATATTTTATTGTGATTATAAAACTGGGGTTGAGAAATATTCTCAACCCTAGAAATCATATTTTTTGACACTGTTTCGTACCCCTTTACACTACTTAGCTAAAGTTTTTGCAAGATTTCCAAATAACTCTACATAAGTCTGAATTGATTCATTTGTGTAAGTATCTTCTGGTGCATAAACAACTTGTTTTTTAGAAACAGCAGTTGTGTTTTGAAGAGCTGGTGATTTAGAAATAACATCCTTAGCAGGAGCTGACTTAGCTGCATCAGATGTTGCAGCATCACGATCTAATACGAAAAGCCAATCAGGATTTGTTTGTGCAATAGCTTCAACAGAAACGTCATCACCTTTATGACCTGCAGTAGAATTCGAAACTTCTAATGCTGGTGTCCAACCGAAAATTTCATACATTGGTCCCCAAACACGACCAGAATGTGGAGCAGCAAAACCAATATTCCCACCAGTAACGATAACACTCATAACTTTATCTTTTCCGTTATAAGCAGATTTTGCTTTTTCAATAGATTTATCGAAATCAGCTACTAATTGTTTAGCTTCTTTATCTTTATCAAAGATTTTTCCTAAAGTAGTTGTAGAATTTTTAAGTCCATCTACTAAATTTTTTCCAGGCGTAGTAGATTTCTCAGAAACATCAAAATTAAGATCAATAACAGCTGCATTTGGCACTAATTTTTTGATTTCTTCGTAATGATCAGCAAATCTTTGACCAACGATTACAAGGTCAGGGTTTGCAGCTGCAATAATTTCAAGATTTGGTTCACGGTGATTCCCAATATTTTGAACTTTTTCATCCTTTTTATATGCTGAATCAGCAGGCATGATATCCTTTGGAGCAGCCGCTAATTTAATTCCCCAATCAGCTAAAGTTTCAAACGTTCTATTATCTAAAGCAACTACATTCTTTGGATTTACAGGAACAGTAACCTTTCCATGTGCATCAGTGATTTCAACCGTTTTTGGCTTATCACTACTATTATCTTTAGTAGCTTTCGAAGTTTCTTTACCTGAATCTGAGCAAGCTACTAACATTAAAGTGAAAATTGCTAGAATACTTACTAATTTTAAAAGCATAGTTTTTTTCATACGTATACTCCTTATTATGTAATTTATTTCGAAAATGATAATGTCCATAGGTTGAATTAGATAGTAACTGCTATCCGCCTAAACCAATATTGATAATCATTTTCAATTGAACATCCTGTTAATTAGTATAATCATTAATTCTGTGAAAATCTTGTGAATGGTGCGAATAAAAAAAACCAAGCATAAATTAAATGGCAAAAGTAACATTTGAAGTCCGGCATGTTGACTAGCTATGGTTTTCCCTACAAAACCGGCTCATTAATAGCTAGTATTTTCATAATCCCTCGCCTGATAGAAATATACTTTTTACATCTTTTTCATACTTCTCAAAAACTATTTGATTATTGATTTAAAGAAAAAAACGAGTAAAACTAAATGAAACGTTTTACTCGTTTTTTCTATTATCTTATTTTTATCATTCAACCATTGAATATCCTCTGCCATGTATCGTTTGAATATATCTGTTTTTCTTCTCACACTTTAACTTTTTTCTTATATACCCAATATATAAGTCTACTACATTTGGATTTACGACTACGTTATGTCCCCAAACTTGGTTCAAAAGCATTTCACGGCTCAATATTGTATTTTTATTCTTAATTAAAAATACAAGTAAATCGTACTCACGCTTCGTAAGCGAGAGATTTTTACCACCTTTTTTCACAATATTGCTAGATGCATCAACAAAGAGATCTTTAAACTGAAAAAAGGTTGTCTCATGTTGCTGGTTACAGTCACTTCTCCTTAAAATAGCTTGCACCCTTGCTACTAGTTCTTCTTTCGCAAATGGTTTTCTTATATAATCATCAGCTCCTGCTTGTAACCCTACCACGCAATCCTTACTAGAAATATTGTCAGTCACAATAATGATCGGTGTCATTTTAACAAGTCGTATTTGTCTGCAAATTTCTGGCCCGGATATGCTTAATGAATCCCAATCTAATATGATAATATCCCAATCTTGTTCATATATTATATTTAAACCTTCGTTTTCATTGTGAAGTTTTAAAATGAAATGGCCTTCTTCGGTTAAACCGCTTACGATTTTCTTTGCTAAAGACCGTTCATTCTTAATTACTAACACCTGCCTCACCGATGGTTCACCTCTACTTCAAGATAACTTAGTTAGATAAAAAACTATCTGAAAAAACAATTTAAGATTTATAAGTATTAAACTCCTAAAAAAAGTCATTATAACAGCTTATTAGGAGAACTCTATATAATCTTACAATAGATATAGACAAAAACACAAAATATATGAAGATTTAAATAAAATGAAACTTTAATCAGTGGTTTTTTTCCATCCCCCACTGATTATCAGCCCTCACCAATCGGGTGTTTATGGGCAGTCCGACACCCACCTAACTTCTTTGCTTCAGCCGAATTTTGATGTGGGAGTTTTACTACCTAGCAAATAGCGGGATAAAATTGTGATCGTTAGGGGATAACACACAAGATGCATTGAGAAGGGAATTGAAAGAACCATAACTTTGCCACAAACAAAAAGAACCATGACCTTGCCACAATGGCAAAATTATGGTCCATATCATACATGTGACTTCAACTATAAGAATAATAAAAATCAATCATAAGTTTTCCAATGCTTAAGAAACTAAGAATTTTAACTTAATCAACCTCTAAAAAGCACCAAGAAGGGCCATTATACTTGAAGTTTTTAAGTAACATATATTTATCAAACGATACTTTGTGAACATTTATGGATGATTTATCTACTTTACGAAACTATATGGTTTATTAAGTACAGACACTACTCCATATGGGGGTTTTGGGTTATCAGTTTGCACCAAGATATAAAGATATCCATACGACAATATCTCGAAATTTATATATTTTTCAGCATCCAAATCAATGAATAATAAGCGTCTTCTTTCCATTGATTTAAACATAGCGGACACCAAGCTAAGTTGTTTTTTAATAAGTTCCTTGATGCAATCAAATCTTTAATTTCTCTCAGTGTTGTCTCTTTTATATCATTTCTACCTGTCAACGATTCTAAAATACGAGTAAATTCTGATGCGCTTTTATCAAAGCTATTTAAGCTTTTTGCTCCATCATAAAATCTATTTCCACCATTGATGCTGCTATTTAATATGTATCTACTATTAATTGATTTAATACTGTATCTCCTGTTTCAAAAGACTGCTCCTCAAATATAGACATCATACTATTTTGAAACATATTAAAACTCAACACCCCCATACTTCCAACAAGCCTCAAAATTACTAATACCGTTAGTAATACATTTTTTTGGAGAAACGATAGCTTATGCCAATATTGTTTCATTAACATTACCTTTCTTAATTTCAGCAGCAGAAAACACAGTAGTAATACATTTAAAAGAAACTCTATTCCTGTTATTAATTTAAAAATTAAACTACTATACTAGATATCAAACCAACGTTCAACTTATTTTTCTTTTAATAAAATTTCTGTCCTTTTATCTGGATAGTTTCACTAAAATCCCTTTTATTCAAAAAGGTGGACTTTTGTTTCATCAATTACAATTTTTATAATCATAAAAGCCAGATGTTCCATTCTGTTTCCTTCGAATTACTTTAAAATTAAAAGGATATGAATTCAACTTATTATTGAATTCATATCCTTAAGTTATAATAAATTAACTATATTGCTACATCATAAAAATGATTTACAAGTAATATTTCCAACTTTCGTATGTTAGAAATTCTTTTTAGTCCTATAAGAAATCATTAATAATCCTGATATGATACATAAAATTGCCCAGAATAAGGAATCTTCTTTAGCTCCTGTGTTTGGTAACATATGCTTTTCTTTATTCAGAGATTCATCTTTCATTGGCCCTTTTGGGTCGATTGAACCTTTCGGTTCCTTTGAGGAATTCAATTCTCCTACCTTTTCATATACATAGGTTACTTCCTTCGTTCCCTCTGCATATTTACCTTCAGCATTTTTCGGTTTTTCTACTAACTTATAGCCCGGAATCTCCTTTGACTCTGTTTTGTAGTCTTTTCCTACTTGATCCGTTGTACTCGTTCCCGGAACTAACTCGTTTCCATCCTTATCCACGTATTTCGTTACAACATTTCCTTCTACTTTTTCGTATACGTAGATTACCTCTTGCGTTCCTTCTTCATACTTTCCTTCAGCATTTTTCGGTTTTTCTACTAACTTATAGCCCGGAATCTCCTTTGACTCTGTTTTGTAGTCTTTTCCTACTTGATCCGTTGTACTCGTTCCCGGAACTAACTCGTTTCCATCCTTATCCACGTATTTCGTTACAACATTTCCTTCTACTTTTTCGTATACGTAGATTACCTCTTGCGTTCCTTCTTCATACTTTCCTTCAGCATTTTTCGGTTTTTCTACTAACTTATAGCCCGGAATCTCCTTTGACTCTGTTTTGTAGTCTTTTCCTACTTGATCCGTTGTACTCGTTCCCGGAACTAACTCGTTTCCATCCTTATCCACGTATTTCGTTACAACATTTCCTTCTACTTTTTCGTATACGTAGATTACCTCTTGCGTTCCTTCTTCATACTTTCCTTCAGCATTTTTCGGTTTTTCTACTAACTTATA